>NZ_VIVB01000018.1:0-121949 GCF_007828605.1 Pantoea sp. SJZ147
AAGTTTGATTTGCTGAAACCAGTTCAGCGGTGCTCATCTGTAAAACGTCATAATGAATTTCATTATGTGTTCACTCGTGAGACTTGATATTTTTTTACGTCCGGAGACGCTGATATCAATCCTGCGAGTGCCCACACAGATTGTCTGATAAATTGTTAAAGAGCAGTGCCACACTTCTCTGTGGCGCGGGCTGCATATATTACGCTTTCCGCTTTATCAGTCAAGCACTTATTTTTGCTTAACTGACCGGTTCGAATCGTTCTGAACCCTACTTAACCCGGCGCTTCGTATTCCGTTGTGCCGTGTCAGTGGAGGCGCATTATAGGGAGTTCTTTTCGGCTGACAAGGGCTAATTTCAATTAATTTTCCGAGTGCTGTTTTTTTCAGCGAAAAGCCGCTAAAGCGCCAGTTTTTCAAGCAATGGGAAGCCATAACGCTGCAAAACCGGTGATAATTGTACGGCCTCACCATCCAGCTCGGTACAAAACGCCACGTTTTGCTGTGACGATCGGACTTCAGGTGCTTCATTTTCCAGTAACCAGGCCGTACGTCTGGCAATGGCCGCCCCGGAATCAATTAAACGCGTGCCTTCCGGCAGGATGTGCTGCAGCTCATCGCGCAGTAAAGGAAAGTGCGTGCATCCTAATACCACCGTGTCCGGCGGCTCGGCCATGCGTAACCAGGGTTGCACGATGCGCCTGACTTCATCCAGCGACACATCATTACCATGGAGCTTCGCCTCGGCAAGTTCAACCAGTTCGGCTGAACCCAGCATTTCAATCTTGCAGGTGCTGGCAAACTGCGACACCAGTTCATGCGTGTACGAGCGCCGAACCGTCGCGCGGGTTGCAAGCAGCCCCACCACACCATTACGCGTAAGACGTGCTGCAGGTTTAATAGCCGGAACAACACCAACGACCGGGAAGGCAAAGCGTTCACGTAATGCGGGCAAGGTTACGGTGCTGGCGGTATTACAGGCGATAATGACCAGGGAAATGGGATGGCGGCGAGTAATGGCATCAACAATCGCGACCACACGTTCGACAATAAAGGTCTCGGTTTTTTCTCCATAAGGAAAACCGGCATTATCGAATGCATAAAGATAATGCAGGTTCGGCAGTAACTGCCGAACCTCATCATAGACAGAAAGCCCCCCTACGCCGGAGTCAAACACCAGCACAGTAGGACGCAGGTCAGAAGCTGTAGCTTCCGTTGAGGTAATACTCTCTTCCTGGAGTCTGATAGCCATACGCTGTCTCGTAATCTTTATCGAACAGGTTGGCGATTCTACCACGAACGGTCAGATGTGATGTGACCGGATACGATACCGCGAGATCAACTGTGCTGTAACTCGGTAAACGACGTTGCTCGCTTGCGTACTGGCTGGTGTTATTGTCATAACGCTTGCCAAAATACTGGTAAATGACATCAATATCAGCTTCATAAACCGTGATGCCTAACTGATATTTCATCTGTTGGCGAGCACGGCGAGCCAGGACTTCATCATCGGCATCCCGCCGGGCATCAAGGTAGCCTAAGGTTATTTGATGGTGCAGGAAGCCAGTATCGAAGTCAGCCGTTGCTTCGATACCTTTTAGCGTGACCGCTTTTTGATTGAAATAGCCGCCCTGGAATGTCACCGGATCTGAAGCATAGTCAATCAAGTCCGTGACGCTATTACGATAAGCCGCAACGCGCCAGTTAACCGGTCCGCTTAACCCTTCAAGCGCGGCTTCCCACTGCTTTGACTTCTCTGGCTGAAGATCGGGATTAGCGCTAATGCCAAAATGTTTTTGGCCATACAGCTGACCCAGAGTGGGTGCCTGGAAGCCTGTACCGTAGGAGAGCGAAGCCTTGTAGCCTGGCACAAATTCCCATCCCGCCGCCGTTTGCCAGGTACCATGACGACCATAATCCTGGTTATCGTCTCCCCGTAAAGCGCCTTCAAGGGTAACCGTGCCCAACTGCTGCTGCGTCGTCAGATAAGCGCCGGTGTTATCTTGCTTATAGCTGTCCGTATCTCTGGGTTGACCAGAAAAAAGCTGCCCGACCGAACTCAACGTTTGACGCTGCCAGTCCAGGCCGGCACTTACGGTGCCATAACCTATCGCGAAAGCGTTCCCCCACTGCAGGTTACGCTGCTCCATATCATCCAGCGTATTAGAATCTGCGTAACGTCCGTCAGCGCCGACATAGTTATAAATTTTGTACTTTTGGTCACTGGCCACCAGCTGTGATGAATAATCACCTTTATTGAAGCGCAAGCCGGTATCGAAGGAATGGTTATAAATTTGCTGCTCATCCGTTCCGCCTGGAAAACCGGCATCGTAGTCAACATTCGCAGCGTAACCATAACCCCGAAAGAAGCCGGAAAACAGGTCATTAAACGTGTGCTCAACACCTGCCCAGAAAGCGTTGTTGCGCCAGCCATCACGATCGCGATCAGTTGGCGATGTCGAATCTGGCTGAATATTATAGCCATTTGTCGCCTGGTAAGACCCTGCGACGGTAAGACGAGTTTGATCGGTCACATTCTGGTTTACGCTTCCGCTGTACTCCTGGTATCCCTTCGAACCCATCCCTGCTGAAAGTTCATTATGATTCTCTGGATTTTGGGTAATGACGTTAACCACACCGCCAATGGCATCCGCACCGTATACTGACGATCGTGGCCCACGAATAAACTCCACGCGCTGGATAATGGAGACCGGAATCTGATTGAAGTCTGCCACCCCTGTAATACCAGGCTTAGCAAAAGGGACGCCATCAACCAGAATCAATGTCTGGCGGGCTTCAGAGCCGCGCACATACATTGAAGCGCTCTGCCCAATACCGCCACTTTGCGCGATATCAACGCCCGGCAGGCGACGAAGGACCTCGACAAGGTTTTTCGCTTGCCACAGTTCAATCTCATCCCGTGTCACCACTGAGGTAGACGCCAGCACCGACGAAACCGGTTGTTGAAAACGGTTGGCGGTCACGATTTGCGTATCATCACTTCCCTGCGCAACACCGTTTTGCGCCCAGAGGGAAATCGCCGTTGCGCTGAAGGCAAACAGCGAGGCTTTTGTTTTACTCATTTTTATCGCATCCAAAAGAAAAAGGATGCCGCAGGCATACAATCGATAGCACGCGATGACTGTACGAGTGGCGACGTCACACCGGCAGGTCTTCGGGCTGGGAACCATAGCAGGTGATGACTTCCCATCCCGCAGGACAGTGTCTGCAATTGCAATCACCCTGACATTCCTTACCGCTGCGCGTCAGCTCCAGATTCACACTGGATTCCCTATTAACTCAAGGCTGAGGCCGGTGCCAGCAGTCTACGAAGAGCGCATGGGCAAGTCCAGACCTCCACACATCGTATCTTTGTGCCAGCGCACAAGACTGGACATCGGCAGGTGAATGCCTACAATCGCCCGGCAAGTAAGCTCTTAACCAGGATTAAACATGACACCCGAACATCTCCCTGTTGAACAGTATGACGCGCAGCTGGCGGAAAAAGTCAGTCGGTTAGAAACGATGATGACGCCGTACGCTGCGCCCGCCGTGGAGGTGTTTCGTTCACCCGTCAGTCACTACCGCATGCGTGCAGAATTCCGTATCTGGCACGATGGCGATGACCTCTACCACATTATCTTCGATCAGGAGACTAAGCAGCGCATACGCGTCGATCAGTTTCCTGCTGCCAGTGAATTGATCAACCTGGTGATGCCAAAAATGATGGCGGCCATTCGGGATAACCGTCTGCTGCGCCACAAGCTGTTTCAGATCGACTATCTGTCCACGATGAGTGATCAAATCGTGATTTCCCTGCTCTACCATCGCAAGCTGGATGATGAGTGGCAGCAGGCCGCCAGCACGTTACGCGATCAATTACGGGCTGAAGGTATAGATGTCCAGCTGATTGGCCGCGCGACCAAGACCAAAATCTGTCTCGATCGGGATTATGTGGATGAGCGTTTGCCGGTGGCCGGTAAAGAGATGATTTATCGTCAGGTAGAAAACAGCTTTACTCAACCCAACGCCGCCATGAACATTCAAATGCTGGAATGGGCACTGGACGTCACCACGGGTTCTCGTGGGGATTTACTGGAGCTCTACTGTGGGAATGGCAACTTCTCGCTGGCGCTGGCCAGAAATTTTCGTCGCGTCCTGGCAACGGAAATCGCCAAACCTTCTGTGGCTTCCGCACAATATAATATTGCGGCGAACCAGATTGATAACGTCCAGATTATTCGAATGGCGGCCGAAGAGTTTACGCAGGCGATGAACGGGGTGCGCAGCTTCAACCGGCTGGAAGGGATCGACCTGAACAGCTATGACTGCGAGACGATCTTTGTCGATCCGCCGCGCAGTGGGCTGGATGACGAAACCGTTAAGATGGTGCAGGCTTACCCCGCCATCCTCTACATTTCCTGCAATCCGCAAACCCTGTGTGACAATCTGCTGGTGCTGGCGCAAACCCATGATGTGACACGGCTGGCGCTGTTCGACCAGTTCCCGTACACCCATCATATGGAATGCGGCGTGCTGCTGACGCGTAAAGCGTAAAAAAACGGGAACCTGATGGTTCCCGTTTTCGTTATTACCGATTGCGGTTGCGCTTGTAACGCAGGGCAATCCAGAACACCAGCCCGACCATCAGGATGGTCGGGATAAAATTAGAGCCGATTTCCGGGTATTCAGCCCTGACCAGCGCGCTATACACCAGAATGCCCAGCAGGAAAAAAGCGGCTGCCAGGCCTGGTACGCCATCCGGCATGCTTTTGTTCAGATAGCGCTGATGCAGGCACCAGGCCGACAGCCCCAGCGCAATCAGTGGGAAAATAGAAAAAGGGACAAAAGCACTAAACAGCACGGAGAACGAGCCGTTCATAGCAAGGCCGGTAATAAAAGCCAGCAACATCGTGCCTTTATCACGGGAGCTTGGGTGGGTCATGTCGGGGTCCTTATTCATAACTCTTCAGGTTTATCCAGGGTTACCGCCAGACGTTCTTGCTCCCGGCGATACCAGTAATAAGCGCCTTTGGCGATCATACGTAACTGCAGTACCAAACGATCTTCCAGCTTACGTCGCTGTTCAATATCGATGTCCACCGCTTCGGCACCCGCGCTGAAAACGATAGTGACCATCGCTTCAGCCTGCGCTTCGGTAAAACTGCGCGGCATGCGATTTTCGACCTCAAGATAATCAGCCAGTTCAGCAATAAAATGTTGAATTTCACGTGCCACGGCCGCGCGAAAGGCAGCAGAGGTTCCGGAACGCTCACGCAGCAGCAAACGAAACGCGTTAGGGTTATTCTCAATGAACTCCATGAACGTCGCGATGGAGGTTTTAATGATGCTGCCGCCTTTGGCGATACGCTGGCGCGCCTGGCGCATCAGCTGGCGCAACATCAGCCCACTTTCGTCGACCATCGTCAGACCCAGCTCATCAACATCTTTAAAATGCCGATAAAAAGAGGTGGGTGCGATACCGGCTTCACGGGCGACCTCACGTAAACTCAGGCTGGCAAAACTGCGTTCGGCGCTGAGCTGGCTGAAAGCGGCTTCGATGAGTGTACGCCGTGTACGTTCTTTTTGTTGCGCTCTGACGCCCATTCTGTCTGCCTTGTGAGGTTCTGAAACAGCACTATAACAAAATATTCAGCGTACAGTCGGGCAAACTTTGTGACGGCTTGTTAAACACCACTGAAAGGCAAAACGTGATGAAAATCGCTGTTAGAATTTAGAAGTGCGCGGCGAGATGTTAGAATCTCGTTGTAAAAATGTATAAATAATAGGACGTATCGGTATGCAAAAGTCTTACGATTACGATGTCATAGTGATTGGCTCAGGACCGGGCGGCGAAGGTGCGGCGATGGGACTGGTCAAGCAAGGCGCACGCATCGCGGTTATCGAACGCTATCACAACATTGGCGGCGGCTGTACTCACTGGGGAACCATCCCCTCAAAAGCCCTCCGTCACGCCGTTAGCCGCATCATCGAATTCAACCAGAATCCCCTTTACAGCGACCATACCCGACTGCTTCGCTCATCCTTTGCCGATATCCTCAATCACACAGAAAGCGTGATCAGCCAGCAAACGGCGATGCGTCAGGGCTTTTATGAGCGCAACCGCTGTGAACTTTTTCAGGGCGATGCCCACTTTGTTGATGCCAATACTGTTGAGGTGGAACATCACGACGGGACACGCGAAAAACTGACCGCCGAGAAATTTATTATTGCCTGCGGTTCACGCCCTTATCATCCCCATGACGTCGACTTTACGCATCCACGCATTTACGACTCCGATTCGATTCTCAACCTGCATCATGAACCCGGCCACGTCATTATTTATGGCGCTGGCGTGATTGGCTGCGAATATGCGTCAATTTTCCGTGGGCTCAATGTCAAAGTTGATCTGATTAACACCCGTGACCGTTTGTTGGCGTTTCTTGATCAGGAGATGTCCGATTCGCTGTCTTATCACTTCTGGAACAGCGGTGTGGTGATTCGTCACAACGAAGAGTTTGAGAAGATTGAAGGCGTTGATGACGGTGTGATCATGCACCTTAAATCGGGCAAGAAAGTGAAAGCGGATTGCCTGCTTTACGCGAACGGTCGTACCGGTAATACCGACTCACTGTCGCTGGACAATGTCGGTCTGGAAGCGGACGGACGTGGCCTGCTGAAAGTGAACAGCATGTACCAGACAGCACAGCCGCACATCTATGCAGTGGGCGATGTGATTGGTTATCCAAGCCTGGCGTCAGCCGCTTACGATCAGGGCCGTATTGCCGCGCAGGCGATCATGAAAGGTGAAGCCTCGGCGCATCTGATAGAAGACATCCCGACCGGTATTTATACCATTCCGGAAATCAGCTCTGTAGGTAAAACCGAGCAGCAGTTGACCGCGATGAAAGTCCCCTACGAAGTCGGTCGTGCACAGTTCAAGCATCTGGCGCGTGCGCAAATCGTCGGGATGAATGTGGGCAGCCTGAAGATTCTGTTCCATCGCGACACCAAAGAAATCTTAGGGATTCACTGCTTTGGGGAACGTGCGGCGGAGATCATTCACATCGGCCAGGCGATTATGGAACAAAAAAATGGTGGCAACACAATTGAGTACTTTGTGAATACCACCTTTAACTATCCGACTATGGCCGAAGCCTACCGCGTTGCTGCATTAAACGGCTTAAACCGCCTGTTTTAACGTCGTGTCGAAATAGCCTTGCATGTGCGTTCGGATTGCCTCTGCCAGTTGTTCATAACGACTGCGCAGGGGTGAACCGGGACGGTACACCAGCGCGATAGTACGTTGTGGTACTGGCTTGTAACACGGCAGGTAACAGACACCGTCGCGAATGCGCTGCTGGGGCACGGCTAATGCTGGCAGTAGCGTAATCCCACTTCCCGCCGCGACCATATTGCGCAATGTTTCCAGACTGGTGGCACGGAAATGCGTATCTTCGTCCGCGCCCGCTTCAAAGCAAAAGCCCATCGCCTGATCGCGCAGGCAGTGACCGTCTTCCAGCATCAGCAGTTTTTCGCCGGCCAGATCGGACATCGGTACGCGGTCACGATCACGCCATGGATGATCCTCATAGACCGCCAGCTTCATCGGCTCATCAAACAGCGGAACTTCAATAAAGGCTTCGCTCTCTTTGACCAGCGCCAGAATCGCGCAATCCAGTTTACCGCTGTCGAGTTGAGCCAGCAGCTGCTGCGTTTGCGCTTCATGCAGATACATTTCCAGCTTTGGAAAGGTCTGATGCAGCATAGGAATGATTTGCGGGAGCAAATAAGGACCGGTCGTGGGGATAAGCCCAATATGCAGTGGCCCTGACATCGCTTCACCTTGCTGACTGGCCATCTCTTTCAGCACTTTGACTTCACGCAGAACGGTACGTGCCTGGTCGACCAGCAACAGGCCAGCCTGAGTAAACAGCACTTTGCGGCTGGTGCGTTCCAGCAGCATGACACCTAATTCGTCTTCTAATTTACGGATCTGTCCGCTCAACGTGGGCTGACTGACATGGCAGGCATCCGCAGCACGTCGGAAATGACGATGTTCAGCAAGCGAAACCAGATATTCAAGATCACGGATATTCATTATTACCCTCCATTCCACGATAGCTCGTGGCGATAGATAGAATAGCAACCAACGATTGGCCCTATCAAGAGCGGATGGGAATAATGCCCGCATCAAATTCAGAATCATGGCCACCCAGGGAAATGTATTTCTGAACGTTGAAGGCAGTGCTTATCCCTGTTTTCAACGCGCGTGAAACCTTCTGCAAAACGCAAAAAGACAGAAAGCCTTATCCGGCTTTCATATAACAGGCAGAGGGTGAACGTAACGAATCTGAGCATCGGCCGGGAGCGCCGCTGTTCTGATGATGTGCCTAAAATAAAAGTAGTTTTTGAAGCTAGAGGTTGGCGGGCATTTGATGCCCGCTCTTTTTTTGCCTGCCGTTTACGCTAAACGCGTTTTGGCTTCTGCAATAGCACGGGCAACCTGTTCGGGCGAAACGCCACCCTGCGCATTACGCTTATCCAGACAGGATTTCAGGGCCAGAACAGGATAAACATCGTCTTCAATCGCAGTGCTGAACTGCTTCAACTGCGCCAGCGTCAGTGCTTCCAGTGCTACGCCCTGCTTAATTGCCTCAACGACCGTTTCACCCACAATATGGTGCGCTTCACGGAAAGGCACGCCTTTGGCAACCAGGTAATCAGCCAGTTCGGTTGAGTTGGCATAGCCCTGCTCTGCCGCTTCCTTGCAGCGTGGACGTTTTACCTGCAGGCCATCAAGGACCAGTACCGACATATGCAGGCAGTCCAGCCAGGTATCAAGCGCATCAAAGAGCCCTTCTTTGTCTTCCTGCATGTCTTTGTTGTAGGCAAGCGGCAGACCTTTCAGCGTCATCATCATGCCGGTTAATGCGCCCTGAACACGACCACACTTGCCGCGGATCAGCTCCAGCGCATCGGGATTTTTCTTCTGTGGCATCAGGGATGAACCTGAGGTGACTTTATCCGCGAGTTCGATAAAGCCAGCTTCGCCCGTATTGAAGAAAATCATGTCTTCCGCAAAGCGCGACAGATGCACCATACCGATTGACGCATCAGAGAGCAGCTCCAGAACATGGTCGCGATCAGACACCGTATCCAGGCTGTTACGCGTGGCAGAGGCAAAGCCTAACCAGCCAGCTAACTGCTCACGGTCAATATCATAAGCGGTTCCGGCCAGCGCGCCACAACCCAGCGGACTGACGTCAAGACGCTTTAGCGTATCCTGCAAACGGCTTTCATCGCGCGCCAGCATTTCAACATAGGCGAGGCACCAGTGAGCAAAGGTCACCGGCTGCGCACGCTGCAGATGCGTATAGCCCGGCATCACCGCATCCTGGTTCACTTCCGCGGTGGCCACCAGCGCCTGCTGCAGTTCACGCGTAGCGCCCAATAACGCGGCAACCTGCTCTTTACACCACAGTTTCAGGTCAGTCGCCACCTGGTCATTACGACTCCGACCGGTATGCAGTTTTTTGCCTAACGCGCCGACTTTATCGATCAACTGGCCTTCAACCCAGCTGTGAATATCTTCGGCATCGCTTTGCAGAATTTGCTCAGGATTAGCACGTACTTCTTCCAGTAACGCGTTGAGCGCTGCTTCCAACTGCTGCTGCTCATCACGAGTCAGTACGTTGACGGTCACCAGCGCTTTGGACCAGGCCACAGAGCCAATGATGTCCTGCTCAGCCAGGCGATAATCAAAGCGCAGCGAGTCGTTGAACTGTTTGAAACGTTGATCTGCTGCCTGGGTAAAGCGTCCACCCCAAAGTGCCATGTGAATCTCCTTCAAGTCGTTAAACCAGGGGCGGCATAATAGCCGCCCCTGATGTCATACCGAGAGGCGAGGCGATCCTCGCCTGCTTATTACTTCTTCTGCTCGTTCAGGGCGCGGATGCGTGAAGAGAGCGAGAACAGACGGATAAAGCCGCCTGCATGACGATGATCGTACACTTCATCTTCGCCGAAGGTCGCGAACTCTTCAGAATACAGGCTGTTGGCTGAACGTTTCTGGGTCGCGGTAGCCTGGCCTTTGTAGAGTTGCAGTACCACTTCGCCGTTCACCTCTTCTGCCAACGACTCTGCCGCCGCCTGAATAGACTTACGCAGCGGAGCAAACCAGCGACCATCGTAAACCACATACGACATTTCATGGCCCAATTGCTCACGCCATTTAAAGCTGTCACGATCCAGAACCAGCTGTTCAACCGCACGCAGCGCGTTAACCATAATGGTGCCGCCCGGGGTTTCGTAACAGCCGCGTGATTTAATGCCCACCAGACGGTTCTCAACGATATCGATACGGCCCACACCGTGTTTAGCGCCCAGCACGTTCAGTTTTTCCAGGCACTGGAACGGACTCAGTTTCTCGCCGTTCACCGCGACTACGCGGCCTTTTTCAACGGTCACGGTCACGTCTTCTGGCTGATCGGGGGCTTCCAGTGGATCAACGGTCCAGACCCAGCAATCTTTGTTTGGTGCATTAGACGGGCTTTCCAGCACGCCACCTTCGGTAGAAATATGCCAGGCGTTTTCATCACGGCTGTAGATTTTTTCCAGCGAGGCGGTGGTAGGGATATTGCGTTCTTTCAGATAATCCAGCAGCGCTTCACGTGAACGCAGGTTCCACTCACGCCATGGCGCAACGACTTTCAACTGGGGGGCCAGTGCAGTATAGGTGGTTTCAAAACGGACCTGGTCATTGCCTTTACCGGTCGCACCGTGGCACAGGGCGTCCGCACCTACTTTCAGCGCCAGCTCAACCTGCGCTTTAGCGATGATAGGACGCGCCATTGAGGTGCCCAGCAGGTAAGTTCCTTCATACAGCGCACCGGTCTGCAGCACCGGATAAACGTACTCGCTGATAAACTCTTCACGCAGATCAACAACGTGACATTCTGATGCACCCGACTGCAGCGCTTTCTTCTCAACGCCTTCCAGATCGCTACGTTCCTGACCGATATCAGCCACAAACGCGACCACTTCACAGCCGCCATAGTTTTCTTTCAGCCATGGAATAATGGCGGAAGTATCCAGACCACCAGAGTAAGCCAGAACGATTTTTTTGATGTTTTGCGTTTGCATTTCGTAATCCTTGAATCTGAGTCGTTAAGCGAGAATCCGGGTGCCAATGGACACACCGTTGAAAAGGTCAGGCAGTTGCTCGGCATGACGCCAACTGGCGATATCGACCGGGCGGCCCAGCGTGCGCGCAGCATCCAGCGCGGCGTTCACTTTCACAATCATGCCATCGGTAATGATGCCCTGCGCAATCAACTGCTCTGCTTTGTCAGCGGTCATCTCTTCAATGCGCTGGCCTTTACCGTCAAGAATGCCACTGACATCCGATAACAAGACTAAATCAGCACCCAGCGTTGATGCCAGCGCCGTTGCGGCCTGATCGGCATTGACGTTCATTAACTGGCCGTCATCGGTGATGCCGATTGAGCTGACAACAGGCATATATCCCGCAGCCAGCAGCGTGTTGACCAACGCAGGATTACCCGGTGTGGCATGACCGACATGGCCCAGCGCTTCATCCAGTTGCGTCACATTCACCAGGCCCGCATCACCCAGGCAAAGGCCAACCGCATGAATGCCATATTTTTTTGCCCATGCCAGCAGGGTTTTGTTTGCCGTACCCGCCAGCGCACCGGTAATGATGTCAATCTGGTCGGCAGGCGTCACGCGTAAGCCGTTCTTTTTTTGCACTGGCAGCGCCAGTTTTTTCATCAGTTCATCGACCAGGCAGCCGCCGCCATGAACGACGATCAGTGGGCGCTGATGCGCTGAGCGATAGGCCAGCAGCGCGTCAAATAAACGGGCCAGCGCTTCTTCGCTGTCTAACAGCACGCCGCCCAGCTTGATAATCAATGGATTGGTCATGGTTTACTCGTCCGTTAAATCAGTGACTGCGTTTCAGGGAAACCGAAACGAATATTAAGGCACTGCACCGCCTGGGAGGCCGCCCCTTTGAGCAGGTTATCTTCTGCAGCCACGACAATCAGATGTTCGCCCTGAACGGCAAAACCGATATCGCAGTACGGCAGTCCGACCACTGCCTTCAGTGCCGGCACGCCCTGTTCGTAAACGCGTACCAGCGGCTTATCGTGGTAGGCATTGTGAAAAGCTTCAGCCACATCATCACGGCTTACACCAGCCTTCAAACGGCAGGTGACCGTCGCCAGAATCCCACGCGGGAAACTGCCCAAATGCGGCGTGAAAATCACCGGTGTGCCCAGGTGCGCCACAATTTCAGGATAATGACGATGATTAAAAATACCGTAAGGTTGCAGGCTGACTTCGCAGAAGCTTGTGCCGATGTTGGCTTTACGTCCCGCACCACTCACGCCGCTGGTGGCGTTAATCACCGGCCACTGCGCGTCATTCAGCAAACCCGCATCTAACACGGGCTTCAGCGCCAGCTGGGAGGCGGTTGGGTAGCAGCCCGGCACGGCCACCAGTTGGGCTTCTTTGATTTTTTCCTGCTGGAACTCTGCAAGGCCGTAAACGGCTTTATCCAGCCAGTCACCATGCTGGTGAGTGAAGCCATAAAACTGCGTGTAAAAATCGCCATCGTTGACGCGAAACGCGCCTGACAGATCGAACACCACACAGCCAGCTTTGAGAAATTCAGGGGCCAGATCGTGACTGACTTCGTGGGCGGTCGCCAGAAACACCACATCCACTTTGTCTGCCCATTCGGCGGCATTGCTCAACGGCTGCAGTGGCAAATCCACCACGCCTTTCAGCTGTGGATGAAGATCAGACAGGCGCTTACCCGCATCGGGACTTTGCGCAGACACCGCCAAAGCGGTTATGTTGATATGTGGATGGCGATTAAGGAAGGTGGCAAGCTCTACGCCAGCATAACCACTGGCACCAACGATCAGCGTATTCAACATCAGGCTGTATACCTTTATTACAGTCACACGTTCCGGGTCGCGGCCTTGCCCCGTTGCCCACGATGTCGTTTGCAGCGATTTAAGGTTCACATGCACACGACGTTAATGTATTTTTATTCACTATTAATGCATGAATATTGATACATCCTAACTCAAGGACCGTCAACAGTGAAGACAAAATTACCGCCTTTTATCGAACTATACCGCCAGTTGATCGCAACGCCGTCAATCAGCGCAACCGATGCCGCGCTCGATCAGAGCAATGAAACTTTAATCAATTTACTGGCGGGCTGGTTCCGCGACCTGGGTTTTACTGTGGACGTGCAGCCCGTACCGGGAACGCGTCATAAATTTAATATGCTGGCCCGTACGGGAAGCGGTGCGGGCGGCCTGCTGCTTGCCGGACATACCGATACGGTTCCGTTTGATGATGGTCGCTGGACCCGCGATCCTTTTACCCTGACCGAGCACGACAATAAGCTGTACGGTCTGGGCACCGCCGATATGAAAGGCTTCTTTGCGTTTATTCTGGACACACTCCGTGATGTGGATGTGACAACCCTGAGTAAGCCGCTCTATATTTTGGCGACCGCAGATGAAGAAACGACGATGGCGGGCGCAAAATACTTTGCAGAATCCACACAGCTTCGTCCCGACTGCGCCATCATTGGCGAGCCGACCTCACTGAAACCGGTACGGGCGCACAAAGGCCACATTTCCAATGCGATTCGTATTCAGGGGCAATCAGGCCATTCGAGCGATCCCGGACGCGGCGTCAATGCCATTGAGCTGATGCATGAGTCGATCACCGAACTTATGCAGTTGCGTAATACGCTCAAATCACGTTATCACCACGATGGCTTTGCGATCCCCTACCCAACCATGAACTTTGGTCATATTCACGGCGGCGATGCGGCAAACCGTATTTGTGCCTGCTGCGAGTTGCATATGGATATACGACCGCTACCGGGACTGACCCTGAGCGATCTCGACGGCCTGTTAAATGAGGCACTGGCTCCCGTTAGCGAACGCTGGCCGGGACGGATTACCATTGAAGAGCTGCATCCACCGATCCCCGGCTACGAGTGCCCTACTGACCATAAACTGGTCAAGGTCGTCGAAACACTGCTGGGTATCCAGACGGAAGTGGTCAATTACTGCACCGAAGCGCCTTTTATTCAGCAACTCTGTCCGACGCTGGTGCTGGGCCCGGGTTCGATCAATCAGGCCCATCAGCCAGATGAATTTATCGATACCGCATTTATTAAGCCAACACGCGCACTGATAAGCCAGGTTGTGCAGCATTTCTGTCACTAATTGTCATCAATCGGGGCATTTCACTGAATTAACAGCAAAATGCCCCGCCATTCTGCGGGATTTAATAATAAGAATAACTTATCCCACTTCTCCCCCATCAAATTCCATGAATTTCCGGCAGTTAGCTGCACGTTTCCTTCACTTTAAGTCAATTGACGAACGGAAGATTACGTGGCTAGATAAAAGACGATGTTATACCCGCAGGGCAATCATCCCACTTTATTCAGCTTGCGACAGGCAGCAACTGAAGAACCTCGGTCAGAGCCGAGAGGACAACGTTGCTGGCTTTTGTGCTGCCTGAAAAGGCCGGGTATAGAGGTTTATCAAGACGATAAGGGTGTCAGGGTCACATGAACGAACAATATTCCGCAATGCGAAGTAATGTCAGTATGCTCGGCAAACTGCTCGGGGATACGATCAAGGATGCGCTGGGAGAGAATATCCTGGACCAGGTGGAAACCATCCGTAAGCTCTCTAAATCATCCCGTGCAGGCAATGACACTCATCGTAAGGAGTTGCTGAACACACTGCAAAACCTGTCAAACGACGAGTTATTGCCCGTGGCACGTGCATTCAGTCAGTTCCTTAACCTCACTAACGTGGCGGAGCAGTATCAAACCATTTCCCGCAGCGGCGACGGCGCGAACCATCCCGAACTGTTGAAAAAGACCTTTGAAACACTCAAACAAAACAATCTCAGTGAAAGTGCCATTCACGCTGCGATTGAATCCCTGTCACTGGAGTTGGTGCTGACCGCCCATCCCACCGAAATCACCCGTCGTACGCTGATTCATAAACTGGGTGAGGTAAACAGCTGTCTTGAACAACTCGACCACAGCGATATTTCTGATTACGAACGTAACCAGATTATGCGCCGCCTGCGCCAGTTGGTTGCTCAGGCCTGGCATACGGATGAGATCCGTAAATATCGCCCAACGCCCGTGGATGAAGCCAAATGGGGCTTTGCCGTGGTTGAAAACAGCCTGTGGGAAGGCGTACCTGCGTTTTTACGTGAGCTGAATGAGCAGGTCGAAGAGACATTTGGCATTAAGCTGCCGGTGGATTTCGTGCCAGTGCAGTTCACCTCCTGGATGGGCGGTGACCGTGACGGCAACCCAAATGTTACCGCATCCATTACCCGCCATGTGATGCAGCTCAGCCGCTGGAAAGCCACTGACCTGTTCCTGCGTGACATTGGTGTCTTAATTTCAGAACTGTCGATGTCCGAATGCAGTCAGGAAGTGGCCGATCTCAGTGGCGATCCCGAAGCACTGGAACCTTATCGGGTGATTTTAAAGCGTCTGCGTAGCCAGTTGATGACCACACAGGCTTACCTTGAGCGTCGCCTCAAAGGTGAACGTTTACCGCGCCCTGCTGACTTACTGGTTTCTAACGCTCAGCTTTGGGAGCCACTGTACGCGATCTATCAGTCCCTGCAGCAGTGTGGCATGAGCATCATTGCCAACGGTCAGCTGCTGGATACGCTGCGCCGGGTGAAATGCTTTGGTGTGCCGCTGGTCCGTATGGACGTTCGTCAGGAAAGCACCCGTCATACCGAAGCGATTGCGGAAATTACCCGCTATCTGGGGCTGGGAGATTATGAAAGCTGGTCAGAAGCCGACAAGCAGGCATTTCTTATCCGTGAGCTGAACTCTAAACGCCCGTTGCTGCCGCGTAGCTGGGAACCCAGTGATGAAACCCGCGAAGTGCTGGAAACCTGCAAAGTCGTCGCCGAAGCACCGCAGGGTTCTATCGCTGCCTATGTGATTTCGATGGCCAAAACGCCGTCAGACGTGCTGGCAGTGCATCTGTTACTGAAAGAAGCCGGCATTCCTTTTGCGATGCCGGTCGCCCCGCTGTTCGAAACGCTTGATGACCTGAATAATGCCAATGACGTGATGAGCAAGCTGCTTAACATTGACTGGTATCGCGGTTTTATCCAGGGCAAACAGATGGTCATGATTGGCTATTCAGACTCAGCAAAAGATGCCGGGGTGATGGCCGCCAGTTGGGCACAGTACCAGGCGCAGGACGCGCTGATTAAAACCTGTGAGAAAGCCGGGGTTTCCCTGACGCTGTTCCACGGACGTGGCGGCACTATTGGTCGCGGTGGCGCGCCGGCACATGCTGCGCTGCTGTCTCAACCGCCAGGCAGCCTGAAAGGCGGCCTGCGCGTTACCGAGCAGGGCGAAATGATTCGCTTTAAGTACGGCCTGCCGGAAGTGACCATCGCCAGCCTGTCGCTCTATACCGGTGCGATACTGGAAGCTAACCTGATGCCACCACCGGAACCTAAACCGGAGTGGCGTAGCATTATGAATCAGCTTTCCGCCGATTCCTGTGCCATGTACCGGGGCTATGTGCGCGAAAATCCCGACTTCGTGCCCTACTTCCGTTCAGCGACGCCAGAGCAGGAACTGGGCAAGCTGCCCCTGGGTTCACGCCCGGCCAAACGCCGCCCTACCGGCGGTGTGGAATCTCTGCGCGCCATCCCGTGGATCTTCGCCTGGACACAAAACCGTCTGATGCTCCCGGCATGGCTGGGTGCGGGTGCTGCACTGCAGCAGGCAATGCTGGCAGGTCATCAGGATCAGCTGGAAGCGATGTGCCGCGACTGGCCGTTTTTCTCCACCCGTCTCGGTATGCTGGAAATGGTGTTCTCCAAAGCCGACCTGTGGCTGGCGGAATATTACGATCAGCGCCTGGTGGATAAATCGCTGTGGCCGCTGGGTAAACAGCTACGTGAACAGTTAGATGCGGATATTAAAGCGGTACTCACCATCGCTAACGATTCCCACCTGATGGCGGATCAGCCGTGGATTGCCGAATCCATTGCCCTGCGCAACGTGTATACCGATCCCCTCAACGTGCTGCAGGCTGAGCTGCTACACCGTTCACGTGCGCAGGAAGGGCGCGGCGATGAGCCCGATGCACGCGTCGAGCAGGCGTTAATGGTGACCATTGCCGGCGTCGCGGCGGGTATGCGTAATACGGGTTAAGCACAATAGGCAGGGCGGTGAAGACCGCCCTGCCTTATATCATCAATACGCAACGTTTAACTGCCCCGTTCATCCGCCCTATGCGGCCAGTGTAGGACGCACACCTAACGTATGACATATGGCATAGCTCATTTCTGCCCGGTTGAGAGTATAGAAATGGAAATCTTTTACGCCTTCGCGTGACAGAATTTTCACCATGTCCATGGCGATATTCGCCCCCACCATTTTGCGCGTTTCAGGATCGTCATCCAGCCCTTCAAACATCGCATTCATCCAGCCCGGCACACGCACGTTAGTCATGGTGGCGAAGCGCTGCAATTGTTTGAAGTTAGAGACGGGCAGAATGCCCGGCACAATCTCGACATCAATACCAGTGGAAACACAGCGGTCACGAAAACGCAGGTAGCTTTCAACATCAAAAAAGAACTGGGTGATGGCACGGTTGGCGCCAGCATCGATTTTGCGTTTCAGGTTGATCAGGTCGGCCTGTGCACTCTTCGCTTCCGGATGGACTTCCGGGTAGGCTGCAACGGATATATCAAACTCCCCCACGTCTTTGAGCAGAGACACCAGATCGGAGCCATACATGTCCGGCTTGCCGCTGCCCGGAGGCAGATCACCACGCAGCGCGACAATATGGCGAATGCCGTTGTTCCAGTAATCCTGAGCAATATCATGTAGCTCATCGCGGCTGGCATCAACACAGGTCAGATGCGGTGCCGCTTCCAGGCCGGTACGATCTTTAATGCCTTTGATAATGCTGTGCGTGCGGTCGCGCTCACCCGAGTTCGCACCATAGGTCACGGAGACAAATTTGGGTTTCAGGCTGCTCAGGCGATGGATGGAGTTCCACAGCGTTTCTTCCATTTCGCTGGTACGTGGCGGAAAAAACTCAAAAGAGACATTAATCCGACCATTTAGCTCTGCCAGGCTCTGATTGAGTGCCTCGCGCTGATTGGCATGAAAGAAACTCATCCTGCTACCTCCGACCACATCGGTTAACTATTCACCCGAACACATCTATACGTTTAGACGTCCAGACATTCAAAATGAACGATTCCCGCATTAGCGTCAACATATAAATCATCACTGCAGGTGACAAATCTTCACGCAACGTGAAAAGGCTTCATGTAGGAGGATTCATTGCAGGACAGGCGCCGAAGCGCCTGAAGAAAAGTGGGGTCAGAGCAGGTGTGCGAGGCGATTAATATCAGACTGGATAGCGCCGGCAGTGACATCACGGCCCGCACCAGGCCCGCGAATCACCAACGGGTTATCGCGGTACCAGCGGCTGTCGATGGCAAACACATTATCGCAGGGCAGTAATGCAGCCAGCGGATGCTCCAGGCGCACCGCTTCGACGCCCACCCGTGCTTTGCCGTTGGCATCAAACCGCGCCACGTAACGCAGAACCAGCCCCATTTCCTGCGCGGCTTCAAACCGTTGCAGCATCTGTTCGTTCAGCTCATCCGCATTCTCGAAAAAGTGATCGACTGATTCACCTTCGCAATTCTGTGGGACCAGCGATTCGACGCGCACCTGATCCGGCTCGATGTTATACCCGGCCTCACGGGCCAGAATAACCAGTTTACGCATCACGTCCTGACCCGACAGATCGACGCGCGGGTCCGGCTCTGTTAATCCCTGCTGCCACGCCTGATCCACCAGCTCGGTGAACGGTACAGTGCCATCAAACTGTAAAAACAGCCAGGACAGGGTGCCGGAGAAAATGCCGCTAATCGACAGAATGGTGTCGCCGCTTTCACGCAAATCGCGCACCGTATGGTTTATCGGCAGCCCGGCTCCCACGGTGGCGTTATACAACCAGTGACGACCGGTTTTTTCAAAGGCATCCCGAATCTCACGCCAGGTTTGCGTATCCGATGCGCCCGCCACCTTATTCGCGCTGATCACATGAAACCCATGGCTGGCAAAATCCAGGTACTGCAGTGCCAGCGGCTGACTGGCCGTCACATCCAGTACCACCAGGTCATCGTACGGATGGGCCCGCATCCACAGAAACAGCGATTCTTCATCGCGCGCTTCGGCTTCATCGTCAAAGAAGGCCAGTGCACGGCTGGCATCCAGACCGTCATAGCTCAGCAGGCTGCGTTGACTGTCCACGACACCTGCCAGCACAAACTCAAAACCGGTGCGTGCCGACAACGTTTCCTGCTCACGGGCAAACAACTCCAGCCAGCGTGAACCGATATTGCCCTTGCCGAACAGCATCAGGCCAATGCGTTTTTCCGCACGAAACAGCGAGCTGTGTAGCCCCTGAATGAGATGCTGAGTGGGGCCAACGCGCAGCACCGCAACCACGCTGATGTGCTCCGGCGACTGGCTGATGAATTCCACTGGCTGATCTTTCAACTGCTGCCAGAAACGGTGCGTGTGCAACGGATTGCGGGTAACGCCAGCTCCGACCAGGGCGACCAACGCTAAACCCTCGCGTAACTGCAAATGTCCGGGCAAGCCTGCATCCTGCAACAGGGCAAAGGCACTGTTTACCACTTCAGAGGTGTAGCAAAGTTGCAGCAATTGACGGTCAGGATGGATGCCCATCGCCAGCGGTCGCATCTGCGCGCGCGTCAGGAGTTGATCGATCTCTTTTTTGAAGAGAGCAAAATCGTGCTGCCCGGGAAGCTGGATCTCAACCAGGCACACATCGTCGTGACTGGTGACAATGCGGGCACCCGTGCCGGACGCAAGGACGCGCTCGATGCGGGTTGAGCCTTGCTCAGGCTGATAGCTACAGCGCAGTTGCAAATCAATATCACTGCCCGAAACCGGTTGTAAGGTGCGGGTGTGCAGCACTGGCGCGGCAAGGCGCGCCAGCTCACTGGCCTCATCCAGACGCAGCAGCGGCAGCAGACAGGCATCAGAGACTTTGCGTGGATCGGCGCTGTAAACGCCCGCCACATCACTCCAGATAGTGACACGTCCCACGCCCGCCAGCGCACCAATTTGAGTGGCTGAATAGTCAGACCCGTTGCGCCCCAGCAGGACCGTTTCACCGGCATCGTTGCCGCTGATAAAACCGGTCACCACAATGCGTTTATGCGGATGCTGGGCCAGCAGCGTTTGTAACAATGGCCAGGATTTACCTTCGTCCACCTGAGGCTGCGCGGCACGTTCCGCCCGCAGAAAATCGCGCGCGTCCAGCCAGCAGGCATGGAGATCCTGCTGGTTCAGCACCGCTGACATTAAACGTGCCGACCAGATTTCACCATGCCCAACCACTTCCGCATAAACCGCTTCTGTGATGTCACCATCCAGTAGCGCGGCCAGTTTTTCGAGATCGCGAATAAAGGCGGTAATTAACGGCTCGGCTATTTCAGCAGGCAACAGTGCACTGATTAGCTCACTCTGATAGCGACGTAATGTCTGCTGCACCTGATGTGCGGACAGGCGGTCACTTTGGCTCAGTTTCAGCCAGCTAATCAGCTGATTGGTCGTCGACCCTGCGGCCGATACCACCATCATATCGCCAGGCTGGCTGTAATCCGCCATGATGCTGGCAACACGCTGATAGCAGCGTGCATCTGCAAGGCTGCTGCCACCAAACTTGTGGAGCTGTCTGTTGTTTGGCGTTCCTGCGCCTGCTGAAATCGTCATGATCAATCCTCGGCTGCGATCCGGAATGCATTATCCAAATCGGCAATTAAATCGTCGTGGTCTTCAATACCTACTGAAATACGGAGCAAGGTTTCAGAGATACCTGCTGCGGCACGGGCCTCTGCAGACATGCCTGCATGCGTCATGGTCGCAGTATGTGAAATTAAGCTCTCAACGCCACCCAGCGATTCCGCCAGCGTAAACAACTCAAGTGCTTTAAGAAAACGGCGCAAGCGGGCTTCGTCACCCTTCAGCTCAAAGCTGAGCATGGCACCGAATCCGCGCTGCTGACGCGCAGCGAATTCATGGCCCGCGTTTTCCGGCAGTGACGGATGATACAACTTTTTCACCAGTGGCTGTTGCTTGAGATAATCAACAATGGCTAACGCATTACGCTGCGCGGCTGCCATACGCGGCCCCAGGGTGCGCATTCCGCGCAACAGCAGATAGCTGTCAAAGGCGGAACCGGTGACGCCAATGTTATTTGCCCACCAGGCTAAATCGGTCGCCACCTGCGGATCTTTGGCAATCACGGCACCGGCCACCACATCGGAATGACCATTTAAGTATTTAGTGCAGGAGTGAATCACCAGATCGGCACCCAGTGCCAGCGGATTTTGCAGGGCCGGGCTCATAAAGGTGTTATCCACGACGCTGACGGCACCCGCAGCCTGCGCAGCTTCGCAAATCGAGGCAATATCAACGACGCGCAACAAAGGATTGCTGGGACTTTCAATCAGCACCAGTTTAGGTTTCTCGTCCAGCGCCGCCTGCAGTGCGGCTTTATCGCCTTGATCGACAAATTTCACCCGGTAGGCACCGCGTTTGCTCAGACTGTCGAACAGACGATAGCTGCCACCATAGCAATCGTGTGGCGCAACCAGCAGATCGCCTGGCTTCAGGAACACCGTGGTGACCAGATGAATGGCCGACATGCCGGTATTGGTGAGTACCGCCCCCGCTCCGCCTTCCAGTTCTGCCAGCGCGCGTTGCACCACATCGCGCGTTGGGTTACCGCGCCGGGAATAATCATGGGCACGAGGTTCATTGAAGTCATGAAAGTTATAGGTGCTGGAAAGGTGGATGGGCGGGACAACGCAGCCGTATTGCTCGTCGTCATTCAAACCGCTGCGCACTGCGATGGTTGCCTGTTTACGCGTCATAGGGCTAACTGTTCCTGAAATGTGAAATAATCTGACGACAGGATATCACCTTGCTTTTAGACGTCAATACATCTGGACATCCAAATGTCTTTGCGTATAGATTGAGCATCGTCGCAATAACCGCTAAAATTATGCGCCCATACCTGGCGTTCAACCACATTTGTCGTAGAAGTTGAACGAAGAAACCCGCCAGAGAAGGGGTCAGGTAGAAGAAAATCAGGCATAATCGGCTGATTTCGTAACTTTTAACATTTATTGATTAAGGTATCCCATGGCTGAATGGAACGGCGAATATATCAGCCCGTACGCTGAGCACGGCAAAAAGAGCGAACAGGTTAAAAAAATTACGGTGTCAATTCCGTTAAGCGTGCTGAAAATTCTGACTGACGAACGCACACGTCGTCAGGTCAATAACCTGCGTCACGCAACGAACAGTGAACTCCTGTGCGAAGCCTTCTTGCATGCTTTTACCGGGCAACCGTTACCCAATGATGTCGATCTTCGTAAAGAACGTAACGATGAAATACCGGAAGCTGCGAAAAAAATCATGCGCGACATGGGCATCGACCCGGATACCTGGGAATACTGATTTTCAGACATAAAAAAACCCAGCCTGAGCTGGGTTTTTCTTGCCGCCGAACAGATGTTCGAATGCCGTTTCTTATTTTTTGGTGCCTGGCACGCTGAAACGCTTGTTGAAGCGGTCAACGCGGCCACCAGTGGCAACTTCACGCTGCTTACCGGTGTAGAACGGGTGGCACTTACCACAAACGTCCAGGTTCAGTTCGTGAGTCAGCGTAGAGCGAGTGTGAATCACGTTGCCGCAAGTACAGTTGATGGTAACTGCTTCGTATTTTGGGTGAATACCTTGTTTCATGGGAAACCTCATATAAGGCCGTGTCGCTCTCCGCGCCAGGATTTGAACCTGCGCAGCACCACACGCGATTGAACATTAATGGTGTACTCCGGCAAGGTCTTTCTTACCGAAGGCGGCATATTATACAGGCTAATGTTTGATGCTGCAAATGTCACCTGAGATACACCCCGCGCGTGCCAGCGTGTACACTAACCGCCCTGCTAGATGAACCGGAAAGAGATTGCTATGCCCGTTGTTCAGGTTGCCCTGCCCGTTCCCCTTCCTCGCCTGTTTGACTATCTGCCTCCTGACGGCGTGCAGCCAGTCATCGGTGGTCGGGTGATCGTGCCTTTTGGCAACCGAAAAATGACCGGCATTGTGGTCGCGTTACCTGACAAAAGCGACCTGCCGGCAGCACAGCTCAAGCAGGTCATTGCCGTACTGGACAGCGAATCGCTATTTCCGCCCTCACTGTGGCGGATTCTTCACTGGGCCGCGAACTACTATCATTCGCCTCTCGGCGAGGTACTGAGCCATGCCATACCGGTGCTGCTGAGGCAAGGTAAACCCGCTCAGGATAATCCTTTATGGCGCTGGGAAATTACCGAGCAGGGCCGCGCCACCGCGCCGGAAAGCCTTAAGCGGGCGCCTAAACAACAGCAAGGGCTTGCAACGCTCAGACAGCAGCCGCTTTATCGCCACGAAGTGAGTGAGCATGACCTTACCGATGCTGCCATGCAGGCACTGCGCGCCAAAGGATTGTGTGAACTGCATGAGCATCAGCCACAGATGCATGACTGGCGCAGCAGCTTTGCCGTTAAAGGTGAACGTCTTCGGCTGAACACCGATCAGGCGACGGCGGTCGGCGCGATGCGAAGTGAAGATGAACACTATGCGGCCTGGCTGCTGGCAGGGATTACCGGTTCAGGTAAGACCGAAGTGTATCTCAGCGTACTGGAAAACGTGCTGGCCAGAGGCAGGCAGGCGTTGGTGCTGGTACCGGAGATTGGGTTGACGCCACAAACGATTGCCCGTTTCCGCGAGCGTTTTGATGCCCCGGTGGATGTGCTGCATTCCGCCCTGAATGACAGCGAGCGCCTTTCTGTATGGTTGCGGGCGCGCAGGGGCGAAAATGCCATCATCATTGGCACACGTTCAGCCCTGTTTACACCGATGGCACGTCCGGGCGTGATCATTATTGATGAAGAGCACGACAGCTCTTACAAACAGCAGGAAGGCTGGCGCTATCAGGCACGCGATCTGGCCGTGTTCCGCGCCCATGAAGAAAATATTCCTATTATCATGGGTTCCGCCACACCGGCGCTGGAAACGCTGCATAACGTTCGTAACGGGAAATACCGTCAGCTTGACCTGATGAAACGCGCCGGTAATGCCAAACCCGCTCTGCAGCAGCTTATCGATTTGAAAGGCGCACAACTGGTCGGCGGCCTCGCGCCTGCCTTGATCGCTAAAATGCGTCAACACCTGAAAGCAGATAACCAGGTCTTGCTGTTTCTTAACCGCCGTGGTTTTTCACCAGCGCTGCTCTGCCACGATTGCGGCTGGATTGCTGAGTGCCAACGCTGCGATCGCTATTACACCCTGCATCAGCATCATCGCCAACTGCGCTGCCACCATTGCGACAGCCAGCGGCCGTTGCCCAATCAGTGCCCACAATGTGGTTCCACCCATTTACTCCCCGTGGGCGTCGGGACAGAACAGCTTGAGCAACAATTGGGAACATTATTCCCCGGCGTGCCGGTTTCGCGTATCGATCGTGATACCACCAGCCGTAAAGGTGCGCTCGAACAGCACCTGGCCGATGTGCATCGCGGTGGCGCGCGTATTCTCGTGGGGACGCAGATGCTGGCAAAAGGGCATCATTTTCCTGATGTCACCCTGGTGTCGCTTCTGGACGTGGATGGTGCACTGTTTTCCGCTGACTTCCGGGCCGCGGAACGCTTCGCTCAGCTCTATACTCAGGTTGCCGGCCGCGCAGGGCGAGCCGGTAAGCAGGGCGAGGTCTTGCTGCAAACTCACCATCCTGAGCACCCGCTTCTGCAAACCCTGCTTCACAAGGGTTACTTCGCTTTCGCACAACAAACCCTGCTGGAACGTCAGTCGGTATTTTTACCACCGTGGACGCATCATGCCCTGTTCCGTGCAGAAGATTTAGATAATCATCAGGCTGCAGAATTTCTGCAACAGCTACGCAATATGCTGGAATCCAGCCCGCTTAAAGACGCGTCAATGTGGTTCATGGGGCCGCTGCCTGCGCTGCAACCTAAGCGAAGTGGCCGCTGGCGTTGGCAGTTACTGGTACAACATCCGTCCCGGAAACGCCTGCAACAGCTGTTGAGCAGTTCGTTACCGCTGATAAGTACGTTACCTGCATCGCGCAAGGTAAAGTGGACGCTGGATGTTGATCCGACCGAAAGCTGAGTCCGGTGAGGTTGTGAGAGGGATCGAAATACGTCGCATAAGTCACAATTTTTATGCAAATTAAGTAACGGCCCTGCCGCCCAATCGATAACAATAGTGCCAGGCTTGTTTTCACATCAGACGATACGAACGTTGAATGCGCGATTACGCATCAGGAGCATGTGTTGGATCAGAATCAACCGTCGGCCGCCGCCACGATGAAAGACGTCGCAGAAAAAGCCGGCGTCTCGACCGCCACCGTGTCGCGTGCGCTAATGAATCCGGAAAAAGTCTCTTCGGCGACGCGTCAGAAAGTCGAACAGGCCGTCGCTGCCGTCGGTTACACCGCTCAGAGTGTAACCCGCAATGCCCGACGCAACGACACACAAACTATTCTGCTGATCGTCCCCAACATCTGCGATCCCTTTTTTAGTGAAATTATTCGGGGCGTCGAGATAGCCGCGTCGAAGGCCGGCTATCTGGTGCTTATCGGCGACTGTGCTCATCAAAAACCGCAGGAATGGACGTTTTTAAACCTGATGCTGACTCGTCAGATCGACGGCATTGTGCTGCTCGGCGCGCAGTTACCTTTCGATGTAAGTCCTGATGAACAGCGCAATCTCCCGCCGATGGTGATGGCGATTGAATTTGCGCCCGAAATGTCATTGCCAACAGTCAATATCGACAACCTGACGGCCTCGTTTGTAGCAGTCAATCATCTGCTACAGCTTGGTCATAAACGTATTGCCTGTCTGACCGGCCCGGAAGACGTTGCGCTCTGTCAGTATCGCCTGCAGGGCTATGTACAGGCGTTACGCCGTAGTGGGATCAGCGTGGAACCGACTTATATCGTCCGAGGCGACTTCACCTTTGAATCGGGTGTTGCCGCCATGAATCAGCTGCTGGCTTTACCGCAACCGCCGCGCGCCCTGTTTTGTCATAGCGATATCATGGCCATCGGCGCTATCAGTCAGGCAAAACGCATGGGCCTGCGCGTGCCCGAAGACCTGTCGGTAGTAGGTTTTGATGATATTGAACTGTCGCGCTACTGCGAGCCACCGCTCACCACGGTGAAACAACCGTGTTTTGAAATTGGTCGTGAAGCCGTACGGCTGTTACTGAATGAATTACAGGGTCATGGCGTTCACAATGGTTCGACATTGCTGGATGCTGAACTGGTGGTCCGTGGTAGCACAACATTGGCAAAAAAGGATGAGTGATAAGTAAAATGTTCCGCTATTTTCAGGGGATTCTTAAGGCTATCATTGCTGGTCAAAGTTCCAGCCCTTAAGTAACATGGCGGGCTCCTTGCCGGGCGTGCAGTAACAACGGATTCGCCTACGTGGCATCATATTTTCAAGGGTATCAGGACGAGAGTGGCACAAAAAGATTATGTAGGCCGCGGGCGTTCAACAGGGACGCGTCGCAAAAAAAGCCCCAGCCGTGGCAAAAAAACAAAAAGCGGTTCAGGCACCTCTAAAATAATGATTGTACTGGCGGTTGCTGTATTAGTGACCTTTGCCGGTGGTTTATGGTTCCTGGCGCATCATAAAAAAGAAGATGTGCCGGTTATTACGGATCATAAAGCCAACGGGAATGGCTTACCGCCAAAGCCTGAAGAGCGCTGGAAGTACATAAAAGAGCTGGAAAACCGCCAGGTCACTGTACCGACGCCAAGTGAACCGACCTCCGGTGGCGAAGTGCAGTCACATACACAGCTCACCGATGAGCAACGCCAGCTGCTTGAACAAATGCAGGCGGATATGCGCCAGCAACCCACCCAACTGAATGAAGTGCCGTGGAACGAGCAGACGCCTGCACAACGTCAGCAAACGCTGCAACTCCAGCGACAACAGCAACTTCAACAGCAGCAGCAACGCCAGCAGCAGGTACAACAACAGCAACAACAACGCCAGCAGCAGGTACAGCAGCAGCGTCAGCAGCCGTTGCAGGAACAGCATACTCAGCGTCAGCAACAGCCCACGCAGAACGTGCAACAGACACAACCTGCTCCTGTCACGCGTGAACCTGCCGCTCAGCCTAAAACGCAGGAAACCGCGAAAGCGAAACCGGCTGAAAAAGCGGCTACGCAGCGCTGGATGGTGCAGTGTGGCTCTTTCAAGGGAACAGAACAGGCGGAATCGGTGCGCGCTGCGCTGGCGTTTGAAGGTTTTGAAAGCCGTCTGACGTCCGGCGGCGGATGGAATCGTGTCGTGGTAGGGCCCTTCAAAGACCGCGCCAGTGCAGACAGCACGCTAAAACGTCTGCGCGCTTCAGGACATTCCGGCTGCATTCCGCTCGCCGTTGGGGGTTGAAACCCGTCAAACCTACCCCATATCTGTCTGCATGATCCTCCGCGCCTTGGGCGCGGAGCTTTTTTCCGACAGTAAAAGGGGTCTGCCCGTGACAACAATAGTAAGTGTTCGACGCAACGGCCAGGTAGTGATTGGCGGTGATGGCCAGGCTACGCTCGGTAATACCGTAATGAAAGGCAACGTCAAAAAAGTGCGTCGTCTTTACAACGATAAAGTCATTGCCGGCTTTGCTGGCGGCACCGCAGATGCCTTTACCCTGTTTGAACTCTTCGAACGCAAACTTGAAATGCATCAGGGCCATTTGGTGAAAGCCGCCGTTGAGCTGGCCAAAGACTGGCGCACCGACAGAATGTTGCGCCGTCTGGAAGCCCTGCTGGCAGTGGCGGACGAATCGGCATCACTGATTATCAGTGGTAACGGTGACGTCATTCAGCCTGAAAACGACCTTATTGCTATCGGTTCTGGCGGTCCCTTCGCCCAGGCAGCTGCGCGTGCGCTGTTAGAAAACTCTGACTTAGGCGCACGCGACATCGTTGAGAAATCGCTGAATATCGCTGGCGATATTTGCATCTACACCAACCACAACGTTAATTTTGAAGAATTAACGTCCAAGTCGTAAGGATCTAAACATGTCTGAGATGACTCCACGCGAAATCGTCAGCGAGCTGAACCGCTTTATTATTGGCCAGGACAGCGCCAAGCGCGCCGTGGCTATTGCCCTGCGTAACCGCTGGCGCCGTATGCAGCTGGACGAAGAGCTGCGTCACGAAGTGACACCCAAAAATATTCTGATGATCGGCCCGACCGGTGTCGGTAAAACCGAAATCGCCCGTCGTCTGGCGAAGCTGGCCAACGCGCCGTTTATCAAGGTTGAGGCCACGAAATTCACTGAAGTGGGTTACGTGGGTAAAGAAGTTGATTCCATTATTCGTGACCTGACTGACTCCGCCATCAAAATGGTGCGCAGCCAGGCTATCGAAAAGAACAAATACCGTGCAGAAGAAATGGCGGAAGAACGCATCCTTGATGTGCTGATTCCACCGGCTAAAAACAACTGGGGACAAGCCGAACAAGCCAGCGAGCCCTCTTCTGCTCGTCAGGCTTTCCGTAAAAAACTGCGTGAAGGCCAACTCGACGACAAAGAAATCGAGATCGACTTAGCTGCAACCGGTCCTGGCGTTGAAATCATGGCACCGCCGGGAATGGAAGAAATGACCAGCCAGTTGCAGTCGATGTTCCAGAATCTGGGCGGTCAGAAACAGAAGCCGCGGAAGCTGAAAATCAAAGAAGCCTTGAAGCTGCTGATCGAAGAAGAAGCCGCCAAGCTGGTGAACCCGGAAGAGCTGAAACAGGATGCTATCGACGCGGTTGAACAGCACGGCATCGTCTTCATTGATGAGATAGACAAGATCTGTAAGCGCGGCGGACAAAACGCGGGCGGCCCGGATGTATCTCGTGAAGGTGTACAGCGCGATCTTTTGCCACTAGTGGAAGGCTGTACCGTATCGACCAAGCACGGCATGGTCAAAACTGACCATATCCTGTTTATCGCGTCGGGTGCGTTCCAGGTTGCCAGCCCGTCAGATTTGATTCCTGAGCTGCAAGGCCGTTTACCGATCCGTGTTGAACTCCAGGCGTTGACGGTTAATGATTTCGAACGCATCCTGACCGAACCTAATGCCTCGGTTACGGTACAGTACAAAGCACTGATGAATACCGAAGGCGTGAGTATCCATTTCACGGATGACGGTATCCGCCGTATCGCCGAAGCGGCATGGCAGGTAAACGAAACCACCGAGAATATCGGTGCACGTCGTTTACATACCGTGCTGGAACGCTTGATGGAAGACGTCTCCTATGACGCCAGCGATCGTAGCGGCGAATCCGTCACCATCGACGCAGAGTACGTCGGAAAGCATCTGGATGAACTGGTGGCAGATGAAGATTTGAGCCGCTTTATTCTGTAACGCTCGCCTGTCCATGTGTTGTATCAAGGCCCAGCCCGTTTGGTTGGGCTTTTTTCTGCATGCGCTTGATGCAATACAGGTCTTTTAAAGCTGATGATTTTGCCAACAATTGACATAAAGCGATATACTTAGCGCTCCTGTGGCAAACAGACGAAACCCTTATGAAATACGATACTTCTGAACTCTGCGACATCTACCACGAAGACGTGAATGTTGTTGAACCGCTTTTTTCAAATTTCGGTGGGCGGACCTCATTCGGCGGTCAGATAACCACAGTGAAATGTTTTGAAGACAACGGTCTGCTTTACGATCTGTTGGAAGAAAACGGTCGGGGCCGCGTGTTGCTGATTGATGGCGGTGGTTCGGTACGCCGCGCCTTAGTGGACGCACAACTTGCCCGGCTGGCGACGCAAAACGAGTGGGAAGGCATCGTGGTTTACGGTTCAGTGCGTCAGGTGGACGAGCTGGAAGAGCTGGAGATTGGCATTCAGGCTATCGCCGCTATTCCGGCAGGCGCTGCAGGTGAAGGCATTGGCGAAAGCGATGTGCGCGTCAATTTTGGTGGCGTCACCTTCTTCTCAGGCGACCATCTCTATGCCGATAATACCGGTATGATTTTATCGGAAGATCCGCTCGACATAGAATAATGTCGGCAAACGAAAACGGGTGCTTAGCACCCGTTTTTCGCATTAGTTGAGGCTTATACCTCTTCCATTTTTCCCAACAGCGCACGCAGGCGTTCTTGCCAGACATGCTGCTCCTCTTTCAGATGCTGATTTTCGCGCACCAGTGCTTCATGGTTGCCAGCAGCATTCTGCGCGTCGTTACGCAGGTTGTTGTTCTGCTCTTTCAGCTCTTCAATTTCCATCTGCAGCAAGGTGATAGTATCAATCGCCTGCTGTACTTTTGCTTCCAGTTTCTCAAACACTTCAAATGACATCTTTCTGACCTCTCCTAAAATCCTGCAAGGCGTTGATGATGCCAGCTTTCGCACAAAAGGCGTTTACCAGCAACGTTGTCCCGATTGTATGTAGCCTCATCACGCAAGTCCAGCAACGCGGGCCTGCAGACCGCCGTCAGTAACATTTTTCAGCCTATCCCTAAAATGTTCCTTTTCCGTACGTTTGCTTAGCGAAGCCGGAATAACGCTGCTGAAAACGGCCTGAATGGCGCTTAAGGAAAACCAAAACACGCGAAAACGCGCATTTTTTTGACAGACCACACAAAAATCGATTTCGCTATTTCTCGTTTATGCTCGTTAACGATAAATTAACATCAGCCCTACATTAAAGATGGGCGCCTCAAGGAATGAGAACAAAAACTGATAAAATTTAACCTCGCTTCAGGAACAACTATCATGAGTCAGACTACAACCACACTCAAAGGTCAGTGTATTGCCGAATTTCTGGGTACCGGTTTGATCCTGTTTTTTGGCGCGGGTTGCGTTGCCGCGCTTAAGCTGGCTGGTGCCACGTTTGGCCAATGGGAAATCTGTATCATCTGGGGGCTGGCCGTTTCTATGGCGGTTTATCTCAGCGCAGGTGTGTCAGGTGCCCATCTCAACCCCGCCGTTACTGTCGCACTCTGCCTTTTCGCGAATTTCGAAGGTCGTAAGGTATTGCCTTATATCCTGTCTCAGGTTGCAGGTGCCTTCTGTGGCGCGGCGCTGGTTTACGGACTTTACTACAGCTTGTTTATCAATTTCGAACAAAGTCATAACATGGTACGAGGTTCAGTTGAAAGCCTGAGCCTGGCGGGCATTTTTTCTACCTACCCTAATCCACAGATTGGCGTAGGTCAGGCCTTCCTGGTAGAGATGGTGATCACTGCTGTCTTGATGTCCGTGATTATGGCCCTGACCGATGATGGCAATGGCGTACCGCGTGGCCCGATGGCACCGCTGTTGATTGGCCTTCTGGTTGCCGTTATTGGCGGCTCTATGGGTCCCCTGACCGGCTTTGCCCTTAACCCGGCACGTGACTTCGGTCCGAAAGTATTTGAGTGGCTGGCTGGCTGGGGAACCATTGCCTTCACTGGCGGTCATCAGATTCCTTATTTCCTTGTGCCAATTTTTGGCCCACTGGTCGGTGCTTGCCTGGGTGCCTTTGGTTATCGCGCCCTGATTGGCCGCCATTTACCGGGTGCGGTGATCGCCACACCAACCAGTGACAAACCGATTGCGTCCGCGCATGAACGTAAAGCGTAAGTTCCACTTTTTATCATCAGGAATGAATTTATGACTACCACCGATAAAAAATACATCGTCGCTCTCGATCAGGGCACTACCAGTTCACGTGCTGTTGTGCTGGATCATGACGCGAACATTGTGGCGGTATCGCAACGCGAATTTACCCAAATCTATCCGAAAGCGGGCTGGGTAGAGCACGACCCAATGGATATCTGGGCATCACAGAGTTCTACACTGGTTGAAGTCCTTGCCCATGCCGATATTCGTTCTGATGAAATTGCGGCCATTGGTATTACGAACCAACGTGAAACCGCCATTGTCTGGGATAAAGAAACCGGTAAGCCGGTCTACAACGCCATCGTCTGGCAGGACCCGCGTACTGCTGACTACTGTAATAAGCTGAAGAAAGAAGGTCTGGAAGAGTATATTCAGAAAACCACCGGTCTGGTGATTAACCCTTACTTCTCCGGCACCAAAGTTAAGTGGATTCTGGATAACGTTGAAGGCGCGCGTGATCGTGCAAAACGTGGCGAGCTGCTGTTTGGTACGGTTGACACCTGGCTGGTGTGGAAGATGACCCAGGGCCGCGTCCATATCACCGATTACACCAACGCCTCACGTACCATGCTGTTCAACATCCATAAGCTTGAGTGGGATGAGCGCATGCTGGAGATCCTTGATATTCCGCGTGAGATGCTGCCAGAAGTGAAATCCTCGTCTGAGGTTTACGGGCAGACGAACATTGGTGGTAAAGGCGGTACGCGTATTCCTATCGCGGGTATTGCAGGCGACCAGCAGGCGGCGCTTTACGGCCAGTTGTGTGTCCAGCCGGGTATGGCGAAAAACACCTACGGCACCGGCTGCTTTATGCTGATGAATACCGGTACCGAAGCGGTTACCTCAACGCATGGCCTGCTGACGACTATCGCCTGCGGTCCGCGTGGCGAAGTCAACTACGCACTGGAAGGCGCGGTCTTTATCGGTGGCGCGTCCATTCAGTGGCTTCGCGATGAGATGAAGCTGATCAGCGATTCCGCTGACTCTGAATACTTTGCAATGAAAGTGAAAGATTCTAACGGTGTGTATATGGTTCCCGCCTTCACCGGCCTGGGCGCACCTTACTGGGACCCCTATGCACGTGGCGCGCTGTTCGGCCTGACTCGTGGTGCCAATGCTAACCACATCATCCGTGCAACGCTGGAGTCCATTGCTTACCAAACGCGTGACGTCCTGGAAGCCATGCAGAATGATGCCAACACGCGCCTGCAGGCACTGCGTGTGGACGGTGGTGCGGTTGCCAACAACTTCCTGATGCAGTTCCAGTCAGACATTCTTGGTACACGCGTTGAGCGCCCTGAAGTGCGTGAAGTGACTGCACTGGGTGCCGCGTATCTGGCGGGTCTGGCCGTGGGCTTCTGGCAGGATCTGGAAGAAGTCCGCGCCAAAGCCGTTATTGAGCGCGAATTCCGTCCAACACTGGAAACCACAGAGCGTAACTTCCGTTATGCTGGCTGGAAGAAAGCGGTTGCTCGCGCGCAAGCGTGGGAAGAACAAGAGTAATACGCACTACGCCCGCGACGTCCACCGTCGCGGGTCTTTTCCCCGCCTCCTCCCTCCGCTAAACTGCCAGCCTGTTTTTTGTCAGGTACATGCAATGAAACGAGAACTTGCCATTGAATTTTCCCGCGTAACCGAAGCTGCTGCACTGGCTGGTTATAAATGGTTAGGGCGCGGCGACAAGAATGAAGCCGACGGTGCAGCCGTCCACGCCATGCGCCATGTTTTAAATACCATCCAGATCGACGGCCAGATTGTGATTGGCGAAGGGGAAATTGATGAAGCCCCGATGCTCTACATCGGCGAAAAAGTCGGTACCGGCCAGGGCGATGCGGTGGATATTGCCGTTGATCCTATTGAAGGCACCCGTATGACGGCCATGGGACAGGCGAATGCACTTGCCGTTATGGCTGTCGGTGACAGAGGCAGTTTTCTTCATGCGCCTGACATGTATATGGAGAAGCTTATCGTCGGCCCGGCGGCGCGCGGTCATATCAATCTGGATCTGCCGCTTGAGATCAACCTGCGCAATATTGCCATCGCCATGAATAAACCGTTGTCACAGCTCACCGTGTCCATTCTGGCAAAGCCGCGCCATGACGCCGTTATCCAACAGCTTAAGCAGCTGGGCGTACGGATATTCGCTTTCCCGGATGGGGACGTGGCGGCCTCCACTCTTACCTGTATGCCCAACAGTGAAGTTGACGTGATGTACGGCATTGGCGGTGCGCCTGAAGGCGTGGTGTCCGCTGCGGTGATTCGTGCGCTGGATGGGGATATGCAGGGCAGATTACTGGCCCGGCATGATGTAAAAGGTGACAGCGAAGAGAACCGGCGGATTGGGGAATATGAGCTGAAGCGTTGTGCTGGCATGGGGATTGAAGCCGGCAAGGTGCTGCCACTCCAGGCGATGGCGCGTAACGATAACGTGATCTTTGCCGCCACCGGCATCACCAGCGGCGACCTGCTGAAAGGCATTACCCGTCAGGGCAATATGGCCACCAGCGAAACCCTGTTAATTCGCGGCAAATCGCGCACGATTCGCCGCATCCAGTCAGTGCATTATCTTGACCGCAAAGATCCCGCACTGCATCCCTTTATCCTGTAACCGCATGATTTTCGCCGGCTGGCTGCCGTGAAAGCGGGAGCCAGCATAGCAACATCACCAGGGCAGTAATAAACATCAGCATGCCAAGGCTGAACTGATCGCGCTGTGGCATGAGCGCCGACAGCGAAGCCACCAGCCCGGAACCCAGGTTCTGCAGACCACCAATCAATGCGCCCGCGCTTCCTGCCAGCCAGGCATAAGGTTCCATTGCGCCGGATGTCGCCAGGGGAAACAACATACCCGCACCAAAGAAGAACAGCGATGCCGGTACCAACAGCGTCCAGATAGTCATGATGCCAAACCAGGCCGGTATCCACATGAGCACCGCTGCCAGCAGGCAACTGTTTACCCCAAACCACATCAGGCTGTGCCAGGAACGCTGCTCGCGCCCGGCGAACCAGGCACCAAAGAAGGCGGCCGGGATAGGCAAGATAAACAAAATACTCACGGTGAAACTGTTCAGGCCAAGCACGCCACCGAGGAGTACACCACAGCTGGCCTCAAATACGGCAATGCCCGACAGCGCGCCAACCAACAGCAGCAGATAGCGAACGAAATTCGCATCGCGTAACAACCGGATATAGCGCGTAAAGAACGGGGTGACTTCGGTAGTGACGGGGCGCGTTTCCGGTAGCCAGCGCGCCATAGCAATCGTCACGATCAGACACAGCACCAGCAGAAAAGCGAAACAGGCATGCCAGCCAAACAGCTGCGTTAGCAGCGCGCCAATAACCGGTGCGACTAAGGGGCTGGCGAGCACGCCCATGTTGAGCCAGCTGTTCGCCTGACGTAAGGCATGACCGTTATAGAGGTCGCGCGGCATAGTACGCGCCATCACGCCAGCCACGCCGGTGCCCGCGCCCTGAATCGCACTGCCGAGCACCAGCATATCCAGCGACGAGGCCATCATGGCGGTGATCGAGCCGATCATAAAGATCGCCATTCCTGCCAGGATCACCGGGCGACGTCCAACGCTGTCAGACAGCGGTCCGTAGATCAGCTGCGATCCGCCATAGGTGATTAAATACGCCGCCATCACATGCTGCATCATGCCATTACGCACCTGCAGCGCATCCGCCATCGCCGCCATGGCGGGCACATAGATGGTCTGCGCCATTTGCCCTACTGCAACCAGCGCAATGAGCATGACCAGCAACGGACGATTTTCTATTTTTTTCATCATGATTGAACAAAAGGTCTGTATGAACATGAACGTTTAAGCAGCACAAATAACGGCTGAAACGGGTTGTGGCAGGAAAATATCAGGATTTCATGACAAAGCGAGTCATTAATGAAAAGTGAGTGTTCAATTCACGTCAATAATGGCTACCAGGTTGTAAACTTAACAATACAGTTTGTCGATTAGAGCCTTTGCAGCCTGACAGACTGGTAATCTGCCAGTGCAGTAGAGAAGATGCTTATTCGCCTGACGATTCAACGCTGAAGGAGTAACCATGGCCGAGTGGATCAATGCTCAAGTAAAGGAAGTGAAAAACTGGACCGACGCGCTGTTTAGCCTGCGGATTAAGGCACCCATTGCTCCGTTTAGCGCTGGCCAGTATGCAAAGCTGGCGCTGGAGATCGAGGGCGAACGCGTGCAACGTGCCTACTCTTACGTCAATGCACCGAATGACGACCTGCTTGAGTTCTACTTAGTCACCGTGCCTGACGGTAAGCTAAGCCCCCATCTTCAGGCGCTGCGTCCCGGCGAGCAGGTCATGATTACTAAAGATGCTGCGGGCTTTTTTATCCTGGATGAAGTGCCGGACTGTCAGACCTTATGGATGCTGGCAACCGGTACGGCCGTCGGCCCTTATCTGTCGATTTTGCAGCAGGGCGACGGTCTGGATCGCTTCGATAACATCGTGTTAGTGCATGCCGCGCGTTACGCAGCCGACCTCAGCTTTTTGCCCCTCATGCAGCAACTTCAGCAAATCTACAACGGCAAGCTGCAGGTGATTACGGTCGTCAGCCGTGAAGAAAGTATGGGCTCATTGACCGGTCGTGTGCCGGCATTAATCGAAAGTGGCGAGCTGGAGCGGGTGGCCGGTTTACCTATAGAGGCAGAAACCAGCCACGTGATGGTCTGCGGCAACCCGCAGATGGTACGTGACACGCAGCAGTTGTTGAAAGAGACACGTGGCATGCGCAAGCACCTCAAGCGCAAGCCCGGTCATATCACCAGTGAGAACTACTGGTAAGTCGCACGTTTCAGACGTAAAGGCACCGGCGTGGCACCAAAGCGGTTATCGCCGGCGGTGCCACGAAACACGCCCAGGTCCAGAATGAATCCTGCCAGAATGATAAAAGGCAGGACGCGCCCGATCACCCACTGCAGGATATCGCCGGTCATGCTCCAGTTGCCCGCCATCAGCAGCCAGGCGGCAATCAGTAACAGCGCCCAATAACCCCGGCGATCGCGATCGTGCAGGCGCTTAACCAGGATGGCGCTGGCGGGCCACAATAAACACACGATGCCAAACGCGGCCATTTGTGTATCCACCAGATCGTTACCGGCCAGAAAAAACAGCACGCTGGTTAACAGTAACCAGATCGCCTGCCAGAGCCAGAAATCCCGGCGCCCGATGCGGCCCCGAAAAGAGAAAAACCATTGCTGTAATATCATGCACGTTCCTCCAGACAAAATTTTACGCTGCACGCTTTTGACCTTGAAGGTAAAAACCGTTCTAATTTGATATCGAGTTTATTGGTCAGGGCCGACAACATGAAGAATTTGCCAGGCGTACTGTTGCTGAGTCTTGCGCTAACGGTTCCGGTTTTTGCTGCCGATCCGCCACCCCTCGACAAGGCAGAACATATGCCTACCGCGCCCTACCTGTTAACGGGTGCGCCCACGCTGGATATGACTATCGGCCAGTTTCGTGAAAAATATAATCTGGCGAATCCACAACTGCCGCTGCTGGAGTACCGCGCCATTGATTCCCGCGATGAAAAAACCGATCTGACGCGGGCAGCCACTAAGATTAACGAAACGCTTTACTCTTCCACGGCGCTTGAGCCTGGCACGGGTAAAATTAAAACGCTGCAGATCACCTGGCTCCCGGTACCGGGCCCTGATCAGAGTGCGTCCCAGGCCAAAGCCATGGATTATATGACCGCTCTGTTACGTTTTTTTGTGCCGGGACTCACGCCAGAAGAGGGACGTAAAAAGCTGGAAACGCTGCTTAAATCGGGCAAAGGCTCACGATACTACGAGCACGTTGAAGGTGCACTGCGTTTTGTGGTTTCCGACAACGGGGATAAAGGATTAACCTTTGCCATTGAGCCGGTAAAACTTGCGCTCGCCGCGCCCTGATGGTCGGGGCAAAAATGACGAAAAGCAAAGCCACGACGTTATTTGATCTCTATACTGTCTGGCAGACAACGTTGCCCCGGGGCAGCGCCATTTCATGTATCGCGTTATGCGGAGGATAGAATGCGACATCCACTGGTTATGGGTAACTGGAAGTTGAATGGCAGCAAGCATATGACAGCCGAACTGATCGACGGTCTGCGTAAAGAACTGTCGGGCGTTGAGGGTTGTGGCGTTGCTATCGCCCCGCCCGCGCTCTATCTTGATCAGGCGAAACATGCCATCTCCGGTAGCCACATCGCACTGGGTGCTCAAAACGTTGATGTGAACCTCTCTGGCGCATTCACCGGCGAAGTGTCCGCTGAAATGCTGAAAGATATCGGCGCGAAATACATCATCATTGGTCACTCAGAACGTCGCACTTATCATAAAGAGAGTGACGAGTTCATTGCGAAAAAATATGCCGTGTTGAAAGCGACGGGCCTGGTGCCGGTTCTTTGCATCGGTGAAACCGAAGCAGAAAACGAAGCGGGCAAAACGGAAGAAGTCTGTGCACGCCAGCTTGATGCCGTGCTGACCACTCAAGGCGCTGAAGCGTTTAAAGACGCGGTCATCGCTTACGAGCCGGTATGGGCGATCGGTACCGGGAAGTCAGCCACTCCTGCTCAGGCGCAGGCGGTTCACAAATTTATTCGTGACCATATTGCCAAAAAAGATGCTGCAATCGCTGAGCAAGTGATTATTCAGTACGGTGGTTCAGTTAACGACAAAAATGCTGCCGAGCTGTTTACTCAGCCGGACATCGACGGTGCACTGGTTGGTGGCGCATCACTGAAAGCCGATGCGTTTGCCGTGATCGTTAAAGCCGCTGCGGCGGCTAAACAACGCTAACCGGCGATTGAACACAGCATAAGCGGCCTCATCAGGCCGCTTTTTTTATGGGTTGTAGCAGGGCGCAGTCGTGATCCTGCACCTCCTCTGCCGATCCCTTATTCAGCAAAAGCCAGTTGCGCTCTACCGCCATCAGCACCAGACGACCATCTGATAAGCCGGTCAGTGCCATGCCGTATTTCCCCATTGCATTCTTAGCATCCGGGACTTCAGACGCTAACCGGATAAAGACACTCTGTTGATCCAGTTCCGCCTGACTGAGCACCCGCACAATATAGTGATGGTTCAGAAAGGTAACATCCTTCCACTGCGCATTGAGAGTCGGTGCCAGTGCATCCAGTTGCTGACGGACATCGGGCCGTAAGCAGGAAATATGAATATGCAGCTGGTTTTGGGTACGCCCGTATTCGGAATTGATCGCCAGCGACAGCACCGTGTCTTTAATGGGCGAACCGAATTTTTGTGCCACTACGCCTCTGTCCTGCCAGGCAAAGCTGAAAAAATTGGGCGTGGCTGTGCTGAGCAACCGCGGGCTTTCGATGCCGGTTATCTTATCAACGGGAATTAACAGGTATTGCAAGGGGCCGTTACGGTCTTTGAGCAGTGTATAACGCTGCTGCAGATCGACTCGCTGGCAAGGCGCGGGTTGCCCGTTATTCTGCTGATTGGGTACACACTTTTCGCTGACGATCTGCCAAAGTGCATCGGCATTGCCTTTAACATGAAGGGAAGCTATCCCCATTCCTGCCACGACAAGCACCAGCAGAAACGCAATGATGATGAAGGCCCGACGATTTGCCTGCATAGTTACCCTCTCCATACTGAATCAGTCAGCATCCTCGCCTGACAGCGCCGGAATGTCACGCATAAAAAAACCAGCGTTTCCGCTGGCTTAGATTGTGTCAGTCAATCGTTACGGCTTCATGACCTGGTCATAGGTGCCGCCGTCCGCAAAGTGGGTTTTTTGTGCTTTAGCCCAACCCCCAAATTTGTCGTCCACGGTAAACAGTTTTACAGGGGCAAAGGTACTGGCGAACTTCTTCGCAACCTCAGCATTGCGCGGACGATAGTAGTTTTCGGCGGCAATCGTCTGTCCCTCGGTCGAGTAGAGGTACTTCAGATAGGCCTCAGCCACGGGGCGAGTTCCCTTTTCATCAACCACTTTATCCACCACGGAAACCGTTGGCTCTGCCAGAATAGACTCGCTTGGGGTCACGATCTCAAATTTGTCTTTGCCCAGCTTATTCACGGCCAGGTACGCCTCATTTTCCCAGGCGATGAGAACATCACCGATGCCGCGCTCAACAAAGGTGTTGGTCGCGCCGCGCGCGCCGGAGTCCTGTACTTCGACATTTTTAAACAGGGCTTTCACATAGCTCAGTGCTTTTGCCTGATCGCCGTTGTTGTGATCCAGCGCCCAGCCCCAGGCTGCCAGGTAATTCCAGCGAGCACCACCTGAAGTTTTGGGATTAGGCGTGATGACGGAAACACCGGGTTTAATCAGATCGTTCCAGTCATGAATCCCTTTGGGATTGCCTTTACGAACCAGGAACACAATCGTGGAAGTATAGGGTGCCGAATTATCCGGCAGACGCTTAATCCAGTTCTTATCAATACGACCACGTTCAGCAATGGCATCGATATCAGACTGCAGCGCCAGCGTCACAACGTCAGCACGAATGCCGTTTATGACGGATGTCGCCTGTTTGCCTGAACCACCATGCGACTGGCGGACCACCACGTCATCGCCCGTTTCCTGTTTGTAGTGCGCAGTGAAGGCCTTGTTGTATTGCTCATACAGTTCACGGGTGGGATCGTAAGAAACGTTTAACAGCTGGATATCCTTCGCCAGAACACTGCCTGATGCCAGTAACAAGCTAATACCAATGGCCCATTTATTCATTACGCACTCTCCCAGTTCATTATGGGACAAGCGTGACATAAACTTTTTCAGAGCTAAAAGAATTAAAAATAAGCGGTTATAACTTTGGGGAATATAGGAAAGGAGCAAGGGCATACCGTTAAGCATGCCCGTTAAGGCTGAGAAAATCAGTAAAGCTGTTTCGCCGTATCCATCCAGTCACGTTTGAACGGACGCTTCATGTTCTCAATCGCATCGATGATATCGTGATGAACCATCTTGTCGTTCTGGATACCCACGCAACGGCCACCGTAGCCCTGCATGAGCAGTTCAATGGAATAGGCACCCATACGGGACGCCAGAATGCGGTCATAGGCACAAGGCGCGCCGCCACGTTGAATGTGGCCCAGAACCGTGGCGCGCGTTTCGCGTTTGGTTTCAGTCTCAATAAAGCGCGCCAGATCGTCGATGTCACAAATGTGCTCAGTGATGGCAACAATCGCATGCTTTTTGCCTTTCGCAATACCGGCTTTAATTTCTGCCACCAGCTCTTCGCGGGTGTATGGAATTTCTGGCAACACGATAAATTCGCACCCGCCGGCAATGGCGGCAGCCAGGGTCAAATCACCACAATAACGGCCCATCACTTCGACGATGGAGATACGCTGGTGTGACGAAGAGGTATCGCGCAGGCGGTCAATGGCTTCAACCACCGTCTCCAGTGCCGTAAAATAGCCAATGGTGTAATCAGTACCGGCAACATCATTATCGATAGTGCCTGGCAGGCCAATACAGGGGAACCCCATCTCGGTTAGTCGCTTCGCCCCCATATAGGAGCCATCTCCGCCAATAACGACGAGCGCATCAATACCGCGTTTTTTCAGGTTTTCAATGGCCACCTGGCGAACATCATCATTACGAAACTCAGGAAAGCGCGCTGAACCCAGAAAAGTGCCGCCGCGATTAATCATATCGGACACGCTGTAACGGTCGAGATTGATCATGCGATCTTCGTACAAACCCTGATAGCCGTCATAGATACCAAAAACTTCCAGCCCTTCACTTAATGCGGACCGAACTACGCCGCGAATGGCTGCGTTCATGCCTGGGGCGTCACCGCCGCTGGTCAGTACACCAATTTTTTTGATCATGACAACCTCTGGATTGTTCAAAGCTAAGGGTTAATCCGGCCTGTTCAACGCTGATAAACACGATTGTGATGAGCGCGACATATGATGGCAGATAGTATATCAAAGGCCTGCGGCTGAATTGATTCAGGTCAGACAACTTTTCACTAATTTTTTGCAGTAATGTTAACGATATGCCGTTTCCATTTTGTTAACTTAATTCATGTAAGTTAAAAGTTAAAAGAATCCTGCTTTTCAAACGGTACCACAGAACAGGGATCCTGATGAATAATGACGTCCGAACCGGGAAAAGCTTTTCGCAGCGCTTTCTCTACCTGATCGGCGATACGATGTGCCTGGACGAGCGGTAGTTGATCTTCGAGCTCAACGTGAAGCTGGATGAACTTTGTCGGGCCAGACTGACGCGTTCGCACATCGTGTATCCCCTGCACGCCCGGCCAGTTGGATGAAATCGAAATGATTTGTTGCCGCTCTTCGTCGGGTAAGGCTCTGTCGAGTAACGACTGTACCGCCTCATAACCCATACGCAATGCACTAAAAAGAATATAGACACCAATGCCGAGCGCAAACAGCGCATCGGCACGCGTGAAACCGTAGCTGCTTAATATCAGCGCCACCAGAATAGCGCCGTTCATAAACACATCGGACTGATAGTGCAGCATATCTGCCCGAATGGCCTGGCTGCGGGTTTTTCGCACGACCCAGCGTTGAAAGGTGACCAGAAATAACGTCGAAACCAGAGCCACCAGGGTCACAATGATCCCGATGCCGGGCGAGCGCAGTTCATTGGGGGACGCGAGATGCTGAATACCGGTGAGAAAGAGGAAGAGTGCTGAACCCGAAATAAACATGCTTTGTGCCAGTGCCGCCAGTGATTCGGCTTTACCATGACCAAACGTATGGTCCGCATCGGCAGGCTGTAAGGAATAACGCACCACCAGCAGGTTAGTAAGAGAAGCGGCGATATCAACCAATGAATCCACCAGCGCTGCCAGCAAACTCACCGATCCGGTGTACCACCAGGCAAAAATCTTCACGATCAACAGGATGGAAGCAAGCAGCGTCGCCGCAACTGCCGCAGATTGTATTAACTTTCCGTACGAAGCCTGCATGCCATCACTCCATGGACATCATTACTGAGAACGTAAAGCAGAATGAGAGAAGGGATAAGTTTAACACCATAGGCAGCGTCGCGCCTGACTGTTCAACTGCCATGGAGAGTCATGAGGAAGGTGTATTTCGGAAGGGAATTAGCCTGGTACTTCGCCCCATCCTGATGTAAGACGGGGCGAATTGCCTGTCTGGACAGGCGCCAAATCAACGTGCAGATTTGGTTCAGTGCTTAGCAGCTGTTACTTTTTGCCGCCTTTCTTGCCCGCTTCGGAGGCTTTTTCGGGGTTATTTTTGAAATTACCGCCGCCGCCATTGCCGCTGCTCTTACCGCCTTTCTTACCGGCTTCAGACGCTTTTTGCGGGTTGTCTGCGAAATTACCTGAACCACCACGATGCTCTGCCATAATTTACTCCGTTAATAGATTAATTCGGACTACATGATGTGGTTGCTGCTCTCCGTTAATTTCGTAAGTACATCGGCGTCCATGCTGAGACAATTTAAGTGTAGGTGGGGGCAATTAACGTGCAAGCGGAACGGGATATTTCCAGCTAATTGAAATATAAGTGAAATTAAATCGAATTCGAAAATAACACATAAATATCAGCAAGTTGAAAACCATAAAGAGAAATGAAATATGCGCAATGAGGGAAAGCAGCAAAAAGCGGAATGAATAAAAAACAGGAAGAAAACCAAAGGCATTTCATATTTACCCGGTTCGGGGCAGGAATTGTAAGTTTATCGTAAATGATAAATAACAGATAAAAAAAACCCCCTCATCATGAGGGGGAAGACAGGGATGTGTCTATGGCAAGGAAAACAGGGATACTATTTACTACTGGTTACTACTGGTTACTACTGGTACGACTCACGGGTTGCAGCGATGATGCTGGCTGCAGATTCGAGAGCTTGCGTAATGTGTTTAAACGCTGCTCGTAATTCTTCTGTAACGCGGCTTGCTGCTCAGGCGTTAACAGGTGATACATCTGATTGCGGACCCGCGCCATCTCAACCTGCTGTTCGACCTGAACTCTGGCAATGGCTTCGGCTTTATTGCGGATGGCCGCTTCGTTAAATTTATCTGCAGTCACCAGATCGTGCATGGCTGCGATATCATCAATGTTCGTTGCAGGACGCTCATGTCGGGCTTGCTGCATAAGGTCACGCATCTGCTGTCTTTGATGTTCCGTCAACTCAATGCCGTCGAACATGTGACTTTGCGAATTTTGCGTCATACTGCCTGTCGTAAATCCGCCGTGATGCACCTCATCAAGCGCCATCGACTCTGCTGCTCTTGCGCTGGCGTTACAGAGAACCATCGCTGAGGCAATAACGACGGCGGTTAATTTGCGCATCGTTTACTCCAGTTCGTTCTGTTTTGCGATTCAACGATAGTCAGTGTACGGCGACAGCTGCAAACATCCGTCAGGGGGTGTAAAAGTACGTAAAGCGATGGATTGGTATCATAGGAACACGCTATTTTGCCTGCGGAGGGCTACAAAAATGAATAAAATCCTGTTGGTAGATGATGACCGCGAATTAACTTCGCTTTTGAAAGAGCTGTTAGAAATGGAAGGGTTTGAAGTCGTGGTCGCCAGTGATGGTGAGCAAGCGTTGAACCTGCTCGATAACTCAATTGATTTGCTTTTACTGGACGTCATGATGCCGAAGAAAAACGGTATCGACACCCTGAAAGAATTACGCCAGCAATACCAGACGCCCGTCATTATGCTCACCGCACGTGGAAGCGAGCTGGACCGCGTGCTGGGCCTTGAACTGGGTGCTGATGACTATCTGCCAAAACCCTTCAACGATCGTGAGCTGGTCGCGCGTATCCGCGCTATCCTGCGCCGCTCGAACTGGAGTGAACAACAGCAGCAACATGACAACAGTTCACCGACGCTCGAAGTTGACTGTCTGCGCCTGAATCCGGGTCGTCAGGAAGCCAGTTTCGACAGTGAAACGCTGGATCTCACCGGCACGGAATTCACCCTGCTTTATCTTTTGGCACAGCATTTGGGTCAGGTTGTCTCTCGCGAGCACCTTAGCCAGGAAGTTCTGGGTAAGCGCCTTACGCCTTTTGACCGCGCCATTGATATGCACATCTCCAACCTGCGTCGTAAGCTTCCCGAACGCCGTGACGGCCATCCGTGGTTTAAAACCTTACGTGGCCGCGGCTATCTGATGGTTTCTGCATCATGATAGGAAGTTTGACTACCCGCATCTTTGCTATCTTCTGGCTGACGCTGGCGCTGGTATTGATGCTGGTGCTCATGGTTCCAAAGCTCGACTCACGTCAGATGACGGCGCTACTGGAAAGCGAGCAGCGTCAGGGGACGATGATAGAGCAGCACGTTGAAGCAGAGCTATCGCGCGATCCCCCGAATGATTTGATGTGGTGGCGGCGCTTATTTCGGGCTATTGAGAAATGGGCACCGCCCGGTCAGCGCTTGCTGTTAGTCACCAGCGAAGGCCGGGTCATTGGCGCGCAGCATAATGAAATGCAGGTTATCCGTAACTTTATCGGTCAATCAGATAATGCCGACCATCCGCAGAAGAAAAAGTATGGTCGGGTCGAGATGGTCGGGCCTTTCGCTGTACGCGATGGGGAAGATAATTATCAGCTCTATCTGATCCGTCCCGCCAGCAGCTCTCAACTGGACTTTATTAACCTGCTGTTTGACCGGCCTCTGCTGTTGCTTATCGTTACCATGCTGATTAGCTCACCGCTTTTGCTCTGGCTGGCATGGAGCCTGGCGCGGCCAGCGCGAAAACTCAAATACGCGGCGGATGAAGTCGCCAGCGGCAACCTGCGCCAGCATCCAGAACTGGAATCTGGCCCGCAGGAGTTTCTGGCCGCGGGCTCCAGCTTCAACCAGATGGTCAGTGCGCTGGAACGTATGATGAACGGTCAGCAACGCTTACTGTCCGATATCAGCCACGAATTGCGTACGCCACTGACGCGATTACAGCTGGCTACGGCTCTGCTGCGTCGCCGTCATGGCGAAGGCAAAGAGCTGGAGCGCATTGAGATGGAAGCTCAGCGACTGGATGGCATGATTAATGACCTGCTTGTGCTGTCGAGAACGCAGCACAAGAATGCGCTGGTGAGCGAAGCCATGAAGGCGAATCAACTCTGGAACGACGTGCTGGAAGATGCCAGGTTTGAAGCGGAGCAAATGGGCAAAACCCTGGAGATTCCTTATCCTCCTGGCCCTTGGCCGCTTTACGGTAATCCGCATGCGCTCGAAAGCGCCCTGGAGAACATTGTGCGTAATGCTTTACGCTACTCACATACGCATATCAGCGTCAGTTTTTCAGTCGATATTTCGGGCATTACGGTGCACGTTGATGACGATGGTCCTGGCGTGAGCCCGGAAGATCGCGAGCAGATATTCCGCCCTTTCTACCGAACGGATGAAGCCCGGGACAGGGAATCCGGCGGCACAGGTCTGGGGCTGGCGATTGTGGAAACGGCCATACAGCAACATCGTGGATGGGTCAAAGCGGATGACAGCCCACTCGGTGGCTTGCGTCTTACTATCTGGCTCCCACTCTACTCCTCTGCAAGGCAATAATTTGCTATGCTTCGGCCCTCGTTATCGGGGGCCTTATGCTTAACATCGTATTATTTGAACCAGAAATCCCACCTAACACAGGCAATATTATTCGCCTGTGTGCGAATACCGGTTTCCAGCTCCACCTGATTGAGCCGCTTGGCTTTGCCTGGGACGATAAACGTCTTCGCCGTGCGGGGCTGGATTACCACGAATTTACCGCCATCAAATTTCATGCTGATTATCCGGCTTTTCTCGCAACAGAGCAGCCTGGGCGCCTGTTTGCGCTAACCACGAAAGGCACACCGGCACACAGTGCGGTCAGCTATCAGCGAGGTGATTATTTGCTGTTTGGCCCGGAAAGCCGTGGGTTACCTGCAGAGGTGTTGCAGGCATTGCCTGCAGAGCAAAAAATACGCATTCCCATGATGGCGGAAAGCCGCAGCATGAACCTGTCTAATGCGGTATCGGTTGTGGTGTACGAAGCGTGGCGCCAACTCGACTATGCTGGCGCACTGATCAAATCCTAAATACCATCACCAAACTGGAAGCCGGCACCATTGCCGTTAAAGTGTTGATCCATATCCATTGACGGCTTTTCACTGCCGGGCTTACCGACGATGCGGGCAGGGACACCGGCAGCAGTCGTGTGCGGTGGAATAGATTGCAATACGACAGAACCGGCCCCAATTTTGGCACCGCGCCCTACCTCGATATTGCCCAGGATTTTTGCACCAGCACCAATCATCACGCCTTCACGAATTTTCGGATGGCGGTCTCCGCTGGTTTTACCGGTGCCGCCAAGCGTGACTGACTGCAAAATTGAGACATCGTTTTCCACAACGGCTGTCTCACCGATCACAATGCCGGTCGCATGATCCAGCATGATCCCGTGACCGATTTTTGCAGCCGGATGAATATCCACGGCAAACGAGACAGACACTTCGTTCTGCAGATATACCGCTAAGGCGCGTCGACCTTCATTCCACAGCCAGTGTCCAATGCGATGTGCCTGAAGAGCATGAAATCCTTTCAGATAAAGCAGTGGCGTGGAATATTTATCAACCGCGGGATCGCGCAGACGTACCGCCTGAATATCACAGGCCGCAGAGGCAATCATTGAGGGATCTTCACGGTATGCTTCTTCGACCACTTCACGAATAGCGATAGCAGGCATAATTGGATTAGCCAGTTTATTCGCCAGCATATAGCTCAGGGCACTGCCAAGATTCTCGTGCTTGAGCAATGTCGCGTGGTAAAAGCTGGCCAGCATCGGCTCGCAGTCTGCCAGCGCTCGTGCTTCTGCCTTGATATTATTCCAGACCAGTTCTAACTCATCAGACGACATGCTGTTTTCTCCCGATAAAAAAAGCGCCTTAACCGGCGCTACAGGTGATGATGCCTGGCTCCCTGCTTTAGTTTGTACTGTTTTCGTCCTTCCTTGAACGCCCCAGCAGGCTTAATGCTGCATCTCGTGCCGGTTTTCCGCAATAGAGCACCTGATAAATCTGTTCGGTAATCGGCATTTCGACCCCGACGCGTGCGGCCAGTGCTTTGACTTCTTTGGTGTTTCTGTAACCTTCTACAACTTGTCCGATAATGCGCTGCGCACCATCAACATCTTCGCCCTGTCCGAGCATCATGCCAAAACGGCGGTTGCGCGACTGATTATCGGTACAGGTTAGCACCAGGTCACCCAGACCGGCCATGCCCATAAACGTCGTCGGATCGGCACCCAGCGCCGCGCCAAGACGACTCATCTCAGCCAGTCCGCGGGTGATTAAGGCTGTTCGGGCGTTTGCGCCAAAACCGATGCCATCTGACATCCCGGCACCAATCGCAATCACGTTTTTCACTGCGCCGCCCAGCTGAACCCCAATAAAATCGGGATTACTGTATACGCGAAAGCTTTTGCCGCAGTGCAGTCGCGCCTGCAAATCATCCGCAAATTGTGAATCGGTGGCCGCCAGAGCAATCGCCGTCGGTAAACCCGCAGCCAACTCTTTCGCAAACGTTGGGCCGGAGATCACCGCCAGTGGAATCGCCTCACCCAGGATTTCCCGTGCAACATCCTGCAGCAGACGACCGGTTTCTTTTTCCAGCCCTTTCGTCGCCCAGACAATGCGTGAGTCATCGCGCAAACCGGGTTTGATCTGCATCAGCACATCGCCAAAAACGTGGCTGGGCACGACAACCAGCAGATCGCGGCTGGCAGCGATGACACTCGCCAGATCGGGTTCAACAGTCAGATTATCGGGAAAAGGAACATCAGGCAGGAAAGCAAGATTGCAGCGGTCGGACTGCAGTTGTGCCATATGAGCGGGATTGTGGCCCCACAACAACACCGGATGGCCATTGCGGGCCAGTGTAATCGCCAAAGCGGTGCCGTATGAACCGGCACCGATGACGCTAATCGAAGCGTGAGTGCTCATCAGGCATCCTGATGTTGCGCAGCACCTTCTTCGCCTTGCTGCTGCTGCAGATAGTTCATGAACAGCGCATCAAAGTTCACTGGCGCAAGGTTGAGTTGCGGGAACGTTCCACGGGAAACAAGGCTGGTGATACATTCACGGGCATACGGGAACAGGATATTCGGACAGTAAGCGCCCAGGCAATGCGCCATCTGAGTACCGTCAATGCCGCCGATGGTGAAAATACCGGCCTGCTGAACTTCACACAGGAAAGCGGTCTCTTCGCCAACGGTCGCGGTTACGGTCACACGCAGCACCACTTCATACACTTCATCAGCCAGCTGCGAAGAAGCAGTATCCAGATCCAGCTTAACGTCTGGTTCCCACTCTTTCTGAAACACTTGTGGCGCGTTCGGCGCTTCAAAAGAAATATCTTTCGTGTAAACGCGCTGAATCTGGAATTGCATTTCGTTAGTGTTATGTTCTGACATGTGACTAAGTCCTGTAAGTTAAAATGTCTGGCGTAAAACTACGCCTGAAGTAACGGATCTAAACCTTCACGATCGTTCAGCGCCATCAGATCGTCGCAGCCACCAATATGCTGACCGTCGATAAAAATCTGCGGGACGGTAGTCCGGCCACTGCGCTTAATCATCTCTTCGCGTTTTGCCATGTCCCCATCGATGGGAATCTCCTGGAACGCCACGCCTTTTTGACTCAGTAGCGCTTTTGCCCGGTGGCAATAAGGACAGGTTGCTTTAATGTAAATCTCAACGTTTGCCATAGGGACCTCAGGATGATTATTTACCGCGAACCAGCGGCAGATTTTCGCCGCTCCAACCGCTGATACCGTCTTTCAGAACGGACACCTGGTTGAATCCGGCCGCACTCAGATTTGCAGCAGGTTCGGCTGCGCTTTGTCCGGTTGCACATACCACAATTATGGGCTGTGCTTTGTGCTTTTCCAACTCACCCAGGCTGCCTTTCTTGATATCTGCGGCAGCCACATTAATCGCGCCCGAAATATGACCCTTGCGGTAATCGTCACGCGAACGCACGTCTACTACCACCGCGTCCTCTTTGTTAATAAGTCGGGTTGCTTCACCTCGACTGATCGTTTTTACTTTAGAGAACATTCCTTTAACGGTGGTCACAATCACCAATATAAGTAATACGACCCATGCCAGACTCAGGACGGGGTGATTGCTTGCAAACTGCATAATTTCTTGCATGAGGGGTAACGACTCCAGACCGGGCTAATAAGCTAAAACAAGGCTTCTGAGTATACCTGCGCCACTTCGCATGTACAGACGCTAAGCGGACAGAGTGAAGATTTGTGCGTCATTTTCCAAAAAAATGAGCGGAATGGCAAAAATGACGTGACGCTGGTGCCTTGTCCTGATGAAAATGGATCACTCTGGGAAAGCAAAAGCCGGTCGGCAATGCTGGTAAGCAACTGTTCATCGTGGAATAATCATCGACCTATGAAGGGAAAGATAACCGTTCTACCAACATGGACTCGTTACAACGGTCGCATCCTGCCGTTGTTCACCCGCTTGTCCGCCCTGTCTTTTAGCCTGCTTTATGCGGGCCTGTTGCTTTTCCCTGCGCCCGGCGTGGCTGCGGATGACAATAAAGCGCAACTGAAATCTATTCAGCAAGAAATTGCAGAAAAAGAAAAAAGCGTAAAAGCGCAAAAAGTTCAGCGTAGTCAGTTGCTCAATCAGTTGCAGAGTCAGGAAAAAATCATTGCTCAGGCAAGTCGACAGTTGCGGGAAACCCGTAACAGCCTGTCGGCCCTGAATGGTGAAATCACGCAGGTCACCGCCTCGGTTTCCCGCCTTGAGAAACAGCAGGCTCAACAGGAAAAGCTGCTTGCAGAACAGTTGGACGCGGCTTTCCGCCAGGGTCAGCATAAAGGCCTGCAACTCCTGTTAGGGGGCGAAGAGAGCCAGCGCAGCGAACGTATTCTGGCTTACTTTGGTTATCTGAATACCGCACGCCAGGAAAATATCACCGCCCTGCAAACCACCCGTCAGGAATTAGCCCAACAGCGCGCGTCACTGGAACAAAAGCAGCAGCAACAGAAATCGCTGTTAACACAGCAGCAAGAACAACAAGACAAACTCCAGCAAGCCAGCGCAGCCCGTAAAAAAACCCTGACCTCTCTGGAAAGTGCGCTGCAGAAAGATCAGGCTGACCTGGTTGAGATGCGTCAGAACGAAAGCCGTCTGCAAGATAAAATTGCCCGTGCCGAACGTGAAGCCCGTGAGCGCGCTGCCCGTGAAGCACGCGAGGCAGAAAAAGTGCGTCAGCGTCAGGTGCAGGCTAAAGCCAAAGGCTCCAGCTATCAGCCAACACAAAGCGAGCGCGAACTGATGGCGCGAACAGGTGGACTGGGCCGCCCCAACGGTCAGGATATCTGGCCAGTACGGGGCCGCGTCGAGCATCGCTTTGGCGAGGAGCTGCAGGGTGAATTACGCTGGAAAGGCCTGGTCATTGCCGCCCCAGAGGGCACAGAAGTCAAAGCCATTGCCGATGGTCGTGTGTTGATGGCCGACTGGTTGCAAGGTTATGGCCTGGTCGTGGTCATCGAGCATGGTAAAGGGGATATGAGCCTGTATGGTTATAACCAAAGTGCGCTGGTCAGCGTGGGTGCCCAAGTGAAAGCAGGCCAGCCTGTTGCGCTGGTCGGCACCAGCGGTGGTCGCGGAACGCCTTCGCTCTACTTTGAAATCCGACGTCAGGGCAAGGCGGTCAACCCCATTCCGTGGTTAGGGAAATAAGTGCTACATCATCGTCATAAGATCACCGCGTTGTTGTGCGGCTTGCTGCTCAGTTGCGCGGCCCAAGCTGCTAAGCTCGCCATCGTTATTGATGATTTCGGCTACCGGCCAACGGAAGAGAATAAAGTACTGCAAATGCCGCGGGCGATTTCTATTGCCGTGCTTCCCGATGCGCCTTATGCCCGCCAGATGGCGACCAAAGCGCATAACGGCGGGCGTGAAGTGCTGATTCACCTGCCTATGGCACCGTTAAGTAAGCAACCGCTGGAAAAAAACACCTTAACGCCCGAAATGAGCAGCGCGGAAATTGAGCGCATCATTCGGAGTGCGGTGAATAATGTCCCCTATGCGGTGGGGCTGAATAACCATATGGGCAGCAAAATGACTTCCAGCCTGCCCGGTATGCAAAAAGTCATGCAGGTGCTTAATCAGTACAACCTGTATTTCCTCGACAGCATGACGATTGGTAACAGCCAGTCACTGCAGGCCGCGCAGGGAACGCACGTCAGAGTACTCAAGCGCCGCGTATTCCTGGATGACAGTCAGGACATCAATTCTATTCGTCAGCAATTTAGCCGGGCAGTCAGGCTAGCCCAGCGGGATGGCTACGCTATTGCGATCGGTCATCCGCATCCTAATACCGTGCGTGTGCTGCAACAAATGTTGCCCTCCTTGCCGGCGGATATCACCCTGGTGACACCGGGTCAGTTACTGAATGAGCCGATGCGCAACGGCAACACCTCGCCGACTAACACTCCGCCACGCAGCAAGCCATCGCAGGGTTTCCAGCCGCCGGGTGAATGTAAAGTGAAGCAGCCGCTGGCGCCCGTACCGGCTACGCGCGCGCTGGGCGTGATTGGAGAAAGCATCACAGAAAGTCCGCTTTATCACCGGCTCGATGAACTCTTCTGAAATATGCTGCACCCGGCATTAAACCGGGTGCAGCATATTTACACTACGCAAACTTACGTCATCTCACCCTGTGTTTGATGAGCACTCGCGGGCTCAATTATGCCCAGTTCAAAATCACCTTTCCCGACTGCCCCGAGCGCATTTCGTCGAACCCCTGCTGGAAATCATCGATAGCATAACGATGGGTAATGATTGGTGTAAGATCTAACCCTGACTGAATCAGTGCAGCCATTTTATACCAGGTTTCAAACATCTCTCGTCCGTATATCCCTTTGATAAACAGCCCTTTGAATATCACCTGGTTCCAGTCAATGGCCATTTCTCCGGGAGGAATGCCCAGCAAGGCGAGCCGACCGCCGTGATTCATCACCTCAAGCAGGGTTCGAAAAGCAGGTGGTGCGCCTGACATTTCTAATCCCACGTCGAAGCCTTCTTTCATATCCAGTGACTGCATGACCTCACGCAGATCTTGTTTTGCGACATTGACTGCACGGGTTACACCCATTTTACGGGCCAGCTCAAGGCGATAATCATTGATGTCCGTAATCACGACATTACGCGCACCGACATGCCGGCACACGGCCGCGGCCATAATACCGATAGGGCCGGCACCGGAAATAAGCACGTCTTCTCCGACCAGGTCGAAAGATAAAGCGGTATGTACCGCGTTGCCGAAAGGATCAAAAATCGCCGCCAGTTCGTCGGAGATATTGTCAGGGATTTTGAACGCATTAAAGGCGGGAATAACCAGATATTCAGCAAAACACCCTTGCCGGTTAACGCCCACGCCTTGAGTATTGCGACACAGATGGGTACGACCGGCACGGCAGTTGCGACAGTGCCCGCACGTTATGTGACCTTCGCCAGAAACCCGATCGCCAATGTTAAATCCCTTGACCTCCTGACCAATAGCGACGACCTCGCCCACATATTCATGGCCGACAATCATAGGCACCGGAATCGTTTTACGTGACCAGTCGTCCCAGTTATAGATATGTACGTCAGTCCCGCAGATGGCGGTTTTGCGAATTTTTATCAATAAATCGTTATGACCCGGCTCGGGAACCGGCGCATCAGTCACCATCCAGATGCCCTGCTCTTTTTTCAACTTAGCCAGTGCTTTCATGGTCAATCCTCAGGCGATGACGCCAAGTTGTTTACCAATACGCGTGAAAGCCGCCACCGCCGTTTCCAGTTGCTGCTGGCTGTGTGCTGCTGAAATTTGGGTTCGGATTCGCGCCTGACCTTTTGGCACAACCGGATAGAAAAACCCGGTAACATAGATACCTTCATGTTGTAACAGCTGAGCAAATTCCTGCGCGACGCTGGCTTCTCCCAGCATGACGGGAATGATGGCGTGATCGGCACCAGCCAGCGTAAAACCTGCCGATGTCATTTTTTCACGGAAGAAGCGTGCGTTGTCCCACAGGCGCTGACGCAGACCGTCGCCTTCGCTTAATAAATCCAGTACGCGAATAGAGGCCGCCACAATCGCCGGTGCCAGGGAGTTAGAGAACAGGTAAGGTCGTGAGCGCTGGCGTAGCCATTCCACCACCTCTGCCTTTGCCGCGGTGTATCCGCCCGATGCACCGCCCAGCGCCTTGCCCAGAGTGCCGGTGATAATGTCTACCCTGCCCATGACCTCGCAATACTCATGGGTTCCACGACCGGCGTTACCCACAAAACCCACCGCATGGGAATCATCCACCATGACCAGCGCTGAATATTCGTCTGCCAGATCGCAAATGGCTTTCAGATTGGCGATCACGCCGTCCATTGAGAATACACCATCCGTCGCAATCATCACTGTCTGCGCACCGTTATCCCTGGCTTCCTGAAGGCGGGCGCGCAGTTGGGTCATGTCATTGTTGGCATAACGATAGCGCTGTGCTTTGCACAGGCGGACACCATCGATAATCGACGCATGATTAAGCGCATCTGAGATGATGGCATCTTCCGCGCCCAGTAAGGTTTCAAACAGCCCACCGTTGGCATCAAAACAGGAGGAATAAAGAATGGCGTCCTCCATGCCAAGAAAGTCAGCCAGTTTTTTTTCCAGTTGTTTGTGCATATCCTGCGTACCGCAGATAAAGCGCACCGACGCCATGCCAAAGCCGTGTGAATCCATGCCCTCTTTAGCGGCCTGAATTAAGGCTGGATGGTTAGCCAGGCCAAGATAGTTATTGGCGCAAAAGTTAATGACAGGATGGTTATGTCCGACCTCAATCTCCGCCTGTTGCGCGGAGGTAATGATGCGTTCTTTTTTAAATAAACCTTCACGCTGGGCGGCGTCGAGTTGCTGTCGGATATGTTGGTAAAAATGCACTGGCATTATTCTGCTCCTGATAAGGTAGGAATGAGGCAAATATTACTGAACATATCGCCTTTCTACGCTTAATCGACCAACAGAATGTTAATTTTGCAGCATAGTTCACGTCGTTAAAAGGTATGAGTAACGCCTTACAGAGTCATCTGGCTGTCTGTGACGGGATGAAATGTTATGATGTAAGCATTACGTGTGAAACGTCCCGTTTCACCCCAAAACTTCAAAGGTAACAGTATGATTATCGTCACCGGTGGCGCAGGAATGATCGGCAGCAATATCGTTAAAACGCTGAACGATCGCGGTCACAACGACATTCTGGTCGTGGATAACCTGAAAGATGGCACCAAGTTCGTGAATCTTGCCGATCTGGACATCGCTGATTACATGGATAAAGAAGAATTTTTGACCTACATCATGTCCGGTGAAGACCTCGGTCCGATTGAAGCGGTTTTCCATGAAGGTGCCTGCTCAGCCACCACTGAGTGGGATGGCAAGTACATGATGGACAACAACTATCAGTACTCTAAAGATCTGCTGCACTTCTGTCTGGAGCGTGAAATTCCGTTCCTTTACGCGTCGTCGGCCGCCACCTACGGCGGACGTAACGAGAATTTTATTGAAGAGCGTCAGTATGAGCAGCCGCTAAACGTTTACGGCTACTCCAAAATGCTGTTCGACCACTATGTTCGTCAGATCCTGCCTGAAGCCACCTCGCCGGTATGCGGTTTTCGCTACTTCAACGTTTACGGCCCGCGTGAAGGTCACAAAGGCAGCATGGCAAGCGTGGCATTTCATCTGAACACGCAGATCAGTAATGATGAAAATCCAAAACTGTTTGAAGGCAGCGACAGCTTTAAACGTGATTTCATCCATGTTGATGATGTGGTGTCCGTGAATTTGTGGTGCTGGGAGAATGGGATTTCCGGCATTTATAACTGCGGAACAGGCCGTGCCGAATCCTTCCAGGAAGTGGCCGATGCCGTGCTTAACTTTCACCAGAAAGGCCAGATTGAATACATTCCATTCCCTGACAAATTGAAAGGCCGCTACCAGGCTTACACACAGGCCGACCTGTCCAAATTACGCGCAGCGGGTTATGACAAACCGTTTAAAACCGTGGCACAGGGTGTGTCTGAATATATGGTTTGGTTAAACCGTAACGTCTAAAGGAACGGATACCCGCGATGAAAATTCTGGTGATCGGCCCATCGTGGGTCGGCGATATGATGATGTCGCAAAGTCTCTATCGTACGCTCAAGGCCGAACATCCTGATGCGGTTATCGATGTGATGGCACCGGCCTGGTGCCGTCCGCTACTTTCACGGATGCCTGAAGTCAATCAGGCGCTGGCGATGCCGCTGGGTCATGGCGCATTGGGGATTGGCGAACGCCGCCGACTGGGCAAATCGCTGCGCGCCAGCGGTTACGATCGCGCCTATGTTCTCCCCAACTCTTTCAAATCCTCGCTGGTGCCCTTTTTTGCCGGGATTAAACGCCGTATCGGCTGGCGCGGAGAAATGCGTTATGGCCTGTTAAACGATCTTCGGGTGCTGGATAAAGAGGCGTTTCCGCTGATGGTCGAGCGGTATGTGGCTTTAGCTTATGACGCGCCAGTCCGTTCAGCCCGGCAACTGCCCCAGCCCTTGCTAACGCCTCAACTGCAGGTTAGCGAACAGGAAAAAACAGAAACTGCCACGCAGTTTCAGCTCGCTGCTGAGCGCCCGACGATTGGTTTTTGCCCCGGTGCAGAGTTTGGCCCGGCGAAGCGCTGGCCACATTTTCATTATGCAGCCCTTGCGCAGCAGTTAATCAGCGAAGGTTTTCAGGTCTTGCTATTCGGTTCGGCGAAAGATCATCCGACCGGTGAAGATATCATCTCTTCTCTGCCCGAAGATAGCCGGGCACACTGCCGTAATCTGGCCGGCGAAACTCAGCTTGAGCAGGCCGTTATTCTTCTGGCACTGTGCCGCGCAGTCGTCAGTAATGATTCGGGCCTGATGCACATCGCCGCAGCGTTAAATCGACCGCTGGTCGCCTTATATGGCCCCAGCAGCCCTGACTTCACGCCACCACTCTCCGATCGGGCGCGGATTATCCGTTTGATTAGCGGCTATCACCGCGTACGTAAAGGGGATGCCGAGCAAGGCTACCATCAAAGTCTTATCGATATTCAGCCCGCACAGGTCCATGAAACACTGAGCACGCTATTGCGTGAAGCCGAGGAGGGGACATGCACGTCCTGATTGTTAAAACCTCTTCTATGGGCGACGTGCTGCATACGCTTCCGGCACTGACCGATGCCATGTATGCCCTACCCGGCATACGCTTTGATTGGGTGGTAGAAGAAAACTTTGCGCAAATCCCGTCCTGGCATCCGGCAGTGGAAAAAGTTCTGCCCGTCGCCATCCGTCGCTGGCGTAAACATTGGTTTGGCAGCCAACAGCGTGAAGAACGCGTTCAGTTTAAACGTGAGCTGCAGTCTCGTGAATATGATGTGGTGATCGATGCTCAGGGCCTGATTAAAAGTGCCGCGCTCGTCACCCGACTGGCTAAAGGCGTTAAGCACGGCCTGGACAATCGCAGCGCACGTGAACCTTTTGCCAGTTGGTGGTATGACAAAAAACATGATGTCAGCAAAAAGCAACATGCGGTTGAAAGAACGCGTGAGCTGTTTGCAAAAAGTCTGGGTTACGATAAACCGCACACTCAGGGCGATTATGCGATTGCCGAACATTTCCAGAAACACGTAGCATCGCGTGAAAACCCTTATCTGGTATTTCTTCATGCTACGACACGTGATAATAAACACTGGCCTGAAGCCCATTGGCGAGACTTAATTGAACGCATCCAGCCAACAGGTTTACGTGTGAAGTTGCCGTGGGGTGCCGAACATGAGCACCAGCGTGCGCTACGTCTGGCTGAAGGTTTTGAGCACGTAGAAGTCTTGCCTAGGCTTTCTCTTGAAGCTGTGGCACAGCAGTTGGCAGGTGCGGATGCCGTGGTGTCAGTGGACACGGGCCTGAGTCATCTTACAGCCGCGCTGGACAGGCCTAATATCACTTTATATGGTCCGACCGACCCGGGTTTGATTGGCGGTTACGGGCAAAATCAGCATATTTTGCGCCCTGTTGAGGGCAGCAAATTAGCAGACATCAGCGCGAAGGACGTCGCAGATATGGTCTTTGAGATTCTTGCATGAAGAAACTCCACATAATTAATCTTGGCAAAATGGGTGGCGTTGAGCGTCTGTTCTTGCAGTACATCAATGACTTTTCTGACGGGCATGACGATGTGATTTGCATCAGCAATGAGATAGACGACGACATTCGTCGCCATATTCCTCAACAAAAAATCACCTTTGCCAATCGTTGGGTTAATGGCCTGAAATTAAAAGTCCCACAATTTCTTCGGAAATATGTACTACAAAAACGGATAGAAGCCAGCGATGCCGATGTGATTGTAGTTTGGGATTTGATTCCGGGGCTGGCAGCCAAACCCAGGCGTGCTGCTCTGGTCTATTACGACCACGGCTGCTCATGGCGCTATCCCAAGAATAAAAAAACGCTTAACTTTATGGCGATGCTGGATGGCGTTATTTCAGCCTCTTATGCTTCAAACCGCGTGATGCAGCATCGTTTTAATTTGCCTTGCCCACATCATGTCGTTATTAACCGAATCATGGTGCCACAGGGAATTAATCCCGCAACCAGAACGCTGAAAAATCCGATCAGACTGGGAACCGCATCACGCCAGGTTAGCCTTAAAGGTATTAGCGTAGCGCTACTGACGTTAAAAGAATTACGTCAACGTGGGCACAATGTTGTGCTGGAAATCGCGGGTAAAGGACCTGACCACGACGCCTTTGTGGGGCTCGCAGAGCGTTTAAATATTAGTGAGTTTGTCACCTTTAGCGGTTTTCAGCATGACATAAGCACCTTTTTCAACCGTATTGATCTCTATCTCAGTACGCCCGTCACTGAGCCATTTGGTCTTTCTTGTATGGAAGCGCTTTATTTTGGTGTACCGGTCATTTTTCCAATGATCGATGGCCAACCCGAAGTCGTCAGCCATCAACAGTGTGGAATAGGTTTAATGCCCTCAGTGACGATTGATGAACATGAGAAATTAACTGGCATACGCGTTGATTTCCCTTATCAGATCTACGATCCTGTCCACGATGTTATGGAAGAGGCCAAACTGGTTTCTCATATTGATTGCGTCAACGCGGTTGAAATCTTATCCGGACATGAAACCTACCAACGATTTAGTGAAACCGCCAAAGCCTGGACAGCAGAGCATTTCGACTATGCGCTGTTTAAGACAGAATTCAATGATGCTTTGATGGACGTAATCAGTAAAAAATGAAACTTAATCATTTAATCTTAAAAAAAGATGCACCTGCCAACGTTCTTAACCAGCTGATTTTTATTGGATGTGCGATAGCCTTTATTACATCGCCATTTGGGGGAGATTTTGGCAAGAATGTTTTTTATCTATCGAGCTATCTGGCCTTTCTGGTCGTCATTTTCCATTTCAGATTTTACACCACCAATAAAAAAAATTTGATTCTTCCCGGTGCTCTTTTGGTTGTCGGTATCATCAGTATTATCTGGACAGCCATATATAAACAGCCTGGCGATTTCATCAGCCTTTACCGACAGTATCAGTCAACCGGAAGATTGCAGATCGCCGCAGCGTTTATCTTACTGACAATGCTCAATATTAAAATCGCACTGCAAAAACACACCGTGTTGACCGCCATTATTTGCGGACTTGCGGTAAATTGCTATGCCATTTACCAGGGTGTTTTCTTACATATAGACCGTGTAGAGCTTAATTTTGATCGGGCGACGGTTGCCGCCTATATTATTACCTCGGTTAATCTAATTTTTATTAAAGCCGTTTTACTCTTAAAGAACCGACATAGAGTGCTGCTTTTTTTAGCCGCTTTCGCCTTTACCTATGCTTCCATTGTGCTGACCGGAACGCGTGCAGCGATGCTGGCTTATCCTGTGTTGACCTTAATGATTGTACTGATGAGTACACATGTCATTAGTCGTCGACATAAAATGACGCTGTTCACTTTGGTGCCGGTGATGATTTTGCTGAGCGCCGCGCTATTTCATAACCTCATTGCGACACGTATACAGCAGTTCAATCAGGACATTGCTCACATGCATGAGAAAACTGGTGAGAATTCAATAGCTTCTCGCTTAAGCATGCAAATCATTGCATTTCGTACCGGCTCAGAGGCCCCATGGGGAGAGTCCGCTGAGCAACGCGCGGAAGAGGCAAAGGCAATCGTGGCAAAAGAGCCTTCGCTTTATGGGGCGTTAACCTATCTTACCGTTCACATGCACAATGAACTGATGGAAAATTTCTCAATTAAAGGTATTGTGGGGCTGTTGGCGATGGTCGGTTTATATCTCTGCTTAGTGCGTAATGCATTCACACCTTGCCATAATCCTGCACTCCTGGCCGTGACTGTATCATTAATAACATATGGCTTGAGCGACGTGATCTTTTTTAGCACTGAGGGCACACTAGCCTATTGTCTGGCTGTGATTATTAGCGGCTTGTTGGTCAATACCTCCGTTACATTACAGGACGCAGCATAATGCAAACCCGCGACTGGCTGCTAAGCGTAATTATCCCTTTGTACAATAGTGAACGTTATATTATCCCCTGCCTGAATTCACTATTTACGCAGATCGATGACGATATTCAGGTCATCATTATCGACGATGGTTCGACAGATCTTTCTGCACAGCGCGTAAAAGATTTTCTGAGCGGTTATCCCTCAGCTTCAGTCGAATTTATCCAACAGGCTAACCAGGGCGTTGCCGCAGCCCGGAATGCCGGACTGCTCAAAGCCAGAGGAAAATTCATTACCTTCCTGGACGCTGACGATCTCCTCAGTAAAAACTATCTGTCGATTATCAAGCCATTATTATTATCCGATCAGGACGATCTGATTGATTTTAATTATGCCCGATTTGAACATACGGTGCCTGAAGCGTCAGAAAACGAATCGCCTCAGCGTGTTGCTTATGATTTTTCAGGGCGGGGACTGGATTGTCTTCATCCTCTTTTTATCCGATCGATGTGGCATCTGTGGAACCGGGTATACAGAAATAGCTTACTGGAAGGAGACGCGTTTGAGGTGGGAAGGCGCTATGAAGACGTTATCTTTACGCCTTTTCAATATCTTAAGACGCAAAAGATCGCTCATCTTGAGAATACGCTCTACTATTACCGCGATAATCAGCAAGGTATTACGCGTAATGTTCGTGAGAGCGATATTCAGGACATGCTGTTCGCCATGAATAAAATGTGTGCCATCGCGCAGACAAACAGTGAACGGCGTCGGTTGGCGGCAGGCATGATAGTGAACTGTTTTAATGAAGTAAAAAGCATGTCGAAAGCGGTTTTTGGCTATTACCATTACGATAAACAAACAAAACTGGCGCTTAAGTCAGCAGCACGCCTTTGTAAGGGCCATTGCAAAACGAAAAAGTTTTGGCAAATGCGCTATCCCGAAGTCGACACGCTTTTTTCGTGGTTGCGATTTAAAACCCGTAAACCGGCTACTGGTGTGAATCGGTGACGGCTCCGAGTGCCGTTTTTTTCTTCAGGGCATATTCGGTTAATGTCATGCCCTGAGTGCGCACCTGAAGCCAGCTAAACAGCTGCTCTAAATCATCATAAAGACGGTCAATATCTGCGTCATTTTTAAACGTTGGACTGCCATCAGGCATAAACTCAGAAGAGTGCAGCATAAATTCAACATAATCGTTTCCCTGCGACAGTGTTTGTTCAACGACCTGCTTCATTTGCGCCAGATTTCCGCCTATGGGTCGTAACCAGTTGACCCGAGCCCCTCTCGATTTACCCCGAACAGTGTCCCAGGCTTTTTTAAACTGATTTTTCAATCGGCCATGTCGATACTGAATGCTCATCGGCAATTCCAGTAAGGTTGAGTGGCCAGGTTTTGAAATATCGTTGATATCGACGTAATAGGCACAGTCCGGAAACCGGCTGTAATCTGTACCACCTTTACCCTGGGGTGCACCAGGTGAGCCACGCCAGTCGACACGCGGCGTAACGGAGCAGTCAACCATATAACCATTATCGATCAATGCGCGCGCATAAACTTCATTAAAGGCCCAGCGACCAGCACGATGACTGCGCATTTTGGTATCAAAAGCCGTTTCAAGCAGATCAGTCATGTAGGCGACTTTATCGCGCAGGACCGCCTCTGGGTACTCAATCAGATAAGGCTGGTAACGCCAGTCATCCTCCGTAAGTGCGAAATCAGGAGGGCTGTACCAGGCATGTAAATGCATGCCTATTTCACCCTGATTACGATCAAGAAGGTCGCGGCCAAACTCCACATAGGCAGGATCGCTGACCATCTCATAGTTAGTGAGCCAGGTGGGTTTGAACGCATATTTTTCGCACAACGACTGAAAACGCGGTAAAAAGCGAACATTATGCGTGGTGACATTGCCGCTGCGATTGCGCCAGAGGTTGTCACCTTCTGTATCAAGGGTGATTAAAAATGCTGGTTTATCCATGATTTATCCAACAATCAGTAGAGATTCTCTTTACCATGTTACGCAGGGTGCGCAATCCGCGCAAAAATATAATTGCGGTGAGTTTGGTTTTTATTCGTAGTCATCTATGCGCCGATAACCTAAAATCATTACCTTAATCCAAGGGGCATTTCGTTTATAAGCCATTGAATAACAGAGCGTTGTAATGTTTTTTATATTTGAAAAATTATTTGAAACTGCACTCACTATTTTACTCTGTTACGACTTGTTTAATGCCTGTGAGTCACATAATTAAGACCACGCACAGCGCAGGCGAGTCTTTGAGGTGAAAATTTGTCCAAGCGTATTTTGATGATAATTGACGGGCTGCCAGGCGGCGGTGCTGAAAAGGTCGTGCTGACGCTGGCACAGGGCCTGATAAATGACGGGCACCAGGTAGCACTTTTTTCTTTGCGTAACGTCTGCGATTATCCCCTACCTGCAGAACTCGATTACCAGATAATTAACGACGCTAGCCGTAGCCCATGGCGTAAGCTCACTGAAACATCTCGTCGTGCCACACTCCTGGATAAGGCCGTCCGTGCCAGTGAGACCCGGTATGGCAAATTTGATTTGGTACTGTCCCATCTGCATAAAACTGACCGCATTGTATCTTCCTCGCGTGCGCTCGATCCGTTAAAAACCTGGTACTGCATCCATGGCGTTTTTTCGGCCTCTTATCTGGCGCGCAAATCAGGTTTTGCGTTTTGGCTTAAGCGCCAGAAAATCCGTCACGTCTACCGTAATCGTCAGGTGGTCGCGGTTTCTCAATATGTACTGGATGATTTGATCCGTTGTGTCGGCGTGAAACCCTCGCGAACCAACGTGATTTTTAACCCTTTTGATTTTGATGAAATCCGCCAGCTTTCTCAGGAACCTTGTCCGCTCGCAGGCACAGATTTTCTGGTACATGTTGGTCGTTTTCATGAAACAAAACGGCATGATCGCCTGCTGGAAGCTTACGCACAAAGTGGCATCCAGGCTCCTCTGGTCTTACTGGGGCAAGGCAGCCCTGCAACGAAAGAGAAGTTACATCGATTGACTGAACAACTGGGCATTTCAGATCGCGTGCGCTTTGAAGGTTTTCAGCGTAATCCCTATCCCTGGATTCGTCATGCCAGGATGTTGATTCTGAGCTCAGACAGTGAAGGGTTTGGCAACGTTTTGATTGAAGCGATGAGTTGTGGAACACCGGTGGTGAGTACGCGTTGTCCTGGCGGACCAGCAAGTATTTTAACAGGTGACCTGGGACGCGGACTGTCTGAGATGAATGCAGCCTCTTTAGCGGAAAAAATGCGTGAAATCCACGATAATCCCCCTGATTTGCATCAACTTGATTTGAACATCTATAGCCTGTCGGTTATTTGCCAGCAATATTTGCATCTGGCTGACACCTGATCTGAACGCCCACATTTCTGCCGTTGAGCACACATCCTGTTAACCAGCCGTTCCTTAAATCACCGAACAGATTAAGGGAACGGCAGGTTTGACCGTTGTTTGCGCAACGAAAGACGCCTTTAGTCTCAGACGTTCAGTTAATGATAAGATTGCTACGCGACAACGGCTTCCGGACTGCCTTTGAGCTGTTGCCACGCATCAATAACGCTTTCCAGCGTCACGTCATTACATTCCCCGGAAGGCGTCTGCAGGATTTTATATTCACCTGACCATGGGTGCCATCCGGGGGCATCAGTATCGCCAAAAAACACCACCTGCTTTTTATGTAAACCTGCAGCGATATGCATTTGGCCACCATCGCTACACAGAATTTGGTCACAGCAACTAAAGCCCGCCATTAAATCACGCACCGACGTTGTCGAGTAGGCGGCGACACGAGAGGAATTGATTAACTCAAGGAGGCTCTCTGCACGGGCATCATCCCCCCTGTCATCCGGCCCCAGTGCACCCTGCGGAGACCAAAAGATCAGCACACGCGCTTGCTCATCCTCTAACAGATAATGGATAAAAGCCGCATAGCTTTCCAGGTCCCAACGTCGCTTCGGGCTACGGCTGCTGATGTGTATACCGTAAGTTTGGCCGGATACGGAAAACATGGAATTGATACGTTTTTTCGCCTGGTCTCGCTCTTTATGAGTTAAATAAACTCTCACCGGCGGAACTGCAGGCAAATGATCGGTCAGCGCTGAGAGATACGAGTAAGTGTGTTCGACCTGGTGGTTGCCAGAAAAATCGTCTCTGCCAAAGATTCTTGTCAGCCCGTTACTGGCTTCACCCGCGCCAATAATATGGGTGGCTCCCGCCATACGCGCCAGACGTAAGCTGTATTTACAGGGGACCGGGTTCGCCAGTACCGCCGCATCAAACTTCGTTTTACGTAAAGCCCAAAAAATTTTTAAACGGTGCCAGTAAACGCCAATTGCGGTCTCATTCTTGCCACGGTGCTTGGCTTTCTTATAGACATGAAGCGCATCAACATGGGGGTTATGCAGTATCACATCCTGCGCCACTTTATTTACCAACAGCGTCAGTTTAGCTTCGGGAAAGGCCGTTTTGATGCCTTCGAGCAACGGCGTGGTACAAACCATATCACCAATGTTGTCGCGCCTGATGACGAGGATATTTTTCATACAATACTCGGTTTAGGGATACCTGTCCTGGCTGTAAAGCACCCGGCATTGAGAGTGGCGAAAAAATAAATTTCTGCTACACAGAGTATTTGACCCGTAATGTAAAAAAAGTTCTGACCGCTTGAGTAATAATTTTGTTAAAAACTTGCTCCATTTTCATTTGAACTCATGATGCCGTGTCACAGAATTTGCCTTTATTATCAATAATCACACCAATGTTTAACGCTGGTGCCATGTTTGACACATTTATCCAGTCTTTGCTGGCTCAGACGCTGACATCCCTGGAAATCATCCTCGTCGATGATGGCTCCACAGACGGCTCAGGTGAGAAGGCAGACGGCTATGCACAGTGCTACCCCCACATTCAGGTCATCCACCAGCCCAACGGTGGCGTCTCACGTGCGCGCAATGCAGGGCTGGCGGTCGCTCGCGGCAAGTATGTGACCTTTCCAGACGCTGACGACACCATGAAGCCCGAGATGTACCAGACGCTGGTAGATATGGCAGAGTCAGACAATCTGGATGCGGCACAATGTAACGCCGAGTGGTTTTTCCAGGCGGATGGGAACGTTCAGCCACTTATTCCCCTGGACAGGCTCACCAGCACAGCCGTGTTGAGCGGACCAGAATGGCTCAACACGGCGCTGAAGACTCACCGCTATAAACATGTTGTCTGGCTCGGTATTTACCGACGCGAACTGATTGAAAAACTGAAGCTGAATTTTGAACCCGGCCTGCACCATCAGGATATTCCGTGGACCACCGAGTTCATGCTGAATGTAGAGCGCGTACGCTATACCGATAAACAGCTCTATCGCTACTATCTGCACGATGCTTCTATCAGTAACCGTAAGCGTACCGGCCTGCGCAATGTTGAATATCAACGTCATTACCTGAAAATTGCCCAAATGCTGGAAGCGATCAATGCGCGCTATCGCCATAAAGTCAAAATCTACCCGGCATTCCACTATCAGATCACTTACGAAGCACTCAGCGTATGTCACAGTATCCGACGCGAACCTGAGGAATCAGCCCGTCAGGCGATGATTGCGGATCTCTTCGCTACCCAGACACACAAACGCATGCTGCGTAATGCGCGTGGTGTAAAACAGTGGTATCAGCTGCTGCTCTGGCTGAGCCGTATTTATTACTGGCGCAGGAAATAAGCGACGTCACTTGCTTTAACCCCTTCAGGGTTTGCCCTACAATCAGCTCACTGAATTCTGAGAGCATTTGAGTATGACAAGCCCGATTCCAGCCCAGTTTGCACCGAAAAAAATTCTGTTAATCAAACTGCGTCATCACGGCGACATGCTGCTGACTACGCCTGTCATCAATGCTTTGCATCAGCATTATCCGCAGGCCACCCTTGATGTCCTGCTTTATAAAGAAACACGCCCCATGCTGGAGGCGCATCCTTCCATACATCATCTGCATATCATCGATCGCAACTGGAAAAAGGAAGGCGGTTGGCAGAAGTTGCGCCATGAAATGGCCCTGCTCTCAGCAGTGCGATCCCGTCATTACGATGTGGTGATTAACCTTGCCGATCAGTGGCGCAGTGCGATTATTACCCGGCTGTCTGGCGCGCCGGTGCGCATTGGCTTTGCGTTTAAGAAACGCGATAACGCCTTCTGGGGCTGGTGCCACAATCATTTGGTCACCACAGAAAATCACGATCGGTTGCACACGGTGGAGCAGAACCTGTCAGCCCTGGCACCGCTGCAGATTTCAACCGAGGGCGCCAATGCCTCTATGCATTTCAGCCCGAACGACGATCGGAAAGTGCAGGATATGCTGCTCCAGCAACAGATAAATAGCCCTTTTATCGTACTGCAACCTACGTCGCGCTGGCAGTTTAAATGTTGGGAAGAAGATAAGGTTGCAGCCACTATCGACCAACTGGCTCAAGCCGACCGAAAAGTCATCCTGACAGCAGGACCGGATGATAGCGAGCTGGCGATGGTTGAGCGGATTCTTGCGCAGTGCCATTCTCCGCATGTTATCTCCCTGGCAGGCCAGCTGACGCTGCCTCAGTTGGCCGCGCTTATCGCTCGCGCCAGGCTTTTTATTGGCGTGGACTCGGCCCCCATGCATATGGCCGCCGCGCTGGACACACCGTGCATTGCGCTGTTTGGTCCCACTAAGTTGCAACACTGGCGTCCATGGGGTGACAACAATCGGGTCATCTGGGCTGGCGATTATGCTCCCCTTCCTCCACCAGACTCCATTGATACGCGCACCGGGCAACGGTATTTATCCGTTATTCCGGTTGAGGACGTGGTGACCGCCGCAAGGAGCTATTTAAATGAGTAAGTTACGTCTGGCGATTGTCCGGCAAAAATACCGCCCCGATGGCGGGGCCGAGCGTTTTATTTCACGCGCACTGGAAGCCCTGGGTAGCGAACAGTTAGATCTCAATATCATCACCCGAAGCTGGCAAGGAAAACCCAATCCGGACTGGCATCTGCATATCTGCAATCCTGCTAAACTGGGACGGGTTTCGCGTGAACGGGGTTTTGCCCATGCGGCACGGGCCTGCTGGGAACGGGAGAAGTTTGATATTGTCCAGAGCCATGAGCGTATAGCGGGCTGTGACATATTTCGGGCCGGCGACGGTGTACATCGTGTCTGGCTTGAGCAACGGGCACGCATTGTTTCTCCGCTGCAGCGCTTGAGTGCCGCAATAAGTCCTTATCATCGCTACGTCCTGCAAGCGGAAACGGATATGTTTCATTCCCCCTCGCTGAAAGCGGTGATATGTAATTCTGAGATGGTGAAAAAAGACATCCTGCGCTGCTTTACGCTGCAGGCAGAGAAAATACATGTCATTTACAACGCTATCGATTCAACGCGCTTTCAGCCGGCCACTGAGGCCTCTCGTCATGCTGTGCGTACACAGCTGAACCTGCCCACTAACGCAACCGTACTGATTTATGTGGGTTCTGGATTTGAACGTAAAGGCCTGAAAGCCGCCATTGAAGCGCTGGCCAAAAGTAATCGCTATCTGATTGTGGTTGGTCAGGATAAACAGGTGAAACGTTATCAGCAGTTAGCCAACCAGCTCAACTGCCTTGAACGGTTACGTTTTGTCGGCGTACAGCAGGATGTGCAGCCCTTTTACCATGCTGCTGATGGTTTGCTACTGCCAACGCTCTATGATCCTTTTCCCAATGTTGTGCTGGAAGCGATGGCATGTGGTTTGCCCGTGATTACCAGCACGGGCTGTGGCGGCGCGGAATTTATTCGCGAAGGCCAGGAAGGCTTTGTACGCGATGCGCTAGACATCACAGGCCTTAACCAGGCTATTAACGCCCTTTCTATGCTGACCGTCGATATGAGGATGGGAGAAGCGGCGCGGCGCAGGATCGAACCCTACAGTCCACAGAACCTGGCGAATTCACTGAATACGCTTTATCAGCAGGTGCTGAATAGCCACTCATGATGTGGGATGAGTGATTATGCTGTTTCTGATAAGATGCAGTAATCTGACTTTAATCTGTTTTTTTGACGCCAACGTGTCATAACGGTAACTATGACGACCATTTACACCGCATTGCTCTATTTTATTCAGCCACTGATTTGGCTGCGCCTGTGGCTGCGTGGTCGTAAAGCCCCTGCCTACCGTAAACGCTGGGCAGAGCGTTATGGCTATTGCGCCGGAAAAGTAAAACCTGAAGGCATAGTTTTGCATTCCGTCTCCGTGGGTGAAACCCTGGCGGCGGTGCCTCTGGTGCGCGCACTACGTCATCGTTATCCTACGCTGCCTATTACCGTAACAACCATGACGCCAACCGGCTCTGAACGCGCGCAGTCTGCGTTTGGCAAAGATGTGCATCACGTCTATTTGCCCTACGATCTGCCAGGCTCCATCAATCGCTTTCTTGATACGGTTAATCCGCGCCTGGTGATCATTATGGAAACGGAGTTGTGGCCAAACATCATCCGCATTCTGCATGAGCGCCATATTCCGCTGGTGATCGCCAACGCCCGGCTGTCGGAACGTTCTGCAAAAGGCTACCGCAAGCTGGGCAAGTTTATGCGTAACCTGTTACAGAGCATCACGCTGATTGCCGCTCAGAACGCCGAGGACGGGGAGCGCTTTCTTCAGCTCGGCCTGAAACGTTCTCACCTGTCGATTACCGGTAGCCTGAAGTTTGATATTTCTGTTACGCCAGAGCTGGCCGCAAGAGCGATAACGCTGCGGCGTCAGTGGGCGCCGCGCCGCCCGGTTTGGATTGCCACCAGCACTCATGAAGGCGAAGAGGCGATTCTGCTGGATACGCACCGCCGTTTATTACAAACCTTTCCGGATCTGCTGCTTATTCTGGTGCCACGTCATCCGGAGCGTTTCAACGATGCCCGCGAGCTGACGCAAAAACGCCAGTTCAGTTTTACCTTGCGCAGCAGCGGTGAAATCCCATCCAGTTCAACGCAGGTCGTCATTGGCGACTCGATGGGGGAACTGATGCTGCTGTATGGCATTGCCGATCTGGCATTTGTGGGCGGCAGTCTGGTTGAGCGCGGCGGTCATAATCCGCTTGAACCTGCAGCCCATGCTATTCCGGTGCTGATGGGCCCGCACACCTGGAACTTCAAAGATATTTGCAGCAAGTTGCAGCAGGCACAGGGACTGATCACCGTCACCGATGCTGCGTCACTTGAAAAAGAAGTGACGAATCTGCTGCAGGACGATGATTATCGTCGCTACTACGGACGCCATGCCGTAGAAGTGCTCCACCAAAATCAGGGAGCCATACAGCGTCTGCTACAGTTACTTGAACCTCATTTACCGCCACGAGCTCATTGATGACTTCAACGCGCCAACGTCTGTCAGTGGTGATGATTGCCAAAAATGAAGCAGAGCTGCTGCCTGACTGTCTTGCATCCGTGCATTGGGCCGATGAAATCATCGTGCTGGATTCCGGCAGTACGGATAACACCATAGCGCTGGCCCGTGAAGCAGGTGCTCAGGTTTTTCAGGCGACAGAATGGCAGGGCTATGGCAAGCAGCGTCAGCGGGCGCAGAGTTTTGCCCGTTGCGACATGATTTTGATGATCGATGCCGACGAGCGTGTAACGCCAGCGTTACGTCGGGCGATTGAGCAGGTACTGGACGCGCCGCCGGGCCGCACCGTTTACAGCCTCAGCCGAAGTAATCTTTTTTTAGGGCGTTTCATGCGCCACAGCGGCTGGTACCCTGACCGGGTAATGCGTCTGTATCCGCATACGTTACGCTATAACGACAATCTGGTGCATGAGTCGCTGAACACCGAAGGCGCACCAGTCAAGGTCCTTGACGGGGATTTGCAGCACCTGACCTGCCGCGACCTGATGGCATTTCAACGCAAACAGCTGGCCTATGCGGAAGCCTGGGCACAGGAAAGATTCCTGCGCGGAAAAGCGTGCAGTCTGTTTTCTGTCTTCACGCATACGCTGGGTGCCTTCATTAAAACGCTACTGCTGCGTGCCGGGTTCCTTGATGGCAAACAGGGTTGGCTGCTGGCGGTCGTTAATGCCCAGTACACGTTCAACAAATATGCGGCGCTATGGGCGCTGAATAATGCTTCGGCGAAAGGGCGCACATGACCACTAAAGCTATCTATCCAGGCACCTTCGATCCCATCACATTAGGCCATATTGATATTGTGACGCGTGCTGCACAGATGTTTGACTGGCTTGTCGTGGCGATTGCGGCCAGCCCAGGCAAAAAACCCTTGTTTACGCTGGATGAAAGGGTTGCGTTGGCGCGTCAGGCAACCGCCCATTTATCGAATGTTGAGGTGGTGGGTTTTAGCGATCTGATGGCCAATTTTGCCCGCGCGCAGCAGGCAAATGTCTTAGTACGCGGATTACGTGCGATATCGGATTTCGAGTATGAGATGCAGCTGGCGCGTATGAACCGGCATTTGTTGCCGACGCTGGAAAGCGTGTTTTTGATGCCGTCAGAAGACTTTTCTTTTATCTCTTCTACGCTGGTAAAAGAAGTGGCGCGGCATGGCGGCGATGTTTCGGCCTTCCTCCCCGCGCCTGTTCACCAGGCGTTACTGGCTAAGCTACCTTAGCGCTGACAGTTTGGGCACCAGTAAGTACTGCGTTGCCCATGCTTACCGCTGACAATGGGCGTGCCACATGCCCGGCACGGCTCACCCGCACGACCATAAACCTGTAGCTCTTGTGCAAAATAGCCGGGCTTACCATCACTTTGCAAAAAGTCGCGTAATGTCGTCCCACCCTGCTCGATTGAGCGTAGCAACACCGCTTTGATGGTATTAGCCAAAAGCGCGGCGTCTTCGTGGGACAGGCTCATTGCAGGGCGATCAGGAACGATCCCGGCGGTAAACAGCGACTCACTGGCATAAATGTTACCCACGCCAACCACAACTTTATTGTCCATCAGCCACTGCTTAATCACCGTTCGCTTACCACGGGATTTTTCGAACAGATAGTCGCCATTGAACAGTTCACTCAGCGGCTCTGGGCCGAGGTGTGCCAGTACGCTACTGCCGGCCAGGTCACTGCTCCACAGCCAGGCCCCAAAACGCCGGGGATCGGTATAGCGCAGCACTTTACCGTTGCTCATCACCAGATCGACATGATCGTGTTTGGCGGCAGGCAACTCTTCTGAAAGCACGCGCAAACTGCCAGACATCCCCAGATGGATAATGATCCAGCCGTGCGGCAACTCCAGCAAAAGGTATTTGGCGCGACGTTGAACACTCAGCACAGGCTGATCGCTTAGCGCCAAAATTTCTTGTGAGACCGGCCAACGCAATCGCGCGTTACGCACAACCGCGTGAAGAATTGTTTGACCAACCAGATGTGGCTCAATGCCGCGTCGGCTGGTTTCTACCTCTGGCAACTCAGGCATAACCTCTCCCCTGCGCATTACACAAACAAAAAACCCGGCCTGAGCCGGGTTTTTTGCAGAAAACCAAAATTACTTAATTTTGGCTTCTTTGTAGATCACATGCTGACGTACAACCGGATCGAACTTTTTCAGTTCAAGTTTCTCTGGTTTAGTACGTTTGTTCTTCGTGGTGGTATAGAAGTGACCTGTACCAGCAGAGGAAACCAGCTTGATCTTCTCACGAATACCTTTAGCCATGATTCAGTTCCTTAGTACTATTAGTACTTCTCACCACGGGCACGCATGTCGGCTAACACCGTATCAATGCCCTTTTTATCAATAATACGCATACCTTTTACAGATACACGCAGAGTAACGAAGCGCTTCTCGCTCTCAACCCAAAAACGGTGTGAGTGCAGGTTCGGAAGGAAACGGCGTTTCGTCGCGTTCATTGCGTGGGAACGGTTGTTACCGGTCACCGGACGCTTTCCAGTTACCTGGCAGACTCGTGACATGTCTATTCTCCAAAAATCAAATCAGCTCGAGCTTTAAAAATTAGGTTTTGGCCGCCTCGTCAGGCTTACAGCCCGCCAGGCGAGTTCCATGGAACCCGCTAAGCTGGCCTAACCGCCAAACCCGAGATTCTCAAAGGTGGCGTAGTATACGCCGCTCGGCCCAAGTGCTCAAGTCCCGAACAGATAAAGATCCCGAATGATCGTGTAAAAAGCCGTCATCTGGACCAGATTTTCAGGCTCAGAGCCATCCCCGTTCGGTAAATGAGACAGATTCACCATGTCCAATCACCAGATGATCGAGCACGCGAATGTTTACCAGGCGACAAGCTTCGCAGATTTTCACCGTAATGTCGCGGTCAGCCTTACTGGGCTCGGCTTTTCCCGACGGATGGTTATGCGCGATGATCAACGCTGCAGCGTTAATTTTAAGCGCCTCGCGCACAATCTCTCGTGGATGAACCTCCACACTATTAATGGAGCCAGAGAACATTTGCCGGGCGGTTATCACCCGATGTTGATTATCTAAAAACATCACGATAAAAATCTCACGTTCCTGCTCCGCCAACAGCATTTGCAGATACTGGCGTGTTGCAATGGGGCTATCGAGCGTATTTTCACGGGCCAGCTGGCTGGCAAAAAAGCGTTTAGCCAGCTCAGCAACGGCCCGGAGCTGGATTAACTTAATTTCGCCCGCCCCTTTAATGCCTTTAAAATCCTCGGCACTGGCGTTCACGATGTTGTATAGCGAGCCCAACTCTTGCAACATCTGCTGTGCCAGCTTCATCACCGGTACGCCTCTTGAACCGGTGCGCAAAAAGATGGCTAACAGTTCTGCATCACTTAATGCATCTGCGCCCAGTAGCTTAAGTTTTTCCCGTGGTAGAAAATGATTCATTGCTGCTCTCCCTGTCGCCCCCTGTATCATCCCCTGTCAGTGAAAACGCCACCAGTGAGCAAACGTGATTCTTCGGCACATCTCGCAAACGCAGTCATTGAAAAGGTGCCTGAGAGGTTTTGTGATAAAATTCGACCATTCCGCCGTCCCGAAACGGCAATTGAAAATGAGGTTAGCTGCATGATGGGATTAGCCGGTAAAAAAGTGCTGTTAGGCGTAAGTGGTGGTATTGCAGCCTATAAAACACCCGAGCTGGTGCGCCGTCTTCGCGATCGCGGTGCCGATGTGCGCGTGATGATGACCCATGCAGCAAAAGCGTTTATTACGCCGCTCAGCCTCCAGGCCGTATCGGGCTATCCGGTAATGGACGATCTGCTCGACCCAGCAGCCGAGGCAGCAATGGGCCATATTGAGTTGGCCAAATGGGCCGATCTGATTCTACTGGCACCGGCATCAGCAGATTTAATTGCGCGAATGACGGCCGGTATGGCGAATGATTTAGTGACGACCGCCGTGCTGGCTACCGCGTCACCTGTCGCGATTGTGCCCGCAATGAATCAGCAGATGTACCGCGCAGCCGTCACGCAAGCAAACCTCGCGACACTTCAGTCGCGTGGCGTGTTGATCTGGGGGCCTGACAGCGGCAGCCAGGCATGCGGCGATGTCGGGCCGGGTCGTATGCTCGACCCGCTGGCTATCGTGGACTACGCAGTGCAGTGGGCAAGCCCCGTCAACGATCTGCAACATCTCAACATTATGATTACCGCCGGTCCTACCCGTGAAGCCATCGACCCTGTGCGTTATATCAGCAATCACAGTTCCGGAAAAATGGGCTTTGCCATCGCGACAGCCGCCGCCAACCGTGGTGCAAATGTCACGCTGGTTTGTGGCCCGGTGACCTTACCTACGCCCACCGGAGTTAAGCGGGTTGATGTGACATCGGCACTGGACATGCAGGCGGCAGTGATGGGCGAGATAAACAAACAACATATTTTCATTGCAAGCGCTGCCGTGGCAGACTACCGGGCAGCCAACATTGCGGATGAGAAAATCAAGAAACAGGATGACGATAATGATGATAATGTCACCCTGCAACTCATCAAAAATCCCGATATTGTCGCGGGCGTTGCCGCGTTACCGCAGGGCCGACCGTTTGTGGTTGGATTTGCGGCTGAAACCCAGAATGTGGAAGAATACGCCCGGAAAAAACGCGCGCGTAAAAAGCTGGACCTGATCTGTGCTAACGACGTGTCAAAAGCAGGACAAGGGTTCAATAGCGACACCAATGCTCTTCACCTTTTTTGGCAGGAAGGAGAAAAGACCTTACCGCTCAGCGATAAGTCACTCCTTGGTCAACTTTTAATAGACGAGATTGTCAGCCGTTATGATGAAAAAAATAGACGTTAAAATTCTCGATGCGCGCGTCGGCAAGGATTTCCCATTGCCGACTTATGCGACACCGGGTTCCGCTGGGTTAGATCTGCGTGCCTGTATTGATGATGCGATGGAAATCGCACCGGGCACCACAACACTGGTCCCTACCGGACTGGCTATTCACATTGCCGATCCGAGCCTTGCTGCTGTTATTCTCCCGCGCTCAGGCCTGGGTCATAAACATGGCATCGTACTGGGTAACCTGGTCGGCCTTATTGATGCCGATTATCAGGGTCAACTGATGGTATCGGTATGGAATCGCGGGCAGGAAAGCTTTACGCTACAGCCGGGCGACCGCATGGCCCAGCTGGTTTTTGTACCTGTCGTCCAGGCCGAATTCAATCTGGTGGAAACGTTTGACGCCAGCTTGCGCGGCGAAGGTGGCTTCGGTCACTCAGGCCGTCAGTAACCAGCACTACCGATTTTCACTTACGCCAATCATTTTATTTCTCATCGCCATAAGTCTTTCTCTTGTGGCTGATGCGTAGGTGTTGCCTGTTTATGGTGAAATTCAGGGGTTTTTAAGGGCATGGCAGAAAAAAAAGTCGTAAAGCGGAATCGTCGCGAAGAGATTTTGCAGGCGCTGGCACAGATGCTCGAATCCAGCGATGGCAGCCAACGTATTACTACCGCAAAACTCGCGGCTAACGTCGGTGTTTCGGAAGCGGCGCTTTATCGCCATTTTCCCAGCAAAACACGCATGTTCGACAGCCTGATCGAATTTATTGAAGACAGTCTGATTACCCGCATCAATCTCATCCTTAAAGATGAAAAAGAAACGATGGCGCGCCTGCGTCTTATCGTGCAGCTGATTCTGGGGTTTGGTGAGCGTAATCCGGGGTTGACGCGTATTTTAACGGGTCATGCGCTGATGTTTGAACAGGACCGCCTTCAGGGGCGTATTAATCAGCTGTTTGAGCGGATTGAAGTCCAGCTACGTCAGGTGATGCGTGAACGAAAAATGCGAGAAGGTGAAGGCTTTCACACTGATGAAGCATTATTAGCCAGTCAGTTACTGGCGCTGTGCGAAGGATTATTATCGCGTTACGTTCGTTCCGAGTTCCGCTTTAGTCCTACTGCCGAGTTCGACACCCGCTGGCCGCTGATCGCGGCACAACTGGTGTAATACGCTGGCGGGCTCTGGCCCGCCGGCGATCAGACGCCGTACGCTTTTTGATACGCACGCACCTGGGCTAAGTGGTCAGCCATGTGCGTTTTTTCAGCCAGGTAGTCAATCAGGTCGTTGAGCGTAATAATGGCGGTCACCTTGCAGCCGTAGTCACGTTCCACTTCCTGAATGGCGGAAAGTTCACCACGGCCACGCTCCTGGCGATCCAGTGAAATCAGCACCCCAGCCAGACTCGCATCATGTGCATTAATGATATCCATGGATTCACGAATCGCGGTTCCTGCCGTGATGACGTCGTCGACCAGCATAATTTTACCCTGCAGCGGGCTTCCCACCAGCAGACCGCCCTCACCGTGATCTTTGGCCTCTTTCCGGTTAAAGCAGTAAGGCACATCCCGGTCATGATGATCGGCTAAGGCAACAGCCGTTGTGGTCGCGATAGGAATCCCTTTATAGGCCGGCCCAAACAGCAAATCGAAATCCACACCGCTGTCGACTAATGCCTGCGCATAGAAACGCCCCAGCAACGCTAAATCCCGCCCACTGTTAAACAGACCGGCATTAAAGAAATAGGGACTTTTACGACCCGACTTTAACGTAAACTCACCAAATTTAAGCACCTGCTTATTCAGTGCGAATTCAATAAACTGCCGTTGCCAGGCTTTCATGTCTTACTCCTCAGATAAAAAAGGCGACTCTGTGGTCGCCTGTTACTTTACTTTTCCAGCGCTGCTTTTTGCGCCTGAATTAATTCTTCGATACCGCCGCGCGCTAACGCCAGCAGTGCCAGTAACTCTTCATGACTGAAAGGTTCGCCTTCGGCAGTGCCCTGCACTTCGATCATGCGCCCATCTTCCATCATTACCACATTCATATCGGTTTCAGCGGCGGAGTCTTCGACATATTCAAGGTCGCACAGGGCTTCACCGTTAACGATGCCCACGGATACGGCCGCGACCATCCCTTTCATCGGGTTCGCTTTCAGCTTACCGCTGGCCACCAGCTTGTTTAGCGCGTCGGCCAGTGCCACACATGCGCCGGTAATCGAGGCTGTCCGGGTACCGCCATCGGCCTGAATCACGTCGCAATCAAGCGTGATGGTGTATTCACCCAGCACCTTGAGATCGACAGCGGCACGCAATGACCGGGCAATAAGACGTTGAATCTCAAGTGTGCGCCCGCCTTGTTTCCCTTTTGCGGCTTCACGCGCCATACGGCTGTGCGTTGAACGCGGTAACATGCCATATTCGGCGGTGACCCAGCCCTGGCCCTGCCCTTTGAGGAAACGCGGAACACCTTCATCCACCGTTGCAGTGCAGAGCACTTTGGTTTCACCGAACTCCACCAGAACGGAACCCTCTGCGTGTTTGGTGTAATTGCGGGTCAATGTGACGGGACGCACCTGATGTGCGCTACGGCCTGCTGGACGCATGGTTATCTCCGGCTTGCAAATGGTTGGCTGCGTATTATACGGACTTCCTGGCCTGCTGTCTCTTGCCCTGGCCCGTCAGGCTCATGATGAAATTCATGTTGGAGTATGGCTAAATGCCTTACCTTTTGCCGCATATTTGCTAACTGATAAAACTATGGCCGCTATTTTTCATTTCCTGCTGGCGCTGGTGGTGATTTTCGCCCTTGCGTTACTGGTCAGTCATGACCGTAAACACATTCGCCCACGCTATATTATTCAACTTATTGTCGTTGAAGCCGCACTGGGCTGGTTCTTTCTTCATTCTGCCGGTGGACTGGCACTCGTGGGTGCGGTGGGCCGCTTTTTTGAAACGCTGCTTGGTTTTGCAGCGCAAGGCACGGAGTTTGTTTTTGGCGGCATGAGTCAACAAGGCCTGGCCTTTATCTTTCTTGGCGTACTCTGCCCGATCGTTTTTATTTCCGCACTGATTGGTATTTTGCAGCACTGGCGCATTCTGCCATTGCTGATCCGGCTCGTGGGAACAGTCCTGTCTAAAATCAACGGCATGGGAAAGCTGGAGTCCTTTAACGCAGTCAGTACGCTGGTACTGGGCCAGTCTGAAAACTTTATTGCTTATAAAGGTATACTGGCCGATATCCCACCTAAGCGCCTTTACACGATGGCCGCAACCGCCATGTCCACCGTTTCGCTGTCCATTGTCGGTGCTTACATGTCGATGATTGAGGCTCGATATGTTGTGGCTGCGTTACTGCTCAATATGTTCAGCACCTTTATCATCCTGTCGATTATTAATCCCGGCAAGGAAAGTGATGAGCAGCCTGTCGCACTGGACAAGTTGCATGAAGAACAGAGTTTCTTCGAAATGTTGGGTGAGTACATCCTGGCAGGCTTTAAAGTGGCCATGATCATCCTGGCGATGCTGATTGGTTTTATTGCCTTGATCGCGGCCATCAACGCCCTGTTCGCCGCCGTGTTTGGATACAGTTTCCAGCAGCTTCTAGGCTATGTTTTTTATCCCTTTGCCTGGCTAATTGGTATTCCTGCCGCCGACGCCCTCCAGGCTGGCAGCATTATGGCAACCAAACTGGTCGCCAATGAATTCGTCGCTATGATCGAGCTGAAGAAAGTCGCGGCAGGCATGACGCCACGTGGATTAGGCATCCTGTCGGTGTTCCTGGTGTCTTTTGCTAACTTTGCGTCAATTGGCATTGTGGCAGGCGCGATTAAGGGGCTGAACGAACGGCAGGGGAACGTCGTTTCCCGATTTGGCTGGAAACTGGTTTATGGTTCAACCCTGGTAAGCCTGCTTTCGGCGGCGTTCGCCGGACTGTTTATCTGATTCTTTCACGGTGGCCAATGCCGCCGTTAATGGCATCAGAAACTCACGCAGGAAGGCGAATCGACGCGCATGACCGATTCCTGGCCAAACTCTTTTTTATACTGCTCGCGCAGTGCTTCAACACGGCTGTTGCTATCGCTGTCAAAATTATAAATGAGCACCAACGCTTTACTTTTCTCACGCGCCAGTTGACCGTTTTCACTCAGCCATTGCCCCTGGGCATCATAAACCGACAACCCAGATTTAAAGCGCGGGGTCACTTCTTTATCGATAAAACGCATCCAGTCCTGTGAACTCACGCTGCCACCTTTTGGCTTGCTGAGACCAAACCACAATGTGGTTTGCATCATCACTTCACCGCCAGCACAAATGGGAACAGGCCGGGTAGAGGGCGCAAGTTGCAGTGCAGACGGCGGAGGCGGAGGCGGCGAGTGGCAGCCAGCCAACAGCAAGGTCAGCAGTACAGGAAAGCACAATACACGAGACATAAAAGGGATCCTCGATGAGTAAACCAGTAAACAGCATAAGTGCCTGTTGCTAAAAGCGGAAATAATTTGTTATCTCATCCTGTTCACGCTTACACCTGTTATGGTTAGCTTTGCCTCGTTATACTGACGCTAATCTTTCTGAAAATGAGTAACGCTTATGATCCGCAGTATGACCGCCTATGCCCGCCGTGAAGTCAAAGGCGACTGGGGCAGCGCCGCCTGGGAGCTGCGTTCCGTTAATCAACGTTATCTTGAAACCTACATCCGTCTGCCGGAGCAGTTCCGCGGGCTGGAGCCAATGATTCGGGAACGCATTCGTCAGCGTCTGACGCGCGGTAAAATCGAATGTAATCTGCGCTTTGATGCTGACCCGGGCGCGCAAGGCGAGCTGATGCTGAACGAGTCGTTGGCTAAACAGCTGGTTCAGGCCGCTAACTGGGTAAAAATGCAGAGCGACGAAGGCTCGATCAATCCGCTGGATATTTTGCGCTGGCCGGGCGTGATGTCTGCGCAAGAGCAGGATCTGGATACGATCAACACACAGCTGATCCAGGCGCTGGATGGCGCGCTGGATGATTTCATCGACGCACGCGAAAGCGAAGGTAGTGCATTAAAAGCGATGATTGAGCAGCGGCTGGAAGCGGTGACGCATGAGGTAAGTAAAGTGCGTGCTCAACTGCCCGACGTGATCAAGTGGCAGCGTGAACGTCTGATCGCCAAACTGGAAGATGCCGAAGTACAGTTGGAAAACAACCGTCTGGAGCAGGAACTGGTCATGATGGCGCAGCGTGTGGATGTCGCAGAAGAGCTGGATCGTCTGGATGCGCATGTCAAAGAGACGTACAACATTCTGAAGAAAAAAGAAGCCGTAGGACGTCGCCTCGACTTTATGATGCAGGAATTCAACCGCGAGTCGAATACGTTGGCCTCTAAATCAATCAATGCAGAGATCACCAACTCAGCGATTGAGTTAAAAGTGTTGATTGAACAGATGCGTGAGCAGATTCAGAATATCGAGTAAAGTTTCACGCGTTCTCGCTTAGTCTCATAAAGTCACATCAGGACAAAAAGGCCATTGTAAATCATGGCCTTTTTTGTTTTATATAGTCTCATGGAATATCACTACAGCGCGTGTTTTGTGTGTACATAGACGTGTACATACTGGCATTTATGACACGTAGTTTATGTAAATAGCAATGAGACAAGATAAGCATGGCGAAACTGACAGAAGTACAGATCAGAGCATGGAAAAATTCGGGTGAGCATTTTGAGGGAAGAGCTTATGGAGACGGGCTTTACTCAGCTCCATTTTGGCGCTTTCGCTATCGTTTTAGGGGAAGCAGCGGGCAATGGTCATAGGCTCTATCCTGAACTGTCACTCGCTAAAGCACGTGAAACAACCAAACAGCTATCAGCCCGTGTTACGTTGGGCTATGACGTTGCGGGGGAAAAGCAAGAACGCAAAGCAGAAGCGTTGAGGAAGATGGAGGACGCAAAGCACGCACTATGTGTTTCAGAACTAGCTGCTGAATACTTTGAACGTCAGATCCTCAATCGGTGGAAGCATCCAGACATCCTACGCCGTCGCATAGATAAAGACATTAATCCGGCAATTGGTCGACTCAGAATCGAAGAGGTTAAACCCAGACATATTGATGACATGCTTCAAAAAATCGTCCAGCGTGGCTCACCAACAGTCGCTAACGATGTGCTCAGATGGACTCGCCGTATCTTCGATTACGGAATAAGACGGCATATGCTAGAAACGAATCCTACTGGTGCTTTTGAAATTGATGATGCGGGTGGGCAGGAAAAAAGCAGGGAACGCTGGCTAAGCCGAGAAGAGCTTGTGCGATTCTTACAGGCAATGCCAATGACAAAAGGTTTCTTCACGTCAGAACGAGCTTACGATGAAGCTTCTGCTGGTATTCTGCTGCCGTAAGATGGAGCTTTGCGGTGCACGTTGGGAAGAGTTCGATCTTGATGAAGCGGTTTGGCGCTTACCCGCAGAGCGGGTTAAGAATGGCGATGCAATCGATATACCTATCCCGGCAGTAGCTCTTGAATGGCTAAAGGAACTGCATCAAATGTCCTGCAATAGCCAGTGGGTGCTTCCAGCGAGAAAAATGCAGCACCGGATGATTCCCCACATTCAGGAAAGCACACTCCCTGTAGCGTTGAGCAAGGTGAAGGGTAATCTGCCCGATATACCGAATTTTACTATTCATGATTTTCGGCGTACCGCACGATCACATCTGGCGGCGTTAGGAGTTGATTCAGTAGTTGCAGAACGCTGCCTGAACTACAGAATCAAAGGCGTTGAGGGGATATACAACCGTTATCAGTATTTCAATGAGAGGAAACAGGCGTTGGAGTTGTGGGCTGACTTGCTCGTATCTCTGGAAAGAGGTGAAGGCTATAACGTGATGCCACTAAAAAAGGTTATCGCATAAAGGAGACAGTCCCAGCTTTTCGTTAAAAAGACTAGATATTTCAAAATAATGGTTTCGAATGTGAACTTGAACAGAATTCTGGATGATAGTCTAGATTTTCACCATTATCTTCTTGTAATATGCCCAAAAGGGTGAAACAGCACCTTCTATTTTGGATGGAACCACATGGCAATTTCAAAAACGAATGGTCAATCTAAGCCCAAGCGTAAAACTGAGGTTCCTGGTCAAGCGTTAGGGTACAGCCTTCAATTTACACTGCTCACTCATTTGTTGCTTCAAGCGCCTGAGGGTAGTCTTTGCAGTTTGGAGGTACTTGATGACGTTGCCCAAGAGAATAATTCCGGTGATATCAAATTAATTCAAAGTAAAAGCGCTCTTACAGCTAATCCTGCAGCTGATCGTGCAAAATCATTATGGAAAACACTTTCTAATTGGATTGACCTTGCTACATCTCCAGGCTTCGAAGTGGAAAAAGCCATTTTTGAGCTATATGTATCGCGTCCAGTTGAAGGAAGTATTGTTAAAAAGTTTAATGAAGCTAAAACACCAGAGGATGCCCAAGAAGCCATTACCCATGCCCGAACAGAATTATGGGGAGATTCACCACACTTCACTTTGAAGGATGGCATCTCGAAAGAAATTTCCAAATACGTCGAAAAAGTCTTTACCGCAGACCAAAACCTTCTACAACGACTTATTTGCAACTTTCAACTGACACTTGGTAGTGGTAGTCCACAAGCAGATCTTGAAGCATGTGTGCGAAGCCATCCTGTCTCGCCTTCAAAGGTTAGCGATATCACTAATTATCTTTGCGGAAAAGTGAAACGCCACATCGATAAGCTTCTAGAGGCAGAAAAACCTGCTGTCATTGCCCGTGATGATTTTTACACCTGGTATAAAGCATATGTTCAGAAAATAGATCGCCAGATGGTTCTTTCTAGCCGCGCTCAGGCCCCAGTAAAAGAGAAGGCTCAGGAGTATCTTCCTGATAAATTTGTCCAACAATTAGAGATCATCGGCCTGCCTTATGAAGAAATACTTGGAGCCATAAGTGACTATTTAATGGCCTCATTCGACCGAACTGATTGGGCTGCGCGGGGAGAAGTTGACGAAACCTCATTTGATGATTTGGATACTGTGCTACACAGAACATGGAAGAATAAACAGAGAATCTGTGGTTTAACACACAGTGAAAAGCCCGAACAAGATCAAGGGCAGCTACTTTACTTTGAATGTATGCAGTTTAATACCCCACTTCAGGCTATGTCTCCGCCAAGCCATTTTATTCCCGGTTGCTATCATATTTTAGCTGATAGCTTAGCTGTAGGATGGCATCCAAACTATACGACGCAGTTGAAGAATAAGAAGGTCGCATAAATGCTGGCAAGAGAAGCTCAAAATATTCAGAATCCTGCATTAGGTGCTGCTCTTGTATGGCGGTTTTGTTGTGGTTATGTCAAAACTAATCGAGTAAGCGCGCCCCCTCCTCTTCCATTTCTCTTTCTGGTACTTCCTATAATTCTGCATCAAGAGACTTCTGAGTTTGTTAAGCGTACCTATAAAAGTTCAGGGCTGCGGGCTTTTGCTGCAAAGTTTGGCGATTCATCGGTATCAAAGCAAGATTTGCTGTTTCAAATTCATGAACGTTCAATCCGTTGGCGACAGCTTAGCCTACGATCAATTGAGCTTGCTGCCGCAAGCGATCTACTCAAATTGCAAGATGAGGGTGATGTAATCCCTTTATCGAAAAAAAAGGCGAGGGGATTATCGGATGAGGTAAAGACACTCATGGATTTGGCAGAAAAACTGGGCTCTTGGTTTGGCGAACTCTCGATTCATGAGGTAGTGACAACTTTAAAGGTGAAACTCTAATGTATTTTCAGATTCGAGGCATCATACTCTGGCCACGAAATAAAAATTTTAAGCCTCGTACCATTCGTTTTGAACTCGGCAAAGTTAATGTTATCAGTGGTGCCTCACGCACTGGGAAATCGGCAGTAATTCCCATCATTGATTATTGTCTTGGTTCCAATAGCTGTTCAATTCCAGTAAATACTATTCGTAGATATTGTGAGTGGTTTGGGATCGTCGTGGCAACAGAGCAAGGTGAAAAATTGTTGGCACGAAAAGAACCAGGAAACCAACGTAGTACCACTGATATGTATGTATTAGAGGCTGAAAATATTACGTCCATCCCCAGCCGTCTGGAAAAAAACACTAATATTATTGCAGTAAAGAGAATGCTTGATGATTTGGCTAACCTTTCGAATCTTGACTTTTCAGGTGGTGATGAAAATTCAGGATTTGATGGCCGACCAGCTTTTCGTGATTTAGCTGCTTTCACATTTCAGCCGCAAAACGTTGTTGCTAATCCCGATGTTTTATTCTTTAAAACTAATACCTATGAACATAGGGAAAAATTGCGGAAGATTTTTCCCTATGTCCTTGGCGCAGTAACATCTGAATTAATGGCTAAACAGTTTGAACTCAATAGAACTCGCCTATTGTTACGTCGCAAAGAAAGAGAACTCAAAGATGCCCAAGCTATATCAGCACAATGGCTTGCTGATTTAAAGTCTAAGTACAGTGAGGCCCAAGAACTTGGCTTGGTACCTAAACCGCAAGAACAGTTATCCCGAGAGCAAATGATTGGGCACCTTGAAGAAGTTATTTCACAAACCGATCTAGCTTTGAAAGTAACCGTATCAACAATTTCAGACGCTTTGGATGAATTAAATAAGCTCGAAAACGAAGAGCGATTAGTTTCTCGTGAACTAACTACAATGCGTCACCGTCTTGAAGAAATGAACCGTCTACGAGTTGGAGTACATCAATATGAAAATGCCCTTCTAATGCAACGTGACCGGCTTAAAATTTCTGGCTGGTTATTATCTAACGCAAATGATGAGTCAGATTGCCCCATGTGTGGTAGCCATTCTGATTCTGCCAAGCAAAAGCTACAAGTTCTTGTCCAACGACTATCAGATGTTGAGGCTGCGATAGGAGCTGATACCCATAAGGAAGTTCCAGCCGCATTTGATAGAGAGCTACAACGTGTAACCTCTGAAGTGTCTAACGCAACCGAGCGTTTAAGGTCCATCCAGTTAAGTAAGCGAGCCTTAACGAGCAGATCGAAGGAGGCGCGTGAGCAACAGTTTTCCACCAGGCGTGCTGAGCGTTTCATCGGCAATATCGAATCTGCGCTACAGTTACATAGAAAACTAGGAAGCGATAGTGAACTTGTAGAAGAAGTAAATAATCTCAAAGAAATAGTACAGAACTTTGAAAAAGAGTTACGTGAAAAAGATATCGAATTGCGTAAAAACCAAGCATTAAGAATTATTAACGCAAAGGCAGGGAATATCCTTCAAGGTTTAGACGTTGAAGACCCAAATGCACCTATTTCTTTAGAAATTAATGACCTAACAATAAAAGTATTAGGGGATGAGCGTGATGATTATCTTTCGGAAATAGGAAGCGGCTCAAATTGGCTCTCCTATCATTTGGCAGTATTACTCTCTCTCCATCAATTTTATTTAAGTCAAAAAAATAATCCTGTACCTAGTTTTCTTATTCTTGATCAACCAAGTCAGGTCTATTTTCCTAAATCTACTCAGCTTCAAAACGTTGCTAATGAAGATGAACCAAAGCTTCGTGATGAAGATGTTGAGGCTGTTAGACGGGCATTTGAAACAATGGGTAACGTAGTGATTAAGGAAAAGGGGAAACTTCAACTAATAGTTTTAGATCATGCACCAAGCGAAGTTTGGGGAGGAATTGATGGTGTCGTTGGATTGCCAGAATGGCGCGACGGTATTAAATTGGTCCCGATGGAATGGTTAACTGATGCTTAATTAAATCATCTATTATTCCGTATACAGAGGTTAAAATTTATCAGACTAAAAGCATATTACTTTTTCTGATAGGTTTTTGATATTTGACTCTTCTTATTTCCAATATCAATATATCCGAGCACTGAGGCTCATGTACTGTTAGAACAGCTATTAATTCACAAAGTTGTGTTGAACTAATAATGAGTATAAAAATGAACGAATTGATCACCTTAATTAATACTGATCCCGAAGAATCAACAGTGCAGAAATTTTTCGAGAAACATCCGGCCTCAATCATTGGCACTGCCTATGCACTATCGAATTCATTGATAGCTAAACTTCCATTAGGTGTCGATTTTGTTACAGATTTTACATGGGTAAATCCTCGTTCTGGGCATACATATGTTTATCTGCTTGAAATCGAAAAACCTTCTAAATCAATTTCTAATAAAGATGATTCATTTACTCAAAGTTTAAATCACGCATACGGACAAGTGGAAGATTGGCTGGGTTGGTACGCGAGAAACCAAGATGCCTTTCGAGATATATTAGTCCCATTAAAGTCTCATAATGACTTACCGCCATTTTTTGCTGTAAGAGGAATTTTGATCTATGGGAGAGGTTCGGGGTTAAGTAATAACAGGAGAGAGGAGCGTTGGGTTCAAAAAGGATTATCAAATCCATTTATTGAAGTACGAACATATGATGGGTGGGCTCGTGAAAAAAATACTATACCTCCTCATGATATATTATCTGACTATCTATCCACTATGCATTATTCAAACCGCGCTTATATCAACAATGTAGTGGCACACTGAATTTGGCCACCTGAACAGAGGTGATACGCTCACCTCAGAACATTACAGGTTCCCCAATGAAAAGAAGAAGTTTCAGCGCAGAATTTAAACCCTGCCAACCTATAGATTGATATCATCAAGCATTAACACATTATAACCGCATGCGCTTCATCTCGTTAACCTCCCGAAAAGAAAAACTCCCTGTTAAAAAACGTCATCATCAATCATAGAAGCCTGACAGCCGACAACTCAGGTAAAAAATAAGAATGAGGAAAATTCTTATGTATGTAAGATCAGTACATGACGTTACGTGTCAGCACGTGTAATCGTGCCTACCTCATTGAGTTATCACTCAGAATGCGTATGTAAGAAATTTTATACGCTTTGATAAGTACGATTAGTTTTAAGTTGTCTTTCATTACCCAAAATGCGTTATTCCGAAAGAAATCATTAATTAAAAGCCAGATGCGCAAAAACGTTCAGAAACGATAAGCCTGCTTATTTTTAATGCTCGGTATTATAACACAACAAAAAAACACCAATTCGCTCACATTTTCGTATTAAAAAAGCAAAGATGAGAAATAAAAAACGAATGTTCTACTAAAGTTTTATTTTTAAATGCCGTTCTTTCTTTGTGAAACCAATCAGAGACTGAAGCCATGAAAAAATTAACTTTTGTGTTTGTATTAATGACGTTATCGCCATTGTCTTTTGCCACTGGCGGACAAATCAATTTCAAAGGTTCAATTGTGGAACCCGGTTGTGACACACTTATTGTTAATTCTCAGATTAAACAAAGTTGCACGAGAGGAGGTAAAACTGAAGCCACAACCCTGCGTATGAATGACAGCCAACAATCTTTGCCGCTTAAGCTGGGTAAGGTGCAGTTAAAAAAAGTCGGTGATTTTCGCCTGATGACGATTACCTATAACTAGGATTTTTCTTTTCCAGACTCGGTTTTTCTCTTAAGCCATACACGTTACGTATGTGGGTAAACGTGTATCGCTTGTGGGGATAATTTCCGCTGAATTTCCAGTTCTCAAACATCCTGAACAGTGCGCACGCATTCATCATGTAGCTTTTCACAAGAAGCCTGTGCATACTCATGCATAGTCATTTTTTAGATTTTTGCCACTAAGAATGTAAATTTATCGAAAAGATGGTGGCTGTTGAGTACAGAACTGTCTTAATTTCCAGACGCCTGTTTTGCTATCCTCAACACACAACCGAAAAAATAAGACATTGTTTTATAACAATAAAATTTTTTCACACCACCATTTCTTGCTCGATGACGCGCCGATGCAATCGATCATCCTAATCCTGAAGATGACGAAAGCTCACTGTGACAGAGGGCACTTTTTGATAAAGTGCTGGTCGTAGTTAGTACAGCCGTACCGCTTGGGAACTTAAGGAATGGGTCTTTTTGCGTTACATCCATCAATCCTTTAAGGTCAATGATGAAAAACACCAGGCAGTTCAGCAGCACGCTTTTACATCCCCGTTATTGGTTTACATGGTTTGGTCTTGGCATTCTCTGGCTCTTAGTTCAACTTCCCTATCCTGTCCTGATGCGACTTGGCGCAGGTGCCGGTAAACTTTCCCGTCATTTCCTTCAGCGTCGAGAGCGCATTACCCGTCGTAACATTGAACTTTGTTTTCCTGGCATCAGTGATGAAGACAAAGAAAGCATGATTGCGGGAAACTTTGCTTCTCTTGGTATGGCGCTGCTTGAAACGGGCATTGCCTGGTTCTGGCCGGACCACGCCGTTAAGCGCCTGTTTACTGTCTCAGGGCTTGCAAACCTCTATTCTGCTCAGAATGAAGGCCGGGGCGTGATGTTAATCGGCATCCATTTTATGTCTCTGGAGCTGGGTGGCCGCATCAGCGGGTTGTGTCAGCCGATGATGGCAATGTACCGACCACATAATAACCGCGCGATGGAGTACGTTCAGACCAAAGGCCGCATGCGATCCAATAAAGCGATGATTGACCGTCGCGATCTGCGCGGGATGGTACAGGCGCTTAAGCAGGGCGAGTCCGTCTGGTTTGCACCGGACCAGGATTACGGCCCAAAAGGCAGTACTTTCGCACCGCTGTTCGCCGTTGAGAAAGCAGCGACAACAAACGGCACATACGTTTTATCTCGCCTGGCCAAGCCTGCGATGGTGCCGATCATGCTGATTCGTAATCCAGGCAACGATGGTTATAAACTGATTATCGAACCGATTCTGGAAAACTACCCTCATACGGATGAATCAGCCGCCGCTGCCTATATGAATAAAGTGATTGAGAGCCAAATCATGCGAGCGCCTGACCAGTACCTTTGGCTGCATCGCCGATTTAAAACGCGTCCACCAGGTGAAGCGTCTCTCTACGTATAACGATAAAGCAGGCTCAAGCCTGCTTTATTTTTTCATACTGCCGCTATCGCTCTTTCCCCGTTACGACTCACAGCACGTGCTCATCCAGCGTGCAAATATCAATATTCTGTCCTGACCATAAAACGGCCGCACCCGCATCTGCCATACCTCCTCTTATGACGTTGTGCCTCTCTACCATGAACATATTCTGACGTCTGGGAAATTTTTACGTTCAGAATGGATAAGCGCTACGACCATTGCTTACATAACCACCTTGCACTTTCTTTGCCCCGGCTTAAGTGTTTCATACGGGAAAAATCCTGGGTCATCGCCTTAAAACGACGCTATGTATAACGTTTCAAAGCCTTTTTTATTTTGTATGGTTTACTACTGAATAGTCATACGTGACTTTGCCACAAGTCGTTATGAAGCGTTTATTTAGCAAGTGAGAAATATCATCCAGACAATAAACATTATCGCCTTTCTCAAATCACATATCAGATTTTCCTTATGATGTTAACCTCATTAAAAAGCGTTATAAATTATCTACACACAGCAAAACCTTTATAACGATATAACAGGGATCGTTTTTAATGTTCATCGTTAAATCAAGAACAGAAGAACAGGTTTGGGCATTAAACATAAAAAAGCATTTAGCACTCCACGTGATTTTTATACAGTGCTGATGTGCTCAAGGCCGTGTTAACTGAAAAACCACAATAAAATATAAATAACTCCGAGGGTAAGCAGGCATCACTGTCTGCTTACCGTCATAACAATTTACCCGGCGGGAATATTATGGCGATACGTAAAATAAATCTTATACACGTTAATTGGCCGCTTCTTTCATCGTTTAAAATATTAAGCATTGGCGTATTGCAACTTTCCCTGCTGGGTAAAATCCTGCAGGCTGAAGCCTTTAATTTGTTGGCTGTTGTCATTGCGGGATTGCTGGTCATTGACACACTGGCGGATCGCGGGTTCTCAAACAGCGTGATTCGTTATTCGACACTCTCAGTCAATAGGTTATCGGTTATTTACTGGGGCAACATACTGCTGGGACTGATCATTTTTGCTGTTTTTTTTATTTCCGGCATTGTTGTCGATCGGCTGTTTAATCAGCCACAGATAACCATGATGCTTGAGATGGCTGCCGTCATCTTTATCATCATTCCTCAGGGGCAACACTATCGCGCGATATTGCAGCGCGAAAAACAATTTTCCGATATCGCATTTTGCGAAATATCATCCGTATTCGTGGGCCTGGTCATTACACTGCTGACGGTATGGAGCACACCTTCGGTTTTGTGCGCACTATGGGGCTACCTGGCAATGGTGTCAGTAAGAATGCTGGCTTACTGCTGTTATGGCCGTATATGGTTTCAACCGGTATACCAATTTAGTCTGAAAACATTCTTCCAGATCTGCCTCAGGAATATATAATGCGCTAGCTGGATGCCGGACACCTGAAAAGCGGTCTTGCCGTGTTGTCGATCAGCACGGTTTTTATAAGACCTGGCACGTTGCATCAACAGCCTTCTCCGCTCGCTTAACCCACACTTCACTTGCGCTCACCCCGCATACGGGCTGCCATTAATCAGCCCTGTAGATTCCCGGCTTACGCTGTTTCCTTTCTCTGTTTATACCAACATAATGTCGTCTCAAAGAGCCTGAGCCGTGCAATACGTCAACGGGGAGTAAGGCTGACTCGGTTTATCCAATAGAATTTGTGTTGATACAGGCCCTTAATTTTCCATAAATTATTGATTAATAAAAGCTTATCCTGAAAGGGTGAGTTTTTACTGATACTTTTAAAGCTATTAACAGAAAATCTCAGTCGCGCCGTTCTCTTCAGTGGCGTAGCCTTGCCGCCGTCTTCCTGGAGCCTGCTATGTTACTTACTGTTCTCTATATCCTTGGTATCACCGCTGAGGCAATGACGGGGGCGCTGGCCGCTGGCCGTCGTAAAATGGACCTGTTTGGTGTGATCATCATTGCTTCTGTGACCGCGATAGGCGGGGGTTCAGTGCGCGATATTCTCCTTGGTCATTATCCGCTGGGTTGGGTAAAGCATCCTGAATACATCATGATCGTAGCCGCTGCTGCCGTGGTGACCACGTTTGTCGCGCCGTTAATGACCCATCTACGAAAGGTGTTTCTGGTACTGGATGCGCTTGGTCTGGTGGTGTTTTCTATTATCGGTGCGCAGGTCGCCCTGGATTCGGGCCATGCCATGATTATTGCCGCGATCAGTGCGGTTATTACCGGCGTCTTTGGCGGCGTTTTGCGCGATATGTTTTGTAATCGTATCCCGTTGGTGTTTCAAAAAGAGTTATATGCCGGTATCGCGTTCGCATCAGGCTGGATGTACATCCTGCTGCTGAAAACCCCTCTGGCACATGAGGTTGTGATTATTATCACCTTACTCTTTGGCTTTTTTGCCCGCCTGCTGGCCCTGCGATTTCGCCTCGGTTTGCCCATCTTCAATTATCCCCATCCCGATCATTGATGAGGAAGGGATACCCTGCTGCTGTAAAAAGGTAATCAACGTTCGCAGCCCGGCATCCTTAAGATGTGAGGTAATACGTTCTGCACGCAATGCGCCCACGCCGGGCAGAGATTGCCAGCCTTTTACATCCCGAGTCAGCACAGCGTCCCACGCTTTATCGTCTAATGCGCGCAGTGCCTTTTGCGGCAGTTCAATGCCCAACGCATTGAGCCAGCGACGCAAAGGTTGTTTCCGGGTCAAATCAAACCGATGCCAGATGTGTTGTGCTCTCTCGGATGAGATACCCGCTGCGGTGGCGATTTGTTCTGGCGTAATGGCCAGCCAGGAAAACAGATGCGTAATACAGCCGGTTTCCAGTAGCCGTTGCCAGGTACTGCGTTGCACACCAGGAATATCGAGCACTGACTTTTGGCTCAGCCAACTCAAACGCGCCAGTAACTGGCGATGGCAATCCGGCGTTAAGGTATAACAACTTAGTCGCGTGAATTGCTCAGGTTCAGGCGGTTCAGGGTAATCCCGCTGCGCCACGCGCCAGATAACACGATCAAGCCGTGGAATGCCCTGACCCGCAAGGCTAATCGTCACCTGATCGCCTGCGATAATATCCTGCTCACGCCAACGTTTTAGCGACCCTATACTGACTCGCCTGACGGTTTTATCATCCAACTGCACAGGTTGCAGGTTCAGTACCACTGCGACTTTTCCCGTGCGCCCTATCGAAAAATCAACGGAGCGTACCTCACTGCTGACCGCCGGTGGCTGGTATTTCCAGGCGATAGCCCATTCCCCCTCACCTGGTTGCCAGTATTTTCCCGCCGGACGTGTTGCCTGATGCACGACAACGCCATCGGTGACAAAAGGCAAGGGTGCATGAAACCAACGATCACGCCAGCTTTCAGCCTCCTCTTCATCCTGAACGGGTTGGGTCCAGTGACTGGCAAGATCGAATCCCCATGCGGCCAATCGGTTCAGGCGTTCATGCATACTGGCTGGCCCGTCAGGCCAGCCCCAGATAAAAATACCCAGTTGTTCCAGAAGCGGCGAGTCTTCCTGACTCATCATTGCCCCCGCAACGCGGGCTCTGGCGTTCTTTCCGCCATCGGTCGCCTGTTGATGACCGGTCATCCGCAAAAAAAGCTCGCCCTGTAAGACAACGGTAGCGTCATCACTGTCAATCATCGCCGGAATGGCGGGAATCCGTCTGGCTTTCGCCAGCCACTGCTCACCGTGTAAACCATCTCCACGGCTAATTAACGACACCAGTTTTCCCTGTCGATAGATTAGCGAGACGGCAACACCATCGATTTTCGGTTGGACCCAAAGGTCTTGTCGCGTCTGCATCCAGTAACCCAGTGCACGTTTATCCTGTACTTTTTTTACGCCCGTATGCGCAACCGGATGCCACAAGGTACCGTCCCCCGGCAAAGCAGGCACATAGTCGTCCGCCGTCTGCGTAAAACAGCGCTGCCAGTGGTTAAGCCGCTGCTGCAAACTATCGTAATCTGCATCCGCAACCAGCGAATGCCCCTGCTGGTAATACGCGTTATCCCAGTGCCGAAGCTGTTGTTGCAGGTGACCGATCTCACTCACCGCACGTGCAGGCGTCCATGCAGGACACAAGGCCCCAAAGGAATAAGTTGGGCTGAATAACAGCATCAGCCCGGCAGTTAACATCCCTTTCATCCGTCACCTCCTGATTTTTTATCATTCAAGCGCTGAACGTCAGGCTGAGCCAGCTGCATTCGCGCATTCTGGGACGGCTTGTGTGAACATTGAGGTGTGTTTTCAGATGCGAAAAGCGGCTTTGCGTACCTGGTCGCATAAACTTTTCACCGTGATGGCGGCGCAAACGCTGCGTGGCGCGGGGAAGCTGTGTATACTGTGCAGGAAATCGACTCCGCACTTAATCAATTCAAGAAAATCATGGCCCAAGGTACGCTCTATATTGTTTCTGCTCCCAGTGGCGCAGGGAAATCCAGTCTGATTCAGGCGCTGTTAAAAACGCAGCCGCTGTATGATACGCAAGTGTCTGTTTCACATACCACGCGCGGCATGCGGCCGGGCGAGGCACATGGTGAACATTACTTCTTTGTTCAACAGCATGAGTTCGAAAAGATGATCGAGGAAGATGCCTTCCTTGAGCACGCGAAAGTTTTCGACAACTATTACGGCACCGCGCGTAAGACGATTGAACAAGTTCTGGCGACCGGCGTAGACGTTTTTCTTGATATTGACTGGCAAGGTGCGCAGCAAATTCGCGCTAAAATGCCCGACGCGCGCAGTATATTTGTATTGCCTCCTTCTAAAGAAGAGCTGGATCGTCGCCTGCGTGGTCGCGGTCAGGACAGCGAAGAGGTCATTGCACGTCGTATGGCACAGGCCGTGGCAGAAATGAGCCACTATGCCGAATACGACTATTTAATCGTGAATGATGATTTTGATTTGGCGTTATCCGATCTGAAAACCATTATTCGCGCAGAACGTCTGCGCATGGCCCGTCAGAAAGCGCGCCATGACGCTTTGATCAGCAAACTGTTGGCAGTCTGAACCCAGTTTCAGTATGATGCCGAGTCATTTCTTCATCTGTGGAGTAGCACACCTATGGCACGCGTAACCGTTCAGGACGCAGTAGAAAAAGTGGGTAATCGTTTTGACCTGGTGTTGGTCGCTGCACGTCGTGCACGTCAGATGCAGGTAGGCGGAAAAGATCCGCTGGTTCCCGAAGAGAACGATAAACACACCGTTATCGCATTGCGCGAAATCGAAGAAGGTTTGGTCACCAATCAGATTTTAGATGTGCGTGATCGTCAGGAGCAGCAAGAGCAGGAAGCCGCGGAGTTACAGGCCGTTACCGCTATCGCTGAAGGTCGTCGTTAACAGCTAGCTGCAGGTCAACCTTGTATCTGTTTGAAAGTCTCAATCAACTGATTGAACAATACTTGCCTGAGGACCAGATTAAGCGCCTCAAGCAAGCCTATCTCGTATCACGTGATGCCCACGAGGGACAGACACGCTCCAGCGGCGAGCCTTACATCACGCATCCTGTCGCGGTAGCCTGTATTCTGGCAGAAATGAAGCTCGACCATGAAACCCTCATGGCCGCGCTTTTGCATGACGTCATTGAAGACACGCCTGCCACCTATCAGGATATGGAACAGCTGTTTGGTAAGAGCGTTGCCGAGCTGGTTGAAGGCGTTTCAAAGCTGGATAAGCTGAAATTCCGTGATAAGAAAGAGGCGCAGGCAGAGAACTTCCGCAAGATGATTATGGCGATGGTGCAGGATATCCGCGTCATTCTCATCAAGCTGGCTGACCGCACCCACAACATGCGTACGCTCGGGTCGTTACGTCCCGATAAACGCCGTCGCATCGCGCTGGAAACGCTGGAAATATACAGTCCTCTGGCACATCGCCTGGGGATTCATCACCTAAAAACGGAACTGGAAGAGCTGGGTTTTGAAGCGCTCTACCCCAATCGTTTTCGGGTGATTAAAGAGGTCGTGAAAGCGGCCCGTGGCAACCGTAAAGAGATGATTCAAAAAATCCTCTCTGAGATCGACGGTCGCCTGCAGGAAGCCGGTATTCCCTGCCGGGTAAGTGGACGCGAAAAGCACCTTTACTCGATTTACCGCAAAATGACGCTGAAAGAGCAGCGTTTTCACTCGATCATGGATATTTATGCCTTTCGCGTTATCGTGAAAGATCTGGATACCTGCTACCGCGTCCTGGGCCAGATGCACAGCTTATACAAGCCACGTCCGGGCCGGGTGAAAGACTATATCGCCATTCCCAAAGCTAACGGCTATCAATCTCTGCATACCTCTATGATCGGGCCGCATGGCGTACCGGTTGAGGTGCAAATCCGTACCGAAGATATGGATCAGATGGCCGAAATGGGGGTTGCCGCGCACTGGGCTTATAAACAAGCTGGCGAAAGCGGCACCACGGCGCAAATTCGTGCCCAGCGCTGGCTGCAAAGCCTGCTGGAGCTGCAACAGAGCGCCGGTAGCTCATTTGAATTCATTGAAAGCGTGAAGTCCGATCTCTTTCCGGATGAGATCTACGTCTTTACGCCAGAAGGCCGCATCGTCGAATTGCCGACCGGCTCCACGCCGGTCGATTTTGCCTATGCAGTTCATACCGATATTGGTCATGCCTGTGTGGGCGCGCGCGTTGACCGTCAGCCTTATCCGCTGTCCCAGACGCTCACCAGCGGCCAGACCATTGAGATTATTACTGCGCCCGGCGCACGTCCTAACGCCGCCTGGCTCAACTTTGTGGTCAGTTCCAAAGCGCGCGCTAAGATTCGTCAGCTTCTGAAAAACCTCAAGCGTGAAGACTCGGTAAATCTGGGACGTCGCCTGCTCAGCCATGCGATGGGCGGCAGTCGTAAACTGGCGGAAGTGCCGGCTGAAAACATCAAGCATGAGCTTGACCGCATGAAGCTGACCTCGCTGGACGATCTGTTAGCAGAAATCGGCCTGGGGAATGCAATGAGCGTGGTAGTGGCCAAAAACCTGCTTCAAACTGACACTAACGCGCTCAATAGCAACAAAAAACAGGGCAAGCTGCCCATCAAAGGCGCGGACGGCGTACTCATTACCTTTGCGAAATGCTGTCGTCCTATTCCCGGCGATCCGATTGTTGCACACGTCAGTCCAGGTAAAGGCCTGGTTGTTCACCATGAATCCTGTCGAAATATTCGCGGCTATCAAAAAGAGCCAGAAAAATTCATGCCGGTGGAGTGGGATAAAGTCACGGAGCAAGAGTTTGTGGCTGAGATCAAGGTCGATATGTTTAATCACCAGGGCGCACTGGCGAACCTGACGGCAGCGATCAACACGGCGGGCTCCAATATTCAGAGCCTGAATACTGAAGAACGCGATGGCCGCGTTTACAGTGCCTTTATCCGTCTGACCGCACGCGATCGCGTCCACCTGGCGAATATCATGCGTAAAATTCGTGTGATGCCGGATGTGATTAAAGTTCACCGCAACCGTAACTAGTGCATGAATCCTCAACGCTTTTCTCGTATTCAGGAAATGCTGGCCCTGCGTCAGCATGACCTTACCGTCTGCATGGAGCAGGTGCATAAACCGCACAACGTTTCCGCGGTGATCCGCACTGCGGATGCGGTGGGGATTCATGAGGTCCATGCCGTGTGGCCAAGCCAACGCATGCGAACCCAGGCTTCGGCTTCGGCCGGCAGCAATAGCTGGGTAAAGGTTGTGACGCACCGTTCAATCACCGACGCTATTGGCCATCTTAAAACGCAAAAGATGCAGATACTGGCGACAAACCTCTCTGCTGACGCTGTGGATTTTCGTGAGATTGATTACACCAAACCCACGTGCATTTTGATGGGTCAGGAAAAAACCGGTATCACAGATGAAGCCCTGGCCCTGGCCGATCGTCACATCATTATTCCGATGGTGGGAATGGTTCAGTCACTCAACGTTTCCGTTGCGTCCGCGCTGATTCTTTATGAAGCCCAGCGCCAGCGGCAAAATGCCGGTATGTATCAACGCCAGTCCAGCCTTCTGGATTACGAAGAACAACAGCGCCTGCTGTTTGAAGGGGGCTATCCTGTTCTGGCGCGCGTGGCAAAACATAAACGGATGCCCTATCCCCATATCAACGCGCAGGGCGAGATAGAAGCCGATGACAGTTGGTGGGCAACGATGCAAGCAACAGGCAGAAGTAAGAAATGAAAGGCCGTCTGCTGGATGCCATACCGCTCAGTACCCTGACCGGCGTCGGCGCCAGCCAGGCAGCAAAGCTGGCTAAAATTGGCCTGCATACTATCCAGGATTTACTGCTACACCTTCCTCTGCGTTATGAAGATCGCACCCAGCTTTATGCTATCAACGACCTGTTACCGGGAATTTGGGCAACGGTCGAAGGCGACGTGCTGCATACCGACATTACTTTTGGCCGCCGACGTATGATGGTGTGCCAGATCGGCGATGGCAGCGGCGTGTTAACCATGCGCTTCTTCAACTTCAATGCCGGTATGAAAAACAGCCTCGCACCCGGCCGCCGGGTAACCGCCTGGGGCGAAATTAAACGCGGGCAGCGCGGCGCCGAAATTATCCATCCGGAATACCGCGTACAGGGCGAGCACAGCCATGTGACGCTGGAAGAAACCCTGACGCCGGTCTATCCCACAACCGAAGGCATTCGTCAGGCAACACTGCGCAATCTTACCGACCAGGCATTAACTCTGCTGGAAAACTGCCCTATTACGGAACTGTTGCCGCAGGCGTTAAGCGGCGGACTGATCAGCCTGCCCGACGCCTTACGCACGCTGCATCGTCCCCCACCCGATGTCAAACTCAGCGAACTTGAAAGTGGGCAGCATCCCGCTCAGCGCAGGCTGATTCTTGAAGAACTGCTGGCGCATAATCTCAGTATGCTGGCGGTTCGGGCCGGTGCGCAGCGCCATTACGCGTTGCCGATGCCCGCCCGTCATACGTTGAGTGACCGCTTACTGGCCGCCCTGCCTTTTTCCCCCACTGCCGCCCAAAAACGCGTCGTGGCGGAAATTGAAAAAGACTTAGCGCACGATTATCCCATGTTGCGGCTTGTCCAGGGTGACGTGGGATCGGGTAAAACGCTGGTCGCGGCCCTTGCGGCCCTGAACGTTATCACCCACGGCAAACAGGTGGCGCTGATGGCACCGACAGAGTTGCTGGCTGAGCAGCATGCCAATAATTTCCGTCAGTGGCTTGCGCCACTTGGCCTGGAAGTCGGCTGGCTGGCGGGCAAACAAAAAGGGAAAGCGCGGCAGGCACAGCAAGATGCTATTGCCAGCGGCAACGTAGCCATGGTGGTCGGTACGCATGCCCTGTTTCAGGAGCAGGTGAAGTTCAACGGTCTGGCGCTGGTGATTATTGATGAACAACACCGTTTTGGGGTTCACCAGCGGCTGGCGCTGTGGGAAAAAGGGGAAGAGCAGGGTTTCCATCCTCACCAGTTGATCATGACCGCCACACCGATTCCGCGTACCCTGGCGATGACCGCTTATGCCGATCTCGATACCTCAACCATTGATGAGCTGCCGCCGGGCAGAACGCCGGTGACGACTGTGGCCATTCCTGACAGCCGTCGCAGTGAGATCATTGCCCGGGTGCAAAGCGCTTGCCATGAAGGTCGTCAGGCTTACTGGGTCTGTACGCTGATTGAAGAGTCCGATCTGCTCGAAGCCCAGGCCGCAGAAGCGACATGGGAAGAGTTAAAAATCGCGCTGCCGGACTTGCAGGTAGGGCTGGTGCACGGCCGCATGAAGCCAGCGGAGAAACTGGCGGTGATGCAGGCCTTCAAAGCGAACGAGATACAGCTGCTGATCGCCACGACCGTTATTGAGGTCGGCGTGGATGTGCCAAACGCCAGCCTGATGATCATTGAAAATCCAGAACGCCTCGGTCTTGCCCAGCTTCACCAGCTGCGCGGGCGCGTAGGCCGTGGCGCAGTCGCGTCTCACTGCGTACTGCTGTATAAAGCGCCGCTGAGCAAAACGGCACAGAAGCGTTTACAGGTGCTACGCGACAGCAACGACGGCTTTGTGATTGCCCAACACGATCTGGAGATCCGCGGGCCGGGCGAACTGCTGGGTACGCGCCAAACCGGTAACGCGGAGTTTAAGGTCGCCGATCTCCTGCGCGATCAGGCTATGATTCCTGAAGTACAACGCGTCGCGCGGCACATCCACCAGCACTATCCCGAACAGGCACAGGCACTGATCGAGCGCTGGCTACCGGAAACCGGCCGCTACAGCAACGCATGACGCCTTTTTTTGCACCACCAGGCAAACGTTTGCTTTTGATCCGTGGACGATTACAATCGCCACACTTTTTTTTGGGAACCGTTACGATGTCAACCAATCAGCAGCTTAACCCCACTACCGCCAGTAAAAGTGAACTGATTTACCGTCTGGAAGATCGTCCGCCACTTACGCAAACCCTGTTTGCGGCCGGTCAGCATCTGCTGGCCATGTTTGTCGCCGTGATTACGCCCGCGCTGTTGATCTGCCAGGCATTGGGTTTACCGGCACAGGACACGCAGCACATTATCAGCATGTCCCTGTTCGCCTCTGGCGTGGCATCCGTTCTGCAAATCAAAACCTGGGGGCCGGTAGGCTCAGGCTTGCTGTCCATTCAGGGCACCAGCTTTAACTTTGTGACGCCGCTGATTATGGGCGGCATGGCGCTGAAAAATGGCGGCGCAGATGTGCCCACCATGATGGCGGCGCTGTTTGGCACCTTGATGGTGGCATCCTGCACGGAAATGGTACTGTCGCGGGTGCTGCATCTGGCACGCCGTATCATCACGCCTCTGGTGTCTGGTATTGTCGTGATGATCATTGGATTGTCCCTTATTCAGGTTGGCCTGACGTCCGTCGGTGGTGGTTTCGCCGCCATGAACGACCACAGCTTCGGCGCGCCTAAAAACCTGCTGCTCGCCGGTGCCGTTTTGTTGGTCATTATCCTTCTGAACCGTCAGAAAAATCCTTACCTGCGCGTCGCCTCACTGGTGATTGCCATGGCGGTTGGCTACCTGCTCGCCTGGGCGCTGGATATGCTGCCATCCATCAATACGCCCGCAAACCAGCCACTGATTGCGCTACCGACTCCGCTCTATTACGGCCTGGGTTTTGACTGGAACCTGCTCATCCCGCTGATGCTGGTGTTTATGGTGACCTCGCTGGAAACCATTGGTGATATCACCGCCACCTCTGACGTGTCGGAGCAGCCGGTGAGCGGTCCTTTGTATATGAAGCGCCTGAAAGGCGGCGTGCTGGCGAATGGCCTTAACTCGTTTGTGTCTGCCCTGTTTAATACCTTCCCCAACTCCTGCTTTGGACAGAATAACGGCGTTATCCAACTTACCGGTGTTGCCAGCCGCTATGTTGGTTTTGTCGTGGCGCTGATGCTTATCCTGCTGGGCCTGTTCCCGGCGGTCAGTGGACTGGTACAGCATATCCCTGAGCCGGTTTTGGGCGGTGCCACTATTGTGATGTTTGGGACCATCGCAGCATCCGGCGTGCGTATTGTCTCCAGAGAGCCGCTGAACCGACGCGCCATCATGATTATCGCCTTCTCGCTGGCCGCAGGACTTGGCGTGTCACAGCAACCGTTGATTCTGCAGTTTGCGCCTGACTGGCTGAAAACCTTACTCTCTTCAGGTATTGCCGCAGGCGGTATTACGGCGATTGTGCTTAATCTGATCTTCCCACCGGAAAAGTGATTTTTAAGGCAGGTCAGGACCTGCCTGCTATTTATGCTGATTTACATCCAGGCGGTTGAGCTATAACGCTAATTCAGGCATAACAACCTTTCAGCGGACTGAACCCGGGAAGGATACGATGAAATTTATAGGAAAGTTTTTCCTCACCTTATTGTTACTGCTACTGTTTGCGTTAGTGGTGCTGTATGTACTGCTGCAGACACAGTGGGGCGCGGGCTGGTTTAGCCGTTGGGTGAGCGACAAAACGGAATGGCATCTGTCGCTGAGTAAAATCGAACATAACTTTTCATCACCTTCGCACATTATTCTGGATGATTTCAGTTTTGGTCATGATGGACAGCCGGCTGTGCTGGTCGCCAGGCGCGTCGACTTGGGCATTGCCCTGTTGCAGTTCAGCGATCCTTTTCACTTTGCCAGCATAGAATTACGTGACGGTGAGGTTAATCTTGCTAACCTGGCAACGAATAGCGCATTACCCGTGCAGGCTAACCGCCTGCAACTGAACAATATGCGCATCGACAGCCCCTCTTCGGCGTTACCGCTTTCAGCCCTGCAGGTGAATGGCGGTATAGTGCCGTGGGCCCCGTTGACTGGCGATGTGCTGGGACGGGATGCGCAGTTCCAGATGAGTGCAGGCAAGATGACGCTAAACAGCGTTGCGGGTGAAAATGTGCTGATTCAGGGCAATGTGTCACAGGGCCGCATGGTGTTTAGCAACATCGGTGCTGATTTAGCCCGCGGTTCCATGACCGGTAACGGAGAGCGTGATGCGCAGGGAAACTGGAAGATCACTCAACTCCGCCTGAACGATATCCGTTTGCAAACCGCCAGCACGCTTGTTGATTTCCTGAAACCCTTTGAAGAAGTGCCGTCGGTGACGCTAAACCGCGTCGACATTACCGATGCCCGGCTGCAGGGCCCTGACTGGGCGGTAACCGATCTCGATCTGACACTGAAAAATCTCAGTTGGAAAGGCCGGGACTGGCAGAGTCAGGATGGTTCACTGGCGATGAACGCCGGTAACTTTATCAACGGCAAATTCGAGCTTAACGATCCCATCATCAACATGGACTTCTCGCCACAGGGGATTGCCCTGACCCAGTTCAGCTCGCGCTGGGCCAACGGCGTCATCCGTGCCGACGGAAACTGGTCGCGTAACGACAAGCAATTGACGCTGAATAATCTTGCCGTCGCGGGCCTGGAATATACGCTGCCGCAGAACTGGCGGGCGTTATGGCAGGCTCCCCTTCCCGACTGGCTGGGCGGCCTTATCGTGAACCGTTTCACCTCAAACCGTAATTTGATCATCGATATCAACCCTGCGTTTCCTTTCCAGCTCACCTCACTGGATGGCAGCGGGGAGAATCTGCAGCTGGCCCGTCAGCATCAATGGGGAATCTGGTCAGGTAAACTCAGCCTGAACGCTGCGGAATCGACCTTTAACCGCACCGATCTGCGCCATCCGTCCATTGCGCTGGAGGCTGACGATCAACAAATCAAGGTGACGGAACTGAGCGCGTTTAGTGGTAAAGGTTTACTGGAAGGCACGGCAACGGTAGGACAGCAAGCCGTCCGTCCTCTCAGCCTGAATCTCACGGGGCGCGGCGTACCGGTCAATGTCTTGCAAAACTGGGGCTGGCCCGCGCTTCCACTGGAAGGTGACAGCAATTTTCAGTTGCGACTCAATGCCTCACTGAAGGACGGGCAGCCGTTAGCCCCCTCAGTTAATGCCACGCTGTCGGTGAATACAGACAGCCAGCAACTGCAGCAAACCATGCAGGCAGGACAGGTGAAGTAAAAACACACAGGGCCGCAATCGCGGCCCTGTTGTTTAATTGATGCGTGCCCCTGAGCCGCCTTCTTCCAGCGGCCCGTCAGGGTCAACGGGCAACACGATGTAGACCGCTTCAAACACCGCGCCACACTCATCATCACCAAATAACTGCACATCAAGCTGAACCCGGGCTTTACGGCCTCGCGCCAGGCGATCGAGATCGCCACTCAATGATCCGAGGTCGGCAATGGCACCCGGCCTGCCCGTAATCGGACGGCTGTAGCGTATGTGCGCATCAGCCAGAATAATGGTGCCGCCCAGGTGACGCTCACGCAGCAACAGCCAGATCAGTCCCCAGCCGGTAAGCGTTGCCAGCGAAAACAGACTTCCGGCAAACAGGGTATGGTGCGGATTTTGGTTGCCGGTTTCCGGCATGGTGGTAATAAATTTTTGCCCGGTGTATTGCAGGATGCGCACGCCCATTTTCTCACTCAATGGAATGTGCTCATACCAGGCCTGCTGCAACTGCCCGCACCAGTCAGCGCGGTGTAAAATATCATCCAGCGTGACAACCGGTTTAATCATCAGGAAGTGACGCACCGGCGTGGTTTGCGGTGCGGTAATCTCGCCCTGATTGACGTATCCGAGCTTGGCGAAGAACGCCACCGCGTCCTCACGCGCGCTGCACGTCACGCGCTTTACGCCTTCCTGACGCGCTACCGACTCCAGCGTCATCGCCACCAGCGTGCCCAGACCTTTTCCCTGGACGGTAGGATGTACAGCAAGGAAGCGGATAGCCGCCTCATTATCCGCATTGATGTAAAGTCGCCCTACCGCAACGGGTTTACCTTGTTCATCCACCACCATTTGATGATGCGCTAACGCATCCCAGGCATCACGCTCAGAACCCTGCGGCTGATGCAGCGGCTTTCGTAACATTTCCCAGCGGAACTGATAATACACATCCAGCTCTTCCGCCGTTTGTGGCACACGAAGATGATACATAAAGTGTTTCTCTCGTTCTGATGCGGGGTTGCGGATGTTTAGCCGCGCGGTATGCGGCGTCATACCTGTAACCAGAAGGTTACCGGCCCGTCGTTAACCAACGCCACCTGCATATCAGCAGCAAAGCGGCCATTGGCGGTCGTCACATCATGGCGACGGCAACACGCGCTGAAATAGTCGTAGAGGCGTTCCGCTTCTTGTGGCTCTGCCCCACCAGAAAATGAGGGGCGCATGCCCTTTTGCGTATCGGCAGCCAGCGTAAACTGCGACACCACCAGTGCACTCCCGCCCGCCTGTTTGACGTTCAGGTTCATCTTGCCCTGTTCATCACTGAAAATGCGATAGCCCAGTACGCGCTCCGCCAGCCGCTCGGCGTGCTTTTCATCATCACCTTTTTCAACACCCAACAGAATCAACAACCCCTGTCCGATTTCACCCACAACCGCGTTATCGATACTGACGCTGGCACGCTGTACGCGTTGAATTAAAGCAATCATCCGTCCTCTCGTTCTTTTTCTCTTTCCTGCCGTTTGAACTGGCGGTAGTCATCTAAGGTGACGGTAATCTCTGCGCCGAGGAGTACGATACACCAGGTCCAGTAAACCCACAGGAATAAAATGGGGATCACCGCCAGCACACCATAGATCAGTTGGTATGACGGGAACATCGTAACATACAGCGCAAAGCCCTTTTTCCCCAGTTCAAATAACAGCCCGGCGACCAGCGCCCCCGTAAGCGCATCGCGCGCGGGCACTCGCTGTGTCGGGACAATACTGTATAGCAGCCAAAACGATAGCCATGATAAGAGCAACGGAAAGAAACGCAGCATCTGATCGACCAGACTGGTTACCCCCGTCACATTTATCCACTTCAACGACAGCAGATAAGAGCTGATGGCTAAACTGGCACCCGCCAGTAACGGCCCGAGCGTTAATATCATCCAGTACACCGCAAAGGAATAGACCAGCGGCCGCTTTTTGTCGCTGCGCCAGATAGCATTCAGGGCAGAATCAACGGAATGCATCAGCAACAGTGCCGTCACGATCAGGCCGACGGCACCCACGGCCGTCATACGATGGACGTTGGCCACAAACTGCTCAAGATAACGTTGTAGCGTATTACCTGCAGCCGGCATGAAGTTGGTAAAAATGAAATTCTTAAGCTGGACGCTGATGTCAGAGAACACAGGAAACGCCGCAAACAGCGCAAAGACCACGGCAATCAGCGGAACCAGCGCCAGTAACGACACAAAAGCCAGGTTACCGGCCTGCGTCGTCATGGCGTCATTATCAATGCGTTTCCACAGCAGCTTGAGCCACAGCCAGAACGCATGAAACCCGGGGCGAAAATGACGTAACTTCATGGCTTAATGCCGACCCGCGAACCAGTCAGGTACGGTGGTGCTATCGGTCACCAGCACTGTCTCAATCCCCAAGGCGCGTGCACCCTCAATGTTCTGCGCGTTGTCATCGAAGAACACGGCCTGATCGGCGCTAAAGCCTTCAGCGGCCAAAACATGCTGATAGATTCTCGCTTCGGGTTTGCGCATGCCTAGCTCCTGCGACAAATAGATCTTGTCGGCCGCCTGCTGCACGTCAGGATACTGCGTCGGCCAGAAGCTACAATGCAGCGCGTTGGTGTTGGAGAGAATCACCACTCGATGTCCCTCCTGCCGCAGTTGATGCATTATCGCCAGCGTATCCGGGCGGACGCCAACGAATATTGCCTGCCAGCCTGCCGCAAACTGTTCATAGCTCAGTGCGATATCCAGCTTTTCACACAGGGCTTCAGCGAAGGCTTCGTCACTGATTTCACCGCGCTCATGCTGCTCAAATGCCTCATCCATATGGAAGTGACTTTGAAGCGATGCCAATGGCACGCGGCTAAGGTCACTCCAGACACCTAACACGCGGTTAAAGTCGATATCAATAATCACATTGCCCAAATCAAAGATATAAAGCATGGTGCCTCCTCGGGTTCCCTGGATCATTCACTCTAGCGGTAAAAGCGCAGCCTGAACAGGCAGCCTGGACGAGAAAAATATAAACGCTAAGTTAAGGCACGACGGCACGACGTTGAAAGGGGATAGAGAAGAAGTTACGGGCTGGTTTAGGCTGGATTTAACTCTGTATGACAATCGCGCAGGCAAAAAAAAGCCCCGTTAAACGGGGCTTCTTACATGCATTTACGCGTCTTTAGGACCGCGTGAAGCACGCTTACGATCGTTCTCGGTCAGGTGACGTTTACGGATACGCACGGACTGAGGGGTAACTTCGACCAGTTCGTCGTCATCAATGAACTCGATAGCCTGCTCAAGTGTCATTTTGATCGGTGGAACCAGCGTCGTTGCTTCGTCAGTACCGGAAGCACGCATGTTAGTCAGCTTCTTACCGGTCAGGCAGTTTACGGTCAGGTCGTTAGAACGACTGTGAATACCGATGATCTGGCCTTCATACACTTCTGCACCGTGACCCAGGAACAGCTTACCGCGATCCTGCAGACCGAACAGGGCGAAAGCAACCGCTTTACCCTGGCCGTTGGAGATCAGAACGCCGTTCTGACGCTGGCCCACTTCGCCCGGACGAATATCATCGTAGTGGCTAAAAGTGGAGTACAGCAGACCGGTACCTGATGTCATGGTCATAAATTCGTTACGGAAACCGATCAGACCACGGCTTGGGATCACGTAGTCAAGACGTACGCGGCCTTTACCATCTGGGTCCATGTTTTTCAGGTCGCCTTTACGCTCGCCCATGGCTTGCATAACGGAACCCTGATGCGTTTCTTCGATATCCAGCGTCACGTTCTCGAACGGCTCTTGCTTACGGCCTTCGAATTCGCGGAAGATAACTTTCGGACGGGATACCGCCAGTTCGAAACCTTCACGACGCATGTTCTCGATCAGAACAGACAGGTGCAGCTCACCACGGCCCGATACACGGAACGCGTCAGCATCTTCAGTTTCTTCAACACGCAGTGCTACGTTGTGAACCAGTTCTTTGTTCAGACGCTCAAGGATCTGACGTGACGTCACGTACTTACCTTCTTTACCGCAGAACGGTGAGGTGTTGACGTTAAAGAACATCGTGACCGTTGGCTCATCCACGCTCAGTGCTGGCAGGGCCTGCACATTCTGCGGATCACAAATGGTGTCAGAAATGTTCAGTTCACCCAGACCGGTGATAGCAATGATATCGCCCGCTTCTGCCATGTCGCTGTCAATACGCTCCAGGCCCAGGTGAGTCAGCACTTTACCGACTTTACCGTTACGCGTTTTACCTTCGCTATCAATGATAGTGACTTGCTGGTTAGGCTTCACTTTACCGCGCTTGATGCGGCCGATGCCGATAACGCCCAGGTAGTTGTTGTAGTCCAGCTGAGAGATTTGCATCTGCAGCGGCGCGTCAGCTTCAACCTGTGGAGGAGATACGTGGTCAACGATAGCCTGATACAGCGGGGTCATATCGTCAGCCATGTCTGTATGCTCAAGACCGGCAATACCATTCAGCGCAGAGGCAAAAATGATAGGGAAGTCCAACTGCTCGTCAGTCGCATCCAGGTTAACGAACAGGTCAAATACCTGATCAACAACCCAGTCAGGACGTGCGCCAGGACGGTCGACTTTGTTGATAACCACAATCGGCTTCAAACCATGCGCGAACGCTTTTTTGGTTACGAAGCGGGTTTGCGGCATAGGGCCATCCATCGCATCTACAACCAACAGTACCGAATCCACCATAGACATTACGCGTTCAACTTCACCACCGAAGTCAGCGTGTCCTGGGGTATCAACGATGTTGATACGGTAGTCGTTCCATTTAATGGCGGTATTTTTTGCGAGGATGGTAATCCCACGCTCTTTCTCCAAATCATTGGAGTCCATCACACGCTCGGTGGCTTCAGTACGGGCATCAAAAGTACCAGACTGTTGCAGCAGTTTATCAACCAGGGTGGTCTTTCCATGGTCAACGTGCGCGATGATGGCGATGTTACGCAAATTTTCGATCACAGCTTTTTTGCCTCAGGCATTAGAAATAACGCGGTATTGTACACGGATTAAGCGGGAGACTGAACACGATCACACTTTTCACTGAAAGTTTATTGCATTGTCGCAAAATCGCACTATTAGCCGTGCAAAATTTGCACTGCATCGAGGTTTTGCACCAAAAAAGTGCTCACTTTCAACTCAGATGCACACAAACGGTGCGTTGCGACTATCATGGTGCATGACTTATATGACAAAAAGGTGCATGACAGCGCGATTTTGTGCAAAGAAATAAAGTTGGCACAGAATTCGCTTTGTATTATCCAGACGAAAACGATGTAAGACAACGGTTGCAGAGCTGGTCAGGATCAGATTCAGGAATGGTCGTTAACAGTCGTTCATTCCGTAACCCGGTTCTCACTATGTAGACAATGACCATTTCCAGGAGAGTTGAGTATGTCCGCTGAACACGTTCTCTCGATGATGAACGAGCATGAAGTTAAGTTTGTTGACCTGCGTTTTACCGATACCAAAGGTAAAGAACAGCACGTTACTATTCCGGCTCACCAGGTTAACGCTGACTTCTTCGAAGAAGGCAAAATGTTCGATGGCTCTTCCATCGGCGGCTGGAAAGGGATTAATGAATCAGACATGGTACTGATGCCTGATGCAACCACGGCGGTGATGGACCCTTTCTTTGAAGATTCTACGCTGATTATTCGTTGCGACATCCTTGAGCCAGGCACCATGCAGGGCTATGACCGTGACCCACGCTCTATCGCTAAGCGTGCTGAAGACTACCTGCGCGCTTCAGGCATTGCGGACACCGTTCTGTTTGGCCCAGAGCCAGAATTCTTCCTGTTCGACGATATCCGTTTTGGTTCTTCAACGTCTGGCTCACATGTTGCCATCGACGATATCGAAGCGGCATGGAACACCAGTAAAGAATACGAAGGCGGTAACAAAGGTCACCGTCCAGGTCTGAAAGGCGGTTACTTCCCGGTGCCACCGGTTGACTCATCACAGGACATCCGTTCTGCCATGTGTCTGACCATGGAGCAAATGGGCCTGGTGGTTGAAGCCCATCACCATGAAGTCGCAACAGCAGGTCAGAACGAAGTGGCAACGCGCTTCAATACCATGACCAAAAAAGCTGACGAAATTCAGATCTACAAATATGTCGTGCACAACGTCGCTCATGCCTACGGCAAAACCGCGACCTTTATGCCAAAACCTATGTTTGGTGACAACGGTTCCGGTATGCACTGCCACATGTCGCTGTCTAAAGGCGGTCAGAACCTGTTCTCTGGCGATAAGTACGGCGGCCTGTCTGAAATGGCACTGTTCTACATCGGCGGTATCATCAAACACGCTAAAGCCATTAACGCCCTGGCAAACCCAACCACCAACTCGTACAAACGTCTGGTGCCCGGTTATGAAGCCCCGGTCATGCTGGCCTACTCAGCACGTAACCGTTCAGCCTCAATCCGTATCCCGGTGGTTGCCAGCCCGAAAGCGCGTCGTATTGAAGCCCGCTTCCCGGACCCGGCTGCTAACCCATACCTGGCGTTCACCGCCCTGCTGATGGCTGGCCTTGATGGCATCATCAACAAAATCCATCCTGGTGACGCGATGGACAAAAACCTGTATGACCTGCCACCGGAAGAAGAAGCTGAGATTCCAAAAGTTGCAGGTTCACTGGAAGAAGCGCTGATTGCCCTGAACGAAGACCGCGAGTTCCTGACCCGTGGCGGCGTGTTCACTGATGATGCTATCGATGCCTACATCGAACTGCGTAAATCAGAAAACGATCGTGTTCGCATGACGCCGCACCCGGTTGAGTTCGAACTGTACTACAGCGTTTAATTTCAGAGTAAGCAAATGGGTGCCGCAGATAAACATTGCAAAGGCGGCACCGAGAGTCTGAAACGTTTTTTTGTTGCCGTGGAAACTTTAGCCCATCTTCGGATGGGCTTTTTTCTCCGCGAATTCATCGTTCATTCGCTTTAATTCCGGCTTAAAGATTACAATGCACTAAATTAGTGCAGAGGAACGCTGTATGGCAACTGCCTCACTGCCCGATGCAGGGCAGATTCTCAATACCTTAATCAACAGTATTTTGTTGGTGGATAACGATTTGGTTATTCATTATGCCAATCCTGCGGCACAGCAATTACTGGCGCAAAGTTCACGTAAATTATTCGGTACGCCGTTACCTGAATTGACCGGCTATTTTTCGCTGAATGTCGAGGTAATGCGCGAGAGTCTTGAGGCGGGCCAGGGCTTTACTGACAGTGAAGTCACTCTGGTGGTCGATGGCCGGGCACACATTATGTCACTCACGGCACAACGGTTGCCTGATGGCTTAATTTTGCTGGAAATGGCGCCCATGGATAATCAGCGTCGTTTGAGCCAGGAACAATTACAGCATGCTCAGCAGGTTGCGGCTCGCGATCTGGTGCGTGGACTGGCCCATGAGATTAAAAATCCGTTAGGGGGATTGCGTGGCGCCGCTCAGCTGCTGTCCCGCGCCCTGCCCGATCCCGCGCTGAACGAATATACCAAAGTTATTATTGAACAGGCCGACCGCCTGCGGAATCTGGTCGATCGCTTATTAGGGCCTCAACAACCGGGTATGCACATTACCCAGAGCATTCATCAGGTCGCTGAACGGGTGGTTAACCTGGTCTCGATGGAGCTGCCCGAAAACGTGTCTCTGGTCCGCGATTACGATCCCAGTCTGCCGGAGTTACCGCACGATCCCGACCAGATTGAACAGGTTCTGCTGAATGTCGTGCGTAATGCGCTGCAGGCGTTAGGCGAGGACGGCGGCACGATCGTGATTCGCACCCGTACGGCCTTTCAGCTAACGCTGCATGGCACGCGGTATCGTCTGGTCGCCCGTATTGATATTGAAGATGACGGCCCCGGCATTCCGGCCCTGCTCCAGGATACGCTGTTTTATCCCATGGTGAGCGGACGTGAAGGCGGAACCGGTTTAGGTCTTTCTATTGCCCGTAGCCTGATTGATCAGCATTCAGGAAAAATTGAGTTTAACAGTTGGCCGGGTCATACCGAATTTTCGGTTTACCTGCCTATTCGCCAGTGAGGTTTCTATGCAACGAGGGATAGTCTGGATCGTCGATGACGATAGCTCCATCCGCTGGGTGCTTGAACGCGCGCTCACTGGAGCCGGTTTGAGCTGTGCGACCTTTGACAGCGCGAATGACGTGCTGAACGCATTAGCGACGAAAACCCCGGACGTTTTATTATCAGACATTCGTATGCCAGGTATGGATGGTCTGACGCTGCTAAAACAGATTAAACAGCGTCATCCTATGCTTCCGGTCATCATTATGACGGCGCACTCCGATCTGGATGCCGCGGTCAGTGCCTATCAGCAAGGGGCATTTGATTATCTGCCGAAGCCGTTCGATATCGACGAAGCTGTCGCGCTGGTTGAGCGCGCCATCAGTCACTATCAGGAACAGCAGCAGCCACGCAATCAACCCGTCAGCGGCCCAACGACCGATATTATCGGTGAAGCACCCGCCATGCAGGACGTGTTTCGTATCATTGGCCGTCTTTCCCGCTCGTCGATCAGCGTTCTGATCAACGGTGAATCCGGGACGGGTAAAGAACTGGTTGCACATGCGCTGCATCGCCACAGCCCTCGTAGTAAGGCTCCTTTTATTGCCTTAAACATGGCTGCGATTCCAAAGGATTTGATTGAATCTGAACTGTTTGGCCATGAAAAAGGGGCGTTTACCGGTGCCAATCAAATCCGCCAGGGCCGTTTTGAACAGGCAGATGGCGGCACGCTGTTTTTAGATGAAATCGGCGATATGCCGCTGGATGTTCAGACTCGCCTGCTGCGCGTCCTGGCTGATGGACAATTTTATCGTGTTGGCGGCTATGCGCCGGTCAAAGTTGACGTACGTATCATTGCCGCAACGCACCAGAACCTTGAGCTGCGGGTGCAGGAAGGCAAGTTCCGTGAGGATTTGTTCCACCGCCTGAACGTTATTCGCGTGCATCTCCCGCCTTTGCGTGAGCGCCGTGAAGATATTCCCCGTCTGGCCCGTTATTTCCTCCAGGTGGCTGCACGGGAGCTTGGCGTTGAAGCCAAGATTCTGCACGCGGAAACCGAAACGGCGCTAACGCGTCTGCACTGGTCGGGTAACGTGCGTCAGTTGGAGAACACCTGCCGTTGGTTAACCGTTATGGCGGCGGGGCAGGAAGTGCTGATCCAGGATTTACCGCCTGAACTGTTTGAATCCAGCACGCCAGAAAGCCCGACGCAGTCGTTGCCTGACAACTGGGCGACACTGCTGGCGCAGTGGGCGGATCGCGCGCTGCGTTCCGGTCATCAAAATCTGCTGTCTGAAGCTCAGCCGGAGATGGAGCGCACATTACTCACCACTGCGCTACGTCATACCCAAGGGCACAAGCAGGAAGCAGCACGTTTGCTCGGCTGGGGAAGAAATACCCTGACGCGTAAGCTTAAAGAACTGGGCATGGAATAAGAAACTAACCCGCCGGGACAGCCTGTGCTGTTCCGGCTTTTATATCACGCGTGAAAACGGCTGTTGCCGCGCTTTTTGTCGTAAACAGGCATCGAAGCACATACAAATATTACGAATCAGTAACCGTCCGATCCCCGTCACTCTCAGGCCGGTTGCGTCCTGCTCCACCAGCCCGTCAGCCACCAGCGGTTTTAACAGCGCCAGGTCTTGCGCAAAATACGTTTCAAAGTGAAGGTTCCACTGGGCTTCCACCGCGCTGAAATCGAGCGAGAAGTTGCAGATCAGCGCTTTGATCACATCACGACGTAAGCAGTCATCATCACGTAGCGTTAAACCCCGCCACAACCCATGACCCTGTTTTTCGACCTGGCTGTACCAGTCGTTAAGGCCTTTCTGGTTTTGTGCATAGCTGTCGCCAATCATGCTAATGGCAGATACGCCGAGACCCAGTAAGTCGCTGTCGCCCTGGGTGGTATAACCCTGAAAGTTACGGTGCAGTTTCCCCTCGCGCTGTGCCACTGCCAGCTCGTCCTGGGGTTTCGCAAAGTGATCCATGCCGATGAACTGGTAGCCATGCTGAGTCAGCGTTGCGATAGTTTGCTGCAGGATGTCCAGCTTCTGCTGTGGCGACGGCAGCTCATCGTCTTTAATTTTACGCTGTGCGGCGAACAGTGCGGGCAGATGGGCGTAATTGAAGACGCTGAGACGATCGGGATTGAGTGCGATAACGCGCTGCAAGGTATAAGCAAAACTTTCGGGCGTTTGCAGCGGCAGCCCGTAAATCAGATCAATGCTGGTTGAACGAAATCCCTGCTCGCGTGCCCGCGCCATTAATGCAAAAATAACCGCTTCATCCTGAACCCGATTAACCCGCTCCTGCACCGCTTTATTAAAATCCTGTACGCCCATGCTCAGGCGATTGAAACCGCACGCACGCAGATGATCGATCACATCCAGTTCAATTTCACGCGGATCGACCTCAATCGACATCTCCGCGTCATCGACAAAGGTAAAGTGCTGTTTCAGCAGCGCCACCAGCCTGCTGATCTGCTGTTTATTGAGAAACGTGGGCGTCCCGCCGCCCCAGTGCAACTGGCTGACCTGACGACCACGAAACAGCGGTGCGCGAGCAACGATCTCCTGCTCAAGCGCATCCAGATAACGGTCGGCTTTGTGCAGCTGACGCGTGACAATCTTATTGCAGCCACAGAAATAGCACAGGCGATGACAGAACGGGATGTGGATATACAGCGATAACGAACGTTGTGGATAGCGCTCAGTCGCACGTCTGAAGTCATCGGCGGTAAAGTTATCGCTGAACGCTAATGCGGTGGGATAAGACGTGTAGCGCGGCCCGGCATAGTTATACTTTTCAATTAACGCCGGGTCCCACTCAAGCTGCATTGCTGACATGCTTACTCCTTCCGTTTACGTCGCCGTTGTAAAGGTCGCGATACAGAAGGAAAGAGAGGAGAGCGGGCGGAAACCCGACGTAAACGCTGCTTCAGACGCGACAGTCGTTGTAGTTTAAACATTAACCACAGCAGATAACATGTCATCAACAACCATAAAATTGATCCAGGCCAAAACATTGTCGTTTACCTGTTAAGCGGGGCATGCGGATTAACGCATGCCGATCAAAAATGCTTAATTACCTTTAAGCAGGCGGTACATATCTTCTTCCGCCTCCTTGTCCTCTTCTTCGTCCATCTCAATGCCAAGCTGTTCCATCAGTTCGTCAATGCGATCCAGGGTGACGTCGAGCCAGCCCTGATCATCAGATGACAGCGTCTCACCTTTTTCAAGACGATCCAGCAGCGCATCAAGGCGCTCACTGTTCTCCAGCTGCGCCAGCTCTTCTTCAGGCGTAAGCGCGGCTTTTTTCTCTGCGGCCGGTTTCGCCGCAACTTTTTTCACTTTCGCCGGTGTGGCGTTTTCGCCAGCAATCAATGCCACCGGCTTTTTGCTGCCAATGCGTGGATCTTTCGCGGCGTCACTTTGTTTGCTGGTGTTGCTCTGAGTTTGCGGGTTAGCACGGCTGCCAGACGCATGACCGCGATGCTTTTTGTCGCGTTTACGATCGCGCGCTTCATGATTGATATCGTCACGCGATTTGCGTTTAGCTTTGGCGACAGGCTTACCTTTCGCAGCGCTTGCAGGTTGCTTCATAATATTGGGTCCCGGTGTTTTTTATTCAGTATAGAATTGCGGCGAAATCTAGCAGAAACCAGACAAAGAAAAAAGGCGACAGCTCAAGCTGTCGCCTTATTTCATACCTTCGGCAGAAGGAATCATGTTTCAAATCCGTTTCGGCTCACAACATCCCGGTTAATCCTGCGCCTGCTCAACTCTTGAGCCTGTCCTTTTCCTTTTCCGGTCCGACATCCCTGACCATTTCCACTCCAGCCGCTCTTCGTCATCCCGACGTTCCTGAGCGCATCATCCTGATGAGTGCGTCCTGCACTGCTGAATAATGTAGACCATCTGGTAAAACCCTCAAGTAACACTTGCGGGGTATTTGAGCGTAAAAACCTATACTTAAGTATAATGCCCTGAATTTTAATCATTTATTTTTTTAATTATTTAATTAAAAAGAGACATAACTGGCAAGATTTATGGCAAATGTCTCACAACCTTACCTGACCAATGGTATTGAGCACTTTCACGCCATAACGCGTATAATCAGCGCCATTGCCCTAATGCGTTCCTGGAGTATCACCTTGTCTGAACTGAATTACCATGTCACCCGCTTCATTCTTAGTGCACCGGACATCCGCCATTTGCCTTCTGATACCGGCATCGAAGTGGCGTTTGCTGGCCGTTCAAACGCGGGTAAATCCAGCGCCTTAAATACGTTGACCAATCAAAAAGGCCTGGCGCGAACCAGTAAAACGCCCGGTCGTACGCAGTTGATTAACCTGTTTGAAGTCACAGAAGGTAAACGCCTCGTCGACTTACCGGGTTATGGCTATGCCGAAGTGCCAGAAGAGATGAAACTTAAATGGCAGCGGGCGTTAGGTGAATACCTGCAAAAACGGCAGGCGCTCAAAGGCCTGGTGATACTGATGGATATTCGCCATCCGCTTAAAGATCTGGATCAGCAAATGATTCAATGGGCGGTAGAGAGCGGCATCCCTGTTTTACTGCTGCTGACTAAAGCTGACAAGCTTGCTTCCGGCGCACGTAAAGCCCAGCTCAATGTGGTGAAAGAAGCCTCAATGGCGTTTATGGGTGATGTGCAGGTAGAGATTTTCTCATCGCTGAAAAAAATTGGCGTTGATAAAGTGCGTCAAAAGCTGGATAGCTGGTTTAGTGAGCTTGAGCCTGCTGTAGAAGATCAGGACACTGAGGCATAAGCGAAGCGATGTGCTACGTATTTTTAGCGTTTTTCCAATAAAAAACGCCCCAGTCACAGAATGACTGGGGCGGCTAAATTCAGCCAAATCCGATTACGTGAAGTAAAAGGTCTGAAAGATAGAACATCTTACCTCTGTACCCTACGCCTCGAACTTTACCTGATTTTTTGTGAGCGACAAAGGGTTTTTTGTTGCTCCCTTTCATTTTTAATCACTTTTTTTACCGCACTCGTCACAAAAACGAGAGTGGGATGTAGTTAAATTACAAAAAAAGTGCTTAGGCCATAATAAGTTACTGCACCGTTTTGCGGCTTCAGCGAGGGCCGACGCCTGTTCCCTGCCTGCCCACGGGACATCGCATAACAGGTGGCGCGTTAACGCCACCTGTTATGGCCGTATCAGTGCGCTTGTTCCCAATTATCTCCGACACCGATTTCGACCAGTAAGGGCACATCTAACGCCATACTGCCTTCCATAAGCGTGCGAATCTGCTTGCTGGCCTCATCAACGGCATCGGCTTTAATTTCAAACACCAGTTCATCGTGCACTTGCATGATCATCCTTACCGCATCATCGTTCTGCTTCTGCAGCCAGCTATCAACCGCAATCATGGCGCGTTTGATGATATCTGCAGCCGTCCCCTGCATCGGCGCATTAATCGCCGCGCGTTCAGCCGCCTTACGACGAATGGCGTTACTGGACTTGATGTCAGGCAACCACAGACGACGTCCATCCAGCGTTTCAACATAACCGTTGCTGGCCGCGAGCTGGCGCGTGTTTTCCATATAACGCAGCACGCCGGGATAGCGTTCAAAGTACAAATCCATATACTTTTTCGCTTCGCCTGCGCCAATGTTTAGCTGGCGAGATAACCCAAATGCACTCATGCCATAGATGAGACCAAAGTTGATGGCCTTGGCACTACGGCGTTGTTCGCCCGTAACCTTACTGAGCGGCACGCCAAAGACTTCTGAGGCGGTGGCGCGGTGGATATCCTCACCCTGGGAAAAAGCATCCAGCAGGCCTTTATCCTGCGACAGGTGCGCCATGATGCGCAGTTCAATCTGCGAATAGTCCGCCGCGACAATGCGGTTGCCCTTGTCTGCGATGAAGGCCTGACGGATGCGGCGTCCTTCATCGTTGCGCACCGGGATGTTTTGCAGATTAGGATCGGTTGAAGAAAGGCGTCCGGTTGCCGTCACCGCCTGATGATAAGACGTGTGCACGCGCCCGCTAACGGGATTTATCATCAGCGGCAGCTTGTCGGTGTAAGTTGACTTCAGTTTCGAGAGTCCACGGTGCTCCAGAATCACCTTCGGCAGGGGATAGTCCAGAGCCAGCTCTGCCAACACTTCTTCACTGGTAGAGGGCGCGCCACCCGGTGTTTTTTTCGTGGGCTTAATTCCCTGCTTTTCAAACAGAATGACCTGCAACTGTTTCGTCGAAGAAAGATTGAAGGGCTCACCCGCCAGCTCATGTGCTTTAAGCTCAAGCTCAGCCAGACGCGATGTCAGCTCTTTCGAGTGCTGCGCCAGGATAGCCTGATCGATCAACACGCCATTACGTTCTATACGTGAAATCACTTTAAGCAGCGGCATTTCAATCTGTTCAAAAACCTTTTTAGGTCCGGCTTCTTTTTCAAGCTCTGGCCACATCTTCAGATGCAGCTGTAAGGTCACATCGGCGTCTTCTGCTGCGTAGTGCGCGGCCTGCTCAAGGGCTATCTGATTAAAGGTAAGCTGATTTTTACCTTTACCGGCGATCTCTTGAAAGGTGACGGTTTTATGATTCAGCCAGCGCGCAGAGAGGCTGTCCATATCATGCTTGCCTACCACGCTATTCAGGATGTAGGACTCCAGCATGGTGTCGTATTTGATACCGGCAAGTTCTATATCGTAGTTTTTCAGGACGCCACGATCGTATTTGAGATTTTGGCCGACTTTGCTGGCGTTAGGATCTTCCAGCAGCGGTTTGAGTTGCGCCAGTACGGCATCGCGGTCGAGTTGCTCCGGCGCATCCAGGTAATCATGTGCCACAGGCAGATATGCCGCATCACCCGGCGCTACCGCAAAGCTGAGGCCGATAATGTTGGCCGTTAACGTGTCCAGCCCATCGGTTTCCAGATCAAACGCAAAGACCTCGCTGTTTTTCAGCTTTTCAACCCAGGTGTCTAAGGTTTGCTGATCCAGAATGGTGACATAGCCGTCAGTTGATAACAGGCTGGTCGCCTCAACGCTCGCCGCCGGCTCATCAGCCAGGGCCTGCTGGGATTGTCGGTTGCTCTTATTACCCTGCAACCATTTTCCCTCTTGCAGGTCAGTCAACCAGCGCTTGAATTCGAAACGGCTAAACAGTGCCTGCAGTGCTTTGACATCAGGTTCACTGACCGTGAGCGCTTCGCACGGCTGCTCAAGCTCAACGTCAGTTTTGATGGTGGCAAGCTGATACGAGAGAAAAGCAACATCGCGATTCTGCTCCAGCTTAGCGGCCATGGTTTTTGCACCACGAAATGAGAGATCGGCGACTTTATCGAGATTATCGTAAATCGACTGCATCCCACCTAACCCCTGCAGCAGCGCCTGGGCCGTTTTTTCACCCACGCCCGGCACGCCAGGAATGTTATCTGAGCTGTCCCCCATCATCGCCAGAAAATCGATGATTAAAGCGGGTGGCACACCATACTTTTGTTCCACTTCTTCCGGCCCGAGAATGGTGTTGGTCATCGTATTAATCAGGGTAATCGCCGGCGTGACCAGTTGCGCCATATCCTTATCGCCTGTACTGATCAGGACAGAATAGCCTTTTTTCTCCGCCTCTAACGCCAGCGTGCCAATCACATCATCCGCTTCGACACCGCTTACGGCTAACAACGGCAATCCCATCGCGCGCACCATTTCATGCAGCGGTTCTATTTGTGACCGCAAATCATCGGGCATCGGTGGACGGTGGGATTTGTAATGTTCAAACAGCTCATCCCTGAAGGTTTTGCCTTTAGCGTCAAAGACCACAGCAACATGTGTAGGGCTGTATTGTGCCAACAGGCTTTTCAGCATGTTCAGCACACCATACATAGCACCAGTAGGCTCACCTGCAGTGTTGGTTAGCGGCGGGAAAGCGTGGTACGCGCGATAAAGATAGGATGAGCCATCAACCAAAATCAGGGGGTTTTCTGCTATTTGCGCCATATGTCTGTGTATTCTTCATTGCCATGGATTGGTCTATAAGGATGCCACACCTTGGCGAAAAGGGTTAATCAAGACAAACCGAGATCGGCGTTTTTCGTGCTTCTGTAATCGGGATCGCAACGATCTTTCTGTGGATAACTTTGTGCGTAAAAATTATATCAATAGTTTATTTATAGTATAAAAAAGATTGAGGCTAAATTTAATCACATAAAAACAATGAGTTAATTTAAATCCGTGATGCGATCGTGATTTTTAATGACATGTTTGCTTGTGTGGATAGAAAAACTGTGCTTCCTCAACCTGCCAGCGATGTGCGTAGTGATTACAAATGAAAACGCCAGCGTATGCTGGCGTTATGCAGGGTATTCAGCGTAAAACGCTTATTTTTTCTCAACCAGGAACTTAACCACGTTGGCATAATCTGCCACAAAGTTCGCCATCGAGCTGGTATCCAGACCACCGTTATTAACCATGTATTTACCGTTAATAAAGATCGCTGGCACACCGCGCAGATCAACATCAGAGGCCGCTTTTTGCTGCTGGGCCACCAACGCTTTTACCGCAAAGCTGTTCCAGGCCGCATCGTATTGCTCAGAGGAAATGCCCGCTGCTTTAATGAATACCTCTTTCAGGCTGGCTGCGTCAGTAATCGTCTGGGTTTTCTGGATGCCATCAAAAATAGGTGATGTGACTTTATCTTCTACGCCCAGCGCCATAGCCACTGCCCACGCATGGGTAACAACCGGACCTAAGTCGCCACCAAGGAAATCGACATGGTATTTAACCATCTTGGTATCAGCTGGCAGATTTTTTTTCACTGCATCACTGACATGGTAGATTTGCTCGAACTGGTAGCAGTGCGGACAGAAAAAAGAGAAAAACTCCATGACCTGCGGCTCACCTGCTATAGGCTTAGGCAGGCTAACGTACTGTTTACCTTCAGAAAACTGTGCAGCAGATGCGCTAAACGCCAGCACCAAACCAATCAGTGCAAAAAATATTTTCTTCATTGGGGAAAACTCTCCTGACTTTTCATTAAAATTGCGGGGCCAGCTGCAACGGCGGTTCCCGTAACACCTTTTCCTGCTCGATAAACTGCAAAATTTGCCTGCGCCAGAAATCCTCATCCGTCATCCAGGGGAAGGCGCGCGGAAAAGCAGGATCCTGCCAACGGCGAACCACCCAGGCCAGATAATAAATCATGCGCATGGCACGTAAAGGCTCAATCAGTGACAATTCATTAATATCGAAGTCGCTGAATTCACTGTAGGCGTCCAGTAAAATATCCCACTGAATACGCTGTTCCTGTCTGTCACCACTGATTAACATCCACAAATCCTGAATGGCCGGACCATTGCGGGCATCATCAAGATCGACAAACAGCGGACCATCACGCCACAGAATATTACCCGGATGGCAATCACCATGTAATCGTAGCGGCTGCCAGTCACTGTGCCAGCTTTTGCGCAACGTCACGCCGAGTTTATCGACGGCTTCGAGCAGTGCATTGCGAAGTGAGGCTGGCACGAGCCTGGTTTTTGCCAGTTCGTCCCGCGGCTGATCCAGATATTCTTCAAGCCCTATCGATGGACGTTGCTGAAACAGGCTTTTGCGGCCAGTTTGATGAATACGTCCCAGGAAACGGCCTACCCATTCCATCTGATCTTCGTTGTCAGTTTCATACTGCCGTCCACCCAGGCTGGGAAAGACTGCATAGTAAAAGCCAGCATGACGTTGCAGCGTATCGCCCTGCAAAACTAACGGCGCGGCAATCGGCACCTCATCGTCCAGCAAATCCTGGGAAAACCGATGCTCTTCGGTGATCTGTTCTGCACTCCAGCGCTGAGGGCGATAAAACTTAGCAACGTAGCGGCGTTTTTCATCGTCGCTAAACTGATAAACACGATTTTCATAGCTGTTCAGGGCGGTTAAACCAGAATCCACCCGAATACCCGTTTCCCAAAGCGCATCCAGCAGGACATCAGGATTGAGCGTCTGGAAGTTAAAGGCGGCATCACTCATGGTTATCCCTGTGCTTATCTTTACGGTTAATCGCCAAGGATAACACTACTCGTCATTTTTGATGACACCGCGTGCTCGTAGCAGGGCTGTTTTAAAATCAACTTCATAATCTTTTTTCAGGCCTGGAATCTGATCGTCGCTGGCTGAATCACGCATTTTTAGATGATAAATCAATACGTCATCGCTTAATTCACTTAATGGGCCAATGAAACCGGACTCTTGTGCCAGTTTTTGTAAAAATGCCAACAGGTTAAGATCGGGTTCTTTTTCCCACGCCGGTAGCAGGAGTTCAAGCAATTCAGTCAGCCGATGCGTTTTCATGACGATTCCTTAATGCAGGGTGCGTTATATCCAGAATGAAGCAAGGAGACAAAAATGACAGCATTCACCGGTGTAATCCTTGCTGGCGGACAAGGTAGCCGTATGGGTGGGCAGGATAAAGGGTTACTCATCATGCGGGGTGAACCACTTTATCAGCACGTTTTGCAGCGGTTGAGGCCACAGGTAGACATTGTGTTAATAAGTGCTAACCGCAACATTGATCATTATCAGCTAAGTGGTTGTCAGGTCGTAACAGATTCGATTAAAGACTACCCTGGACCGCTGGCAGGTATGCTGAGTGGTTTGCGGAACAGTCCCACAGAGTGGGTGGTATTTTGTGCCTGTGATACACCCAATATCCCTGGCGATCTTGTCGCACGTTTATGGCAGCAGCGTAACAACGCTCTTGTCGTGTGGGTCAAATCGTCACAACGAGATCATCCCACCCTGGCGTTAATGAATAAGGCGATCGCCGACGATCTTGAAGCCTGGTTGATGCGCGGTGAGCGCCGACTGATGCAATTTATGCGTGAGCATGGTGGGCATTCGGTGTCGTTTAGCGACCCGGAGTCGGCTTTTAGCAACATCAATACGCCTGACGACCTTGTGGAGCAGGAGAAATCATAATGTGTGTTCCGTTGTTGGCCATTGTCGCCTGGAGTGGGACCGGTAAAACCACACTTCTTGAGCAGGTTATACCCTTGTTAAGGGCGCAGGAGATACGTGCAGGATTGATTAAGCATACCCACCATGACATGGACGTAGATACGCCAGGCAAAGACAGTTATCGACTGCGCCAGGCCGGAGCCGATCAGGTTATTGTCGCCAGCGACCGTCGTTGGGCGCTGATGTGTGAAACGCCTGAGCAGCCTGTGAGTTTAATGGCGTTAGCACGGCAAATGGACAGCAGACAACTGGATGTGGTGTTGGTAGAAGGATTTAAAGGTGAACCAATACCAAAGATTGTGCTTTGGCGATCGGGCGTGAAAGGTGAGCTTGCAGCACTGCTGGATGAGAACGTCGTGGCTGTCGCCACTGACGACATGACACTAAAGCTGGACGTGCCTGCCATGAATATCAACCAGCCAGAAGCAGTGGCCGCGTTTATCATGGCATGGCTGGGTAAAAAGAAGCATTAAGGGCGGAGAGGTAGGGAGTGAGAGCGTCTGTGAGCAAGTTTTTTACCCAGATCAGCGGCGTTCTCTGCAGGGCTTTTTCATCTTCGGACGGAGAAAGTGACGTAAATTCCGTTATGACGGACACGCCATCCGGCTTTCTCACGCGCCGTTTCATCCCGGCCCGGCGGTTTGAATGACGCGGACGGCGCTCGCGCAGTCCCGGCTGCGCAGCATAACCGTCCTGACGCCCCGCTTTTCACCGGTTACGGACGTAAAAAAGCCCTGAACTTTCGTTCAGGGCTTCTTCACTTGTTTGATGCCTGGCAGTTGATGAATCACGCGGTGATTCACCCTTCGGGCCGCTGCTCTGCAGCGTTCAAAAGCATTCGCTTTTGTCCTACTCTCTT
>NZ_VIVB01000019.1:0-59990 GCF_007828605.1 Pantoea sp. SJZ147
GCGAAGAGAACGAAGTTATCCGCGGGAGCTGCGAATAAGATCCCGGAAATATGCCGATAAAAAAAAGGCTGGTCACCTTAAGTGACCAGCATTACGCCGGGGCGGGGTTTTCATCGCTTCAACTGCGGCGATTAATTGCTGCGGGAAAAACCTAATATGCTTAACAGACTAACAAAGATGTTATACAGGGAAACATACAGACTTACCGTGGCACGAATATAGTTGGTTTCGCCACCATGAATAATGTTGCTGGTTTCCCACAAAATCGCACCGGCAGAGAACAGGATAAACAGCGCACTGATCGCCAGGTGCAGCGCCGGAAGTTGCAGGAACAGGTTAGCCACAACGGCAACCAGTAACACCACGAAGCCCGCCATCATCATGCCGCCCAGGAAGGACATGTCACGACCCGTTGTCAGCACGTAGGCTGAACAGCAGAAGAACACCAGCGCCGTTCCCCCTAACGCCAGCGCGATCACGTCACCCATTCCCGCGGCGAGGTAGGAACTTAAGATGGGCCCCAGGCAGTAACCCAGGAAGCCTGTAAAGGCAAACGCGGCTAAAATGCCCATAGGGCTGTCAGCCAGGCGATAGGTCAGGAACATCAGGCCATAGAAGCCCACCAGCATCAGAATCAAGCCGGGAGCCGGTAATGCCAGTAGCGTACTGGCGGTAGCCGTTAGCGCAGAGAAGGCAAGCGTAAGGCCCAGCAGAAAATAGGTGTTACGCAGCACTTTATGTGTGCTGAGTAATGACTGTCGCGATGATGAAGAAACTATTCTGTCCATGTTGCGCTCCTGTAAGGCAGAACACCAAATATGTGCTGAGAATACGCAGCACTATAGAGAGGGAAAAGCCGTTTTACCCTTCTTTACGCGTTAACGCGTTAATTCTTTGAGCAGAATGGCGATTTAGCCAACGAATAACGTGAATTTGGCTGTTTTTCAGGCGAACGGATTATCACAGGCTTTACATCTCCATAGGGGATGTTTATAGTGCGCGTCATTGCGGAGGGGTGGCCGAGCGGCTTAAGGCAGCGGTCTTGAAAACCGCCGATGGGAAACCATCCGAGAGTTCGAATCTCTCCTCCTCCGCCACTTCATTGACCAGTCAGGCATGAAGCGGCAAGACAGAGTAATAGCATCTTGCCTTTGCAGTAGTGTTACAATCCGGAGGGATGGCCGAGCGGCTTAAGGCAGCGGTCTTGAAAACCGCCGATGGGAAACCATCCGAGAGTTCGAATCTCTCTTCCTCCGCCACATTTTACAGGCCAGCACAGCGTGCTGGCCTGTTTCGTTTTATTCCTTCCTCCCCACCTGTCATTAATTATCTCTTTGTTTTCAGCAAACTGTACGGTTTTGAACGGCGTCCAGCATCTCTGCTATAGTCCATTAATTGTTTTTACTGTTGCCTGGCGCTTTTCGGGGGCAAGCTGAGTTACACTATTCGCCACGTCGCTCTGATGCGTGCTAATCGGTTGATAGCCAGAGTGTTTTTTTACTGAATGAATGGAATAGGCACAATGATCAAGAAACTGAGTCTTTGCGCATTGTCGGTACTTGCTGCATTACCGATTGGGACGCTGGCACACGCCGCTGACAACGATATGCAGTTACAACAGGTGCTGATGTTCAGCCGCCATAACCTGCGTGCACCGCTTGCGGATAACGGCAGCGTGCTGGCACAGTCCACGAAAAAAAATTGGCCGGAATGGGATGTTCCGGGTGGACAACTGACCACGAAAGGCGGTGTGCTGGAAGTATATATGGGTAATTATACGCGTCAGTGGCTTGCGCAGCAGGGACTGGTTAAGAACGGCGTCTGCCCGGACAGCAACAGCGTCTTTGTTTATGCAAACAGTCTGCAGCGCACCGTGGCGACGGCGCAGTTCTTTGTGAATGGTGCTTTCCCAGGTTGTGATATTGCTGTTACCCATCAGGATGAAATGGGTAGCATGGACCCGGTATTTAATCCGGTTATCACTGAGGGTAATGAAGAATTCATCAAAAAAGCGCTGGCGGGCATGACCGCAGCCAATGAAAAACTGTCACTGAAACCCGCATTCCAGCGTCTTGAGAAGATTGTTGATTACAAATCGTCTCCCGCCTGTAACAACAAAAAGCAGTGCGATTTGAGTACGGGTCAGAACACATTTATCGCGGAAAACGGCAAAGAGCCTGGCGTGAACGGGCCACTTAAAGTGGGCAATTCACTCATGGATGCCTTTACGCTGCAATATTACGAAGGCTTCCCACTGGATCAGGTTGCCTGGGGACAAATCAAAACGCCTGAACAGTGGCAGGCGCTTTCAGCCATTAAAAATGGCTATCAGGACGTGCTGTTCACCACGCCTGATGTGGCACGCGATGTCGCTGCGCCGCTGGTGGACTACATTCGCAGCCAGCTTATCGATCAGGAAAAGTCAGACTCGCCAAAAGTCACGCTGATGGTTGGGCATGATTCCAACATTGCATCACTGCTGAGTGCGTTACAGGTTAAGCCTTATGAATTACCTGATACCTACGAAAAAACGCCAATCGGCGGGCAGGTAGTGTTTGAGCGTTGGCACGATGCGAAAAACAACAAAGATTTGCTGAAAATCGAATACGTTTATCAAACAGCCGATCAACTGCGCGATGCAGAAGTACTGAGCCTGAAGAAGCCACCTAAGCGCGTGACGCTGCAACTGGCAGGTTGCCAGACAGACGCTAACGGTTACTGCAGTTGGGATCAGTTTGCCCAGGTATTAAACAGCTCGCTTCAGGGCACAGCACTGCAGCCTGCGGCGCCGGAACAGCCCGCTGCAGCGGCGAAACCTGACGATGCAAAAGCGGCAACCGATAGTGCCGCAGCGCAAAAGGCGGAGGCTGACAAGGCCGCTGCCGATAAAGCGGCTGATGAAAAGGCCAAAGCGGATAAAGCCGCTGCTGACAAAGCCACTGCTCAAAAAGCAGCCGATGATAAGGCTAATGCTGACAAGGCGGCGGCAGAGAAGGCCGCTGCTCAGAAGGCGGCTGACGAAAAAGCCAGGGCAGATAAGGCGGCAGCGCAGAAAGCGGCTGATGATAAGGCTAAGGCTGACAGTGCTGCACCACAGGCGGGAAGCAATAATGCCACCGCCAATACTGCGCCAGCCAAAACTGAAAATGGTGATGCGAAGCAACCTGCGGCAGCGAACTAATCCTGTTCAGCACCTGAAAATAAAAAACCCCGTCAAGACGGGGTTTTTTTATGGCAACGCTATGCTCAGCCTGCAACCACAACCAGCTTTTGGTTAGCAAACTCTTTAATGCCAAGGTCGGAAAGTTCGCGTCCATAACCGGAACGTTTTACTCCGCCGAACGGAAGCTCAGCGGACGTGTCGCTTTGCGAATTAATAAACACCATGCCTGTTTCAATGGCAGAGGCCAGCTTACGACCGCGGGCAATATCCTGGGTCCACACCGAACCGCCTAAGCCGTAATGTGAATCGTTGGCCAGCGCGACCGCTTCAGCATCGTTAGCCACCACGTACATTTGCGCGACGGGGCCAAAAAATTCCTCGAAGTACGCCGGGTTATCGCGCGTAATGTTGGTCAATACAGTCGGCTGGTAGAAACAACCTACACCCGCCACGGCTTTGCCACCGGTAATCAGTCGCGCGCCATTCGCCACCGCTTCATCAACCTGTTTTACCAGAAGATCGCGTGCATCCGCGGAGGAAAGGGGGCCGAGGGTCGTTTTCTCATCCAGTGGATCGCCCAGGGTTGCTGCATTCAGCGCCGCGCTGAACTTATCAATAAAGGTGTCCGCAATTTTCTCATTGAGGATAAAGCGTTTAGCGGCAGTACAAACCTGACCGCAGTTGCTCAGTCGCGCCTGTACGCCCTGACGCACCGCCTCATCAAGATCGGCATCTTCGGTCACAACGAAAACATCATTGCCACCCAGCTCAAGCGTCGATTTTTTCAGATGTTTGCCTGCCTGCTCTGCAACAGCACTCCCGGCACGTTCGGAACCCGTAAGCGCCACGCCCTGAACACGGTCATCGGCAATGAGTTCTGCCACCTGATCGGTTGAGATAAACAGATTAGTCCAGGCCCCTTCGGGCGCACCTGCTTCCCTGACCAGTTTTTCAAACACGTCAGCACAATGCGGAACAATGTTGGCATGCTTAGCCAGGACAGGATTTCCCAGCGCCAGGTTGGGTGCCAGTACGCGCATTAACTGATAATACGGGAAGTTCCAGGGTTCAACGGCCACCAGAATACCGATAGGGTGATATTCAACCCAGGCTTCCCCGAGTTCACTGTTATAAGGTTGTGGCTTAAGAATGCGTTCAGCATTCTCGGCATAGTAACGGGCAATCTGAGAACAAATTTGTACTTCACCGCGGCTCTGGCCAATCAGTTTGCCCATTTCTTTACTGGCGATGCTTGCCAGTTCTTCCGCTCGGTCATCAATCAGGTCAGCCAGTTTTTTCAGCACCTGGAGACGTGGCTGAATATCGCCTTTGCTCCAGTCTGAGTGGTACAGGTGATCGGCCGTTTCCAGCGCATGACTAACTGCCGCGCTGTCGTGGGAAGGCCAGCTTTTCATTAACTGGTTGTTAGCAGGGTTGATGCTTTGATAGGAAGACATGCAGCTCTCCTTGGTCAGCGAGTAAAAAAAGCATGGCGGGATAACCCGGCACACTGTCAGACGTTTTTGCGTTCTACGGGTTTGTCGTCCCAGGTAAGGACATCCGCATCGGTTTTTTCAAATGCGCGGATTAAAACATCGTCACTGCCTTGTTGACGCCAGATTTCTTCAGCAAGGCGCTCGTCATAGTTTGCGACTTCAAAAATGGCCTCGGCAATTTCTGGCGAGGTGTGGCGCAAGCTGGCCCATTCGCCAACATGATGTGCTTTTGCCTGACTATTCGACATAGCGATCTCCTTTAGGAAGATGAGTCCTTAAGTTTTGTTGCCAGCCCGGCAACGTGTTCGCCCTGAAAACGAGCAATGATCAATTCTTCTTCCGAAGGCTGACGCGAACCATCTCCGCCCGCCAGCGTGGTGGCACCATAAGGTGTTCCGCCACGGACTTGCGAAATATCGAACATCTCTTTGGTGCCATAACCGATGGGAACGATGACCATGCCGTGATGGGCGAGGGTGGTCCAGACAGAGGTAATGGTTTGTTCCTGTCCGCCGCCTGTACCGGTGGAGGCAAATACGCTGGCGATTTTGCCGTAGAGCGCCCCGGATGCCCACAGGCCACCGGTGCGGTCCCAGAAGGTGCGCATCTGACCAGACATGTTACCGAAGCGGGTAGGCGTACCGACAATAATGGCGTCGTATTGCGGCAGTATCTCTGGCGTGGCCTCAGGCGCAGATTGCTGCGTTTTGCCACCGACCTCTGCAAAGCGCTCGGCGTCCATGGTTTCGGGAATGCGCATAAGGTCTACCTGCGCACCCGGTACCTTGCGGGCACCTTCGGCCACGGCGTTAGCCATGGTTTCAACGTGTCCGTACATTGAATAGTAAAGCACCAGAATCTTAGCCATTGATCTCTCCGGGGGGTTATTCAACACACCCAAAAGTATAGAAGAGCTTTGAGCAACTGCTGGAGAGCCGCAAGCGTAACGGTTTAAAAAACGCTGAAAATGGGCTTTTGGTGGGGTTATTGTTCTATTTCCAGGGCGATTCTTAGTGATAACTCTGTTTCTAAATGTAACTTCCCGGCTAAAAAATCACTATTTTGGTTGTTATTTAGCCATTGTGACGCTTGTGGTATACGTTTATGACGCTATCTGTGGGTAACACTCATTAGTCAGGTATCTGACAGCCCTGGCGAACCCGGCTACGTAACAGCGCATGCTGAGCGAGCCAAAGTAGTCAGATGCTGGCCCGCAGTGGCATGTTGAAATCCTTGACGCGCTCGCCCCGCAGGAACAAAGCCTGTCACAACCTAATGCAACAGGTTGATTCGCCGTTTGCTGGCCTTCATTCATAGCCCGATGGCGGATGAGATTGCATTACCCGGCATCACTTACCACAATAGCGCCTGAATCAACCAGGCAGGTGAACTATGTCGGATACGACGCGCAGACTGACTCTGCGCATAACGCGTCAGGAATGGGTACTTATTTTCATTACGGTTATCTGGGGCGGGACTTTTTTAGTGGTGCATCGGGCGATGCAGCATTCCGGCCCTTTTTTCTTTGTCGGGTTGCGTTTTGCCACGGCAGCGGTATTACTGGCGCTCTTTTTTCGCCGTCATCTCACCGCCATGAGTGGAAGCGAAATCAAGGCGGGGACGCTTATCGGCCTGACCATCGTCGGTGGTTACGGTTTACAGACCTGGGGAATGCAGACCATTTCCAGCAGCCAGTCAGCCTTTCTTACCGCGTTGTACGTTCCGGTTGTGCCGCTCCTGCAGTGGTTGTTCCTGCGTCGACCACCCCGGTTAATGGCGTGGTTAGGTATTTTACTGGCATTTTGCGGTTTAATACTGGTCGCGGGACCGCAGGATGGACGCGTTGCGCTGAATCAGGGCGAGATTGCCACGCTGCTCAGTACGCTGGCGATCGCGGGCGAAATTATCCTTATCAGCCGCTTTGCCGGGCATGTTGATGTTCGTCGTGTGACCTTTGTTCAACTCACGGTCGCTTCACTGTGTGCCTTCTGCTTTATGCTTCCCAATGGAGAAACGTTGCCTGCACTGTCGACACCGTTATTACTCAGTGCGATCGGCCTGGGCGCGGCCAGTGCACTGATACAGGTGACGATGAACTGGGCACAACGTAGCGTGTCGCCCACGCGGGCGACGGTGATCTATGCCGGAGAACCGGTATGGGCGGGCGTCGTTGGGCGCATCGCGGGAGAACGTTTACCCGCCACAGCGATACTCGGTGCGGCCTTTATCGTATGCGGCGTAATGATGAGTGAACTGCGTTTAAAACGCCGCAAAGCGTTTCCCCCTTCCTCCGCGCGGGATGATTGAAGGCGACGAAGGGCAGTGCGCAAACCGCCTGAACCAATGCACCTTCTGCTGCAATAGCCGCAGTGGCCGGGATTCGCTCGGCGCTCGCTCTCTTAGCGTTACCGCCCTGTGCTAACGCTTAGGGAAGTGTACCGCCACAAGTGGCGTAAAATCAGTGCGTTGCTATGATGCGTACAGTTAACGTGAAGAGAAAAGCCTATGAAAAAGGAAACATCAGTGCCCACGCGCCGCGCAGTGGCTGTTGCAGCCAAACGGGCGGCTATTTTGGATGCCGCACTGAGCTTTTTTTCCCAGTTTGGCATTCACGGTACGCGGCTGGAAAAAGTGGCTGAACATGCCGGCGTCTCCAAAACGAATCTGCTGTATTACTATCCCTCCAAAGAAGCGCTCTATATCGCCGTGTTGAAAGAGATTCTGGATGTCTGGCTGGCACCTTTGCGCGCACTCAGTCACGATCAGGAACCTTTAAGAGCCATTCGTCATTATATTCGTCTGAAACTGGAAGTATCCCGCGATCATCCCCAGGCATCAAGGCTGTTTTGCCTCGAAATGCTTCAGGGCGCACCCTTGCTAAAAGGTGAGCTGGCAGGGGGTTTAAAAAAGCTGATGGACGATAAAACAGCGATTATAGAGCGCTGGATAGCCGAAGGCCGGCTGGCCGGTATTCAGCCTCAACACCTGATTTTTATGCTGTGGGCAACCACACAGCACTATGCTGATTTTGCCAGCCAGGTCGAAGCCATCACGGGAAGCAAGCTCAGCAATTCCCTGTTTTTCGAAGAGACGGTGGAGAACGTTCAGCGCATTATTATTGAAGGTATTCGGGTGCGCTAAGAGAACGCGGCCATACTGAATACAGGAACAAACAACGGAGTGGCCTGATGGATTCTGTTTCACAATGCGTACTGGGCGCATCAGTCACCATGGCGGTGATGGGACGCCGCGTTCCGGCCTGGCAGGCAGCCCTTGTTGGAGCGATAGCGGGAACATTGCCCGATCTGGATGTCTTTATCGATCACGGTGATGCCATCAGCAATATGACGCTGCATCGCACTGAAAGTCACGCGCTGCTTTATCTGACGCTGATTTCCCCGTTACTGGCCTGGCTGGTCGCGCGGCTTTGCCGTGCAGGAGCGACATGGATAACCTGGTGGCCTGCTGTCTGGCTGGCGCTTATTACCCATCCTCTTCTCGACCTGATGACGGTTTACGGCACCCAGCTTGGACTGCCGCTTACCGATCATCCTTACGCCATTGGCAGCGTCTATATCGTCGATCCGCTGTATACCTTACCGCTGATCGTGGGGTTATGTGTGGCGTTATGGCGGCGAAGCGATCGGGGATTACGCTGGAACTGCGCAGGTCTGGCGTTCAGTTCGGCCTATCTGGTCTGGAGTGTTGTGATTCAGCAGGTCGCAGACGGCCAAATCAAACAGTCGCTTCAACAGCAGGGCATTGCGACGAATAAGGTGCTGGTAACGCCAACGGCCTTAAATACGGTTGTCTGGCGTAGCGTGATTATCACGCCGGACCGTTATGGCGAGGCTTACTGGTCTTTGCTGTCGCCCGGTCGCCCTGTAAAGGTCACATGGCGGCCACGTCATCCTGCGTTATTTTCATCATTTAAAGGGAACGCGTTTGCAGAACGCATCGCCTGGTTTAGTCACGGCTTTTATGCCATGGGCGAGCATGATGGGCAGGTTACTATCGCCGATTTGCGGATGGGTGAAGATAACCGCTACACCTTTACGTTCGGTTTGGGCACGGCACAACAACCAGATGCTCATCCGCAACGCCTGCCGACCACTGAACGCGCGTTAAAACGCAGTTTCAGTCATATCGCTGACCAGCTATAAAAAAAGCCCGACACGTGTCGGGCTTTTGCGTTTTTAACGGCGCTTAACGGTGTTTGCGTCGGCGCAGTTGCCAGCCCACGGCCAGCAAGATAAACCACAATGGCGTCACCATTAATGCCTGGCGAGTATCGTCCTGTAGCGTCAGCAAGACCAGGATGAACACGAAGAAAGCCATGCAAACCCAGCACATGAATTTACCTAACGGCATTTTAAAGTTCGAGGCCGCATGGCGTTCCGGGAATTTTTTGCGATAGGCCAGATAGCTGCACAGGATAATGGTCCAGACGAACATAAACAGAATGGCGGAAACCGTTGTGACCAGGGTAAATACCGTCATCACATTGGGGATCAGATAAATCAGCGCCACGCCGCACAGCAAACAGAAGCAAGAAAAGAACAGGCCCGTCGTGGGGACGGCGCGTGCAGATAAACGTCCAAAAGCACGGCTGGCCACGCCCTGTTGTGACAGGCCGTACAGCATGCGGCTGGTTGAGAAAATCCCGCTGTTGGCGGATGAGGCGGCGGATGTTAATACCACAAAGTTAACGATGCTGGCGGCAGCGGGCAGACCAATCAGGACAAACATTTCCACAAAGGGACTGCGATCGGCCATCACCTCTGTCCATGGCGTGACCGACATAATCACCATCAGGGCCAGAACATAGAACATGATGACGCGTAGCGGGATGGCGTTAATCGCACGCGGTAAAACCTTGTGCGGGTCGTGTGTTTCAGCCGCAGCCGTACCGACCAGTTCAATGCCGACAAAGGCAAAAACCGCAATCTGGAAACCGGCAAAGAATCCGCTGAGTCCTTTAGGGAACATACCACCATGATCCCAGATATTACTCAGGGCTGCAGTGCCGCCACCGGGCGAAGGGTAGTGCATGGAAACCAATACGATCCCGGTAATAATCAACGCGACGATGGCCACAATTTTGATAATGGCGAACCAGAATTCCATCTCACCAAACATTTTCACCGTGGCAATGTTCAACGCCAGGAAGACAAACACGCACAGCAGCGCACTCATCCAGATTGAAAAGCCGGGGAACCAGAGCTGGAAATAAGCACTGATCGCCACCACATCGGCTATTCCGGTGACTACCCAGCAGAACCAGTATGTCCAGCCAGTAAAGTATCCCGCCCACGGCCCAAGTAAGTCAGCTGCAAAGTCGCTGAAAGATTTGTATTCCAGATTCGACAGCAGTAATTCGCCCATCGCGCGCATGACAAAAAACAGCATAAAGCCAATGATCATATAGACGAAGATGATCGAAGGTCCGGCCAGGCTAATGGTTTTACCCGAGCCCATAAACAGACCCGTTCCGATAGCGCCACCGATAGCAATGAGCTGGACATGCCGGTTATGCAGATTACGCCGCAAGGTGTCTGAGCCTTGTGGGCTCTGCGTGTGATTAGATTGATCAACCATGAAATTGTCTTTCCTGTCTTGATGTTGTGTCAGCTCTGATGGCTGTTGAGGATGACTGCCTGAAATAATTTGGCATAAGATAGAGGAAGTAGGAATGAAAACGGTAATGATTTTTTAACAATATCAGACAACATTCTCATCAAAGCGGCATTTTTGCCTTATGCAGGCGTTTTTTACGTCAGATTAGGTAATCTTTCATCACCTTGTGTCATCGGCAGGGCAGACAAGGCAGCGCGCTTCTACACTTGCTCATTATTCTTCGTTTCGCCATCAGAGGCACTATGCGCACGCTTGTCCTGCTTTTCGTATTGATCGGGCTAGGGTGGATGAGTCTGCCCTGGTTGAAACAGCATTTACCCGCACAGTTTAATCCGTTTACGCCCCTTTCGGTGACCGACGCACCTGGCTGGATGACGCGCCTGAAATTAAAGCGGCTGCAAAATGATCCAGCAGCCTGTCTGGACGTGATGCGTCGCGCAGAGCAGTCGGGATTCGTTAACTTTCGTCAACCTCCGCTCATTACAGGCCGGTGCCCGCTTGAGCATCCGCTCCGGGTGCAAAAGTTTGGCACCGTTTCTCTCAACAGCAGTTTTCTGGCCAGTTGTCCGATGGCCGTTGCAGCGACTATGTATGTCGTTCACAGCAGTCAGCAGATTCTGCAGCAATCGGGCAGCAAGCTGGCGGGTATTGAGCATGTTGGCAGCTATGCGTGTCGCAATGTCTATCATCGTACTCAGGGAAGATTAAGTGAACATGCCAGCGCTGATGCCTGGGATATCACTGCCTATCGACTGACCAATGGTCAACGGCTGGTGGTGAGTAAAAACTGGCAGCAACCCGCAGATAAAGCCTTATTGCTTCATGGATTATGGCGGTCTGGTTGTGACTTTTTTGGTAATGCGCTTGGGCCAGATTATAATACGGCTCATGCCACACACTTTCATTTAGGCATGCGCGGAGCGGGTTTCTGCAGATAGTGTGCTGACGAATGCCGATGCTAATTGCTGATTTTTTATTTTTAATAAAATGCATTATCTCTTTTTTCGGATGAAATCGTTAATGATTATATTGATTTCTTTTTCTTATATTTAAAAATATACTTTCCGTCGCAGCTTTTTTGTGTGTTACGGTCGTGCTGTGATATTGATGAAGATGAAAAAGCGTCACAGTGGTGACTTGTTAGTTGTGATTAACAATTACAGCTTTTCCTGATGATTGATATCTTCTTTTTTCTTTAAAATAATCGCTGCCAGCGTGGATTTCATATGACAATAATAACAGGCTATTATTTCAATAAAATATCCTTTCTGTTAAAGCTGCACGTTAGGTTATAAACACAATGAGAGTCTGACAGGCTTATTAATGTTATCGGGCATTCTGCCTTCCCCTAATGTGAGGCTTCCCACTAAAACCCTGACCCGTAGCATCGCCAGCAGGTTTTTTTGCGCGCCGGTGAATAGTTTTTAGCCAGCCTCTTCTTGTCTCAGTACATTAAAAAACAGCGCTCTGGGTTTGGCTGTTATTAGGGGCAATATCACGTTTTGGGCTTGACTGAAAACTGTCCTCGGTCAGGCTGATGCGGAAAATGTGTACATGCATTTGCGCCGATGTCATAGCGCCCTCAGGACGGATAATAAGTTGCGGATCGTAACTTATTGAGTATTATTTCTTAACAGGGGCCGTGTTAAAAGATTGAAAAAATATAAGAAAAATCTTATTATTTGGTCTGTTTGGAGCCACTCAAATCGCCTGAGGCATTCCTCTACACTCTGTTTTCACCTTTTTGCCTGTAAAATGACCTGAAGAGTGTATGAAAATAAAGCTTTTTATGATGCCATGACACAGGGTAAATTATTTTTGATGAAAAAATATCAAGCATGCAGTGGGATTTGAGGCAATATGACAAGTGAAGATTATTTTTCCTGGCGGGCTGAAACTGAAAATAAATTTCAGGCATTAGCCACGACCCAAGAATTAAAGGGGCTTTTGCAGGATTATATCCAGTCACTGGGTTTTGATTTTTTCGCTTTTTTCATCCAGCACCGCGTCCCCTTTACCCGGCCACGCGTTTATTTGCACGATACTTATCCTAAATTATGGATTAAACGTTATAAAGAACAGAATTATTATGCCATCGATCCCGTGCTACAGCTTTGTCAGCGCTCAGGAAGAGGGGTCGAATGGACGGCGGAACTGTTTAGTTGCGCAAAAGAAATGTGGCAGGATGCATGTGATTTTGGGCTCCTGAGCGGATTTTCGTGTTCTGCAATGGCATCAAATCGAGCCGTTGGTATATTATCTATAGGATCAAAGCGTCCCTTTATTACTGACTGTCGGCGAGTTGAGCTCGAGGCCAGACTGCATTTTTTGGCTGAACAAAGCTTATACTTGCTCGAACGCCTGAATGATGAAGCGCTGATGGTTCAGGGAAATGATTTTAGTCAGCGTGAGCTGGAAATTTTGAAATGGACTGCTGAAGGAAAAACCTCACAAGAAATTTCACTTATTTTGTCGATCTCTGAGCACACCGTAAATTTTTACCAAAAAAATATGAAAAAACGTTTTAATGTTTCTAATAAAACTCAAATTGCCTGCTACGCCGCAGCAATTGGACTGATTTAAATGAAAAGCAACTGCCAACTTTAGTAGTTCCCTCGTTGAGGTCACTTGTCTACCCTGCGCTGATGCGTTCTTGGGCAGACGCAAAGAAATCATTGCAAACATGGGGATGTCAGAGGCGCATGATGAAAATAGTTCAAACGCAATTAAAGGATATGCCATCCTCCTTGCTTGCCGAGCTTGGCAGTTACCGTTACAGCGTGTTTGCACGGGGTGAAGGTTGGTCGATTCCACCGCGTCTGAGCACGCCTGGTCAAGAGTATGATCGTTTTGATCGCTCTGATGTAACCTGGTTGATTGCATGGAGTGTGCGCAGTGGCATCAGTGGCTGTGCGCGGTTGATGCCCTGGACTGAACCCGAGCAAACCGAGGGTATCGTATTACCCTTTAATCATGAAAAGGTATGGGAGATGTCGCGTTTCTCGGCGCGGCTGGAAGTGGACCCTGAGTTGCCGCTTAATATTCTCTGGCATGCCGTTCAGCTTGCAGAGCTTAACGGTATTGAATTTATTATCAGTTCGGCCACGCCAATGCTGGAAAAAATGTTCGAACAGCATCAGGTCGTGTATCAGCCATTAACGCCGGGTCTGATTCAGTCTGAGGACAACCTTTTTGCCATTCGTATTCCGGTCACTCAGCCGGCACTGGCAGAAAAATATCGCGGTACACGACGATTCAGCCCGGAAGAGGTGCTTCCTTCTCTCGGCGTATCGGTTAACTGGCATCCGCATGGTTAGATGTGTGCCCCCGGATACGGGGGCAGCTTAGCGTTACTGGCGATAGGCGGCTTTGATCTGTTTGATGGTGTTGCTAAACACTTCTGCCTGCGGCATGTCACCTAAGGTTTTAACGTAGCGTTCCATATTTATAATCACTTTACCGGCATCTGCCTGGCCCATTCCTTTTAGAATCAATGTGATCATCATCTTCAGGCAAGCCACTTCATCGGATAATTTTTGCGTTTCCTGCGAGGTAGCGAAATCTTCATCGCTCATGAATGTCTCCTTGGTGGTTAACGTCGTCTTTTCAATCTGTACGCATAGCAATCCGAGAGTATATCACAGGGGATACAGCTTGCTGAGCGCATCACAAAACCAAGGATGCTGCCTCTGTTTTGTTCAGGTAAATTAATAAATAACGGACGGGAATAGTTGAGGGTGATGGCGCTGAGTTTTGTGAAAAAAAGTGCTATTTGAATCAATTAAGACTGTTTTAACTCATTGAAAATTAATGTCTTTTATATTTTTAATCTTGTCAGCCGATTTTTCATCGCTGTGAGCCGATCTCCCGCCATATGAGTTGATATAAATCATTGAATACTTTCCTTACATCACCTTGTATATGGGCTTTTAATGCAAAAACGGGTATGATTGCCGCTTGCAATCGTTAAATGCTACCTCTTAATTAGCTGCGGAGTGCTTCGCGTTGATCACTGTCCTTCTTGTCGATGACCATGAACTGGTACGTGCCGGTATCCGCCGTATTTTGGAAGATATTAAAGGTCTGGTGATTGCTGGAGAAGCCTGTTGTGGCGAAGATGCCGTTAAATGGTGTCGTGCCAACCAGGTCGATGTCATTTTAATGGATATGAATATGCCCGGTATCGGTGGGCTGGAAGCCACGCGTAAAATCGTGCGCTACAATCCCGATATCAAAATTATCATGCTCACCATTCATACTGAAAATCCGCTGCCTGCGAAAGTGATGCAGGCGGGTGCTGCGGGCTATCTGAGTAAAGGCGCCGCTCCGCAGGAAGTAGTGAACGCAATTCGCTCGGTCAAAGCAGGCCAGCGCTATATTGCATCGGACATTGCTCAACAAATGGCACTTAGCCAGATTGAGCCGCAAAAAGCCGAATCTCCCTTTAGCTGTTTGTCGGAAAGGGAATTGCAGATTATGCTGATGATCACCAAGGGACAAAAGGTGACGGAAATTTCCGAGCAGCTTAATCTCAGTCCTAAAACCGTTAACAGTTACCGTTACCGGATGTTCAGTAAACTGAATATCAGTGGCGATGTAGAGTTAACGCATCTGGCCATCAGACATGGCCTGTATAATGCGGAGCCGTTAATCAGTAGTGAGTGACCTCTTTAATCCTAAAATTTTTCTGAGTACGGTCACCAGCGAGCCAGGTGTCTACCGGATGTATGATGCCTCCGGAACGGTTATCTATGTCGGCAAAGCCAAAGATCTGAAAAAGCGGCTTACGAGCTACTTTCGTACGAACGTAGGCAGCCGAAAAACCGAAGCGCTGGTGAGTAACATTCATCACATTGATGTCACCGTAACCCATACTGAAACCGAAGCGTTGTTGCTTGAGCACAATTACATCAAGCTCTATCAACCACGCTATAACGTTCTATTGCGTGACGATAAATCCTATCCCTATATTTTTCTCAGCAGCGATGCCCATCCCCGTCTGGCTATGCACCGGGGCGCGAAACACGCAAAAGGGGAGTACTTCGGTCCTTTTCCTAATGGCTATGCCGTGCGTGAAACTCTGGCGTTGCTGCAAAAAGTCTTTCCGATTCGCCAATGCGAGAACAGCGTCTACCGCAACCGTACACGTCCCTGTCTGCAATACCAAATTGGTCGCTGCCTTGGGCCTTGTGTAGCCGGGCTGGTCAGCGAGGAAGAGTACGCACAGCAGACGGATTACGTGCGGCTGTTTCTGGCAGGCAAAGACGATCAGGTGCTGAATTTACTGGTCAGCCGCATGGAAGATGCCAGCAACGACCTACGGTTTGAAGAAGCGGCCCGTCTGCGTGACCAGATTCAGGCCGTCAGGCGCGTCACCGAGAAGCAGTTTGTGTCTAACCAGGGCGACGATCTGGATGTGATTGGCGTGGCTTATGACGCCGGGATGGCCTGTTTGCACGTGTTATTTATCCGTCAGGGTAAAGTGCTGGGTAGCCGAAGCTATTTTCCCAAGGTCCCTGCCGATACCGATCTGGCGGAAGTCGTGCAAACCTTTGTCGGGCAGTTTTATTTGCAGGGCAGTGAGATGCGCTCGTTGCCCAGCGAGATTTTGCTTGATTTCACCTTACCTGAGCGCGAACTGCTGTCCGAGTCACTGACGGAATTAGCCGGGCGTAGAGTGAATATTCAAAGTAAGCCTCGCGGTGACCGTGCTCGCTATCTCAAGCTGGCACGAACCAATGCCGGTTCGGCATTAAAAACGCGGCTGTCCCAGCACTCGACGATTCATCAGCGTCTGACGGCGTTAGCCGAGTTTCTGGAGCTGGATAAGATTAGCCGGATGGAGTGTTTTGATATTAGTCATACCATGGGAGAGCAGACCATCGCGTCCTGTGTCGTGTTTGATCAAAACGGCCCCCTGCGCGCCGACTATCGCCGCTACAACATTACCGGCATTACCCCCGGGGATGACTATGCCGCGATGAATCAGGTGCTGCGTCGTCGTTATGGAAAAGCTATCGAGGAGGACAAGATTCCCGATGTGATTCTCATTGACGGCGGAAAAGGTCAACTGGCGCAGGCAAAGCAGGTGTTTGCCGAACTGGACGTTTCCTGGGACAAAACACGTCCGATTTTACTGGGCGTGGCAAAAGGCAGCGATCGTAAAGCCGGACTTGAAACGTTATTTTTTGAGGCAGAAGGTGAGGGCGTTTCGCTGTCGCCCGACGCACCAGCCCTGCACGTGATCCAGCATATTCGTGATGATGCTCACAATCATGCAATTTCGGGCCACCGCAAAAAACGAGCTAAAGTCAAAAACACCAGTGCGCTGGAAAGCATTGAAGGTGTGGGGCCAAAACGACGTCAGCAGCTGCTCAAGTACATGGGCGGCCTGCAACCACTGATGAATGCATCGGTGGAGGAGATCGCGAATGTACCGGGCATATCGCATGCTCTGGCAGAAAAAATCTACTACTCGTTGAAACACTAGCATTGAAACAGGGGGGGCAATGTAGGAACATATGCCAAACACCACCCAATCCAGACAGTTACCAGCATATGCAATTTAACATTCCGACCTGTCTTACCCTGTTTCGCGTCGTTCTTATTCCGTTCTTTGTGCTGGCTTTCTATCTGCCGTTCCACTGGGCGCCATTGGTTACCGCGTTAATCTTTATTGTCGCAGCCGTAACTGACTGGTTCGACGGCTTTCTGGCGCGCCGCTGGAAGCAGACCACGCGCTTTGGTGCGTTTCTCGATCCTGTTGCCGATAAAGTTATGGTAGCCATTGCTCTGGTGCTGGTTGCGGAGTACTTTCACGCTTGGTGGATCACCCTGCCGGCTGCAACGATGATTGCGCGAGAGATCATTATCTCTGCGCTGCGCGAGTGGATGGCGGAAATTGGCAAACGCAGCAGCGTCGCCGTATCCTGGATTGGTAAAGTGAAAACGACTGCCCAGATGTTCTCACTTTTTGCCTTGCTGTGGCGTCCGGACAGCATGGTCGTCGGCGTAGGTGTTGTTGCGTTATACATTGCTGCAGTGCTGACTTTCTGGTCAATGTTCCAGTATTTGAGTGCCGCGCGTGGGGATTTGCTCGAACCGTGATCGATACGATTTAAAAAGCAGCAAACGGACGCAATGTGGGGATAATTTTATTGACTCATCGCGTCATCTCAGTAGAATGCATCGCATCGAACGGCAGCACTGCTGCAGAAGCTAAGAAAAATCAGTAAGTTCGATGAAACGTAGTAAAAATCGACCCCTTCAGCAGGCAGCAAACTGAATGGTGAGATGATGCGGGAATAGCTCAGTTGGTAGAGCACGACCTTGCCAAGGTCGGGGTCGCGAGTTCGAGTCTCGTTTCCCGCTCCAAATTAGCAGGTCAGGACAACCTGGCAGCATATCAGTTTTAGGCGCGTTGGCAGAGTGGCTATGCAGCGGATTGCAAATCCGTGTACCTCGGTTCGACTCCGGGACGCGCCTCCAGTTATACCTCGCCCGGGTGGTGAAATCGGTAGACACAAGGGATTTAAAATCCCTCGATCGCAAGGTCGTGCGGGTTCAAGTCCCGCCCCGGGCACCATATTGAAACACCAATAAAATCAAGTAGTAGCAATGTCGTTTAAGCCGCCTCTTTGGGCGGTTTTTTGTTTTTATTTCCGTTTTTCAGAAGATGGCTTCGGAACATGAAGTGCTTCCAGCTCAGCCCCGACCACAGGCACTACTGCGATTTTTCTGTCATATCGTGCTGTCTGTTCAACATTCTTGTGACCCGAAATCGCCCGCTTCTCGTAGATATCAACGTTTAAGTCTGAAACTCCTTTTGCCTTCAGATCGTGAAACGTAAAATTAAAATCAATATTAGGGAATTTCACCTTTGCTTCCTGCTTCAGCTTCCTCCATCTGGCATTAAAGCCATCTCTTGTATAACCGGCACCGGAAGGTTGGTGGATTATAAAAATACTGCTCATTCCTTTGTTCAGTGGTAATGACTCTGCAAGGGCAATTACAGAACGTAGTCTTTCACTCCAGCCCTTAATCTGAGCGACTGAAGTTTTGCTTTGCTTGATCAATATGCCTTGCTCAACGAGTTGAGTTTTCTTCATAGAGAGGACGTCAGCTTGCCTTGCCAAGCATAAATAGGCCAGTTCCATGGCAATTTTCTCAACGGGCGAAGCGAGGCTATACAGGGCAGCATATTCCTCGTGCGTTACATAACGATCACGTGACTTCTCTTTGTACTGTTTAACGCCCTTAGTAGGATTTGCCTTTACCAGTCCACGCTCGTAACCCCAACGATAAACACGTGAAATAAATGCCTTCTCACGGTTTGCCTGAACACGGCTTTTCAGACCGCGCTTATCCATATATTTTCTGATATGCTCCGGCTTAATTGAATCAGGAGGCATTTTCCCAAAAACGGCGAGAACCTTAACAGAGTATTTTCGATAGTCTTTTTGAGTTTCTCTGGCTAATTCGAAAAAGTCTGGTGAGTTAAAAAACGATTCTGTAAGCCCTTCGAAAGCGTCTTCGCGCTTACGCTCGTTGATAAGAGCTTCGTATGCGGTCCAGACCTGAGCCTTTGTGCTTTCAATATCACATAGTCTCACTGTGCCGCCGTTTTTAGGCTTAAATTCGTAAGCAGCACGGCCCCGATACACTCGGGGCGGTAACCAGTTATCTTCCTTGTTTTTTCTAACTCCTGCCATCAGTCTAATGCTCCAAAATTTGGCTCATTCATGCCACTGGCGGGCTGCTTACGTGATGCCAGTGGATCATTGAAATGCTGCCAAGTGGTTCGCGGTCTTCCATCCCTGCGTACCATAAAAAATATTCCAGCATTCTTCAGACACTGACATTGCTTTGACGGGGTTTTGTAGCCTGTCAGTTGTTCAATGTCGGCGTCAGAAATAATTTCGTTATTGCTCTGGTTCATACCCCACACACTCCCGCTGCAACAGGTTTAAAAATCCGTGACGAATCACGGCGCTATAACCAACTTCGTTTCATGCCAGCCCAAACGAACCCAACAGGCTGACTCTTCTTTCAGTGGGCAATCCTGCACAGGCAGGCAATCACCACACTTACCGCACTTGCGTTTACCCATCGATTTGAACCGGCTACGGACCCGCGCATCGTCCTGTCGGATAAGCAGAGCGATATACTCTGCAATTTCGTAGGGCTCACGCCCTGGGCGGCGGTCGGCGCAGTTCTGCTCCAGCATCGCCAGTTCCTGCTCATCGAGAACAATCTCCAGCTTTCTGACACCTGCAGCGGCCTGTCTGGCGCGCTGCACTGCTTTGCGTTCAGCGGGGGATTTAGGCATTGTCAATCACCCCAATCCAATCATTTTCGTCTGCTCAGATGAACCATCCACCCCATGATAAACCTTTGCCTTTGAACCCTCCCTGAAGCCCATGTAAGCGGCATATGAATTATCATCACCGCCTGCATTACGACTTTTAACTTCACCTACGCCATCCTCTTTAATTTTCTGAGCGTAAGAAGACATCTTTGATTGATGCTCTTCACTAATCACCAACCCCTCAACTGCGTGATAAGCACCGGAAGCCCAACCTTTGCAAAACTCATCAGCTAATTTGGCTTTATGTTTTGGTATATATCTGCCGCAGTGGTCATTTTGAAACTGTTTTCTCGCCTGTTTTATCTGGCGCGTCAAAACATCAAAAATGTATGCAGCAGCCACATCGCGTCCATCCAGGCCATAAAACTTAACTACCCGTTTATAATTGTGGTTTGGTGTCAAACGCCAACTAACAAGGCACTTTACAGCGAAAGCTTTTTCTATAGTCATTGCTAAAATTGTCATGTACTCAGGCAACTTCTCCGCATTGCTCGGTGAACTTCTACTTTCGCTGGTGGATATTTCAGAGAAGATTACTTCTGTCTCACTTAGCCCGTGCTCTTTCATAAAGGCTTGAGCTTTGGAAAGAGCGTTAGCAGCTTCAGCAGGGCTACTGGTGTTTTCTGCCAGGCGCATCAGCTTCTGAATTTTCGCTAAATATTTTTTCTTAGCAGCATCATTGATGGTTGGGTGCTCACGCATTGCTGGCCTCCTTTAAAAACAGAACCCAGTGTGTCTTGTCACCCTTGCCAGTGCGCTGCCAGATTGTAGGTTTCTGGTCGGTTAGAGCTATTACCTGGCTAACAGGTATCTGAGTTTCGTTCCATTTGAATATCAGCGTGCCGTGTGGCCGCAACACTCTAAAAGCTTCGCTGAATCCTGAGCGGATATCCTCCCGCCATGTCTGCTTATCAAGTGCGCCATACTTCTTTCGCATCCAGCCATTTTCGCCAGCGCGGTCGAGGTGAGGCGGGTCGAACACTACCTGTGCAAAGCTGTTATCAGGGAACGGCAAAGCGCGAAAGTCTGCGATTATGTCCGGGTTAATATGTAAGGCCCGGTTATCACAAAGGACATGAGATTCCTTGCGAATGTCAGCGAAAACTGCACGACTGTCGTTCTTGTCTAACCAGAACATTTTCGAGCCGCAGCACATGTCCAGAATTGGCTGTTCCATTACTGACCTCCCGGCGCTGCTGCCAGCATGGCATCCCAGCACAAGCGAGCGCGATGCTTAGCCTGTTGACAGCCGCTCATCGCTTGATATTTCTCCCACTCAGCCTCTTCGCTAAAACTCTCATCAGGCTCAGACTCAAACCCAGCGATCATCATTTCTTCTGTTGGCTCAATAGGAACCATTTTCCAACCTTCTGGAAGCTTGCACCCATCGCTTACAGGCTGTGCGGTGGCGTTAAGGTGCAATTCATCCAGGCAATCCTGCCATACATCATGAGCGACAGTTTGACCTGTGAATTTGTAGTCGTACATCTGCTGACAAAGTGCGACTAAAGCGTTCGGCGCTTCATCTGGCAACTCCACCGGGCGCAAGAGCTGAGCGGGCGGGGTGGTGAGTAAATCAACAGCTTTAAGTACGTCCTGCGCATAGCCAACGTTGTTCCATTTAAGTCTTGCAGCAATCCTGTTTAATCGCTCAATCAGCGCCTGCACATCACCATCAACTGGATTGGGGGAATTAGTTGTCATGGTTAAACCTCCAAAGGTAACTGGAAAGACATGCGATCACGTTTTTCACAGTAAATAAGTGAACCCGGTGAGTTATGAGACTCAATTCGCTCAACCAGAACGGATGCGCGTGTTTCTTTCGAAGCCGGCGAATAAGCGCCAGACCAGGCTTTATCAATGCCGATGTTTCGCGCAACATTGGTGCTGTCAGCACTCGACAGAGGCAACTTAGTGAAGATGAGCGGATTCAGCATTCGCAACCCATGAAGCTTTGCTACTGGCTGGCCCTTTGCGTCGGTCACATGCCTGATTAAGTCCTTCATGCGCGACACGGCCAGGTTAGGTCGCTTGACGTCGTACTCACCACAACTTCCTATAGCAACGCGCGGATACTCATTGCAGAGTCGGATAAAGCGATCATCGCTTTCATTCATGTGCCAAACGGGAACGCCGTAAAAATCACCATGGGGCCACTCATTCAGCAGAGCCTCATTCTCATCCTCACCGCCATCAATCACGTCAGGAATGATGGCGAAATCGAAGCCAGGGTGATTCTTCCAGACGGCAACAAACTCGTAGTAGTCTTTCCAGTCGATTTTGTTTTTACCAGCTGCTTTCCACGCAGTGAACGCGCCATTATCAACTGCAAATGATTGGCACACCTCAGACGCCAGACTTATCTGATCGCTATGAGCGAAAGAGATAAAAGCGTGCCGTCCTCGCCATGCCTTTAACGCAGCCACGTCCGGCGTGATTGGACCACCATGGTAGTGGATCATATCAACCCGCCTTATCCGCAGTGTCATGGGTGCCGGAGCTGAGTTGCTCGGCAGTATCAGTGGCTATTGCGTAAATGTCAGATCCATCATCAGCCAGCACTAACGCATTTCTCACCGCGATAGCCCCTTCCGCCCGCGCCGAGTTAAGGTAAGCTTCGGTGAGTGGGGCATTCATAGCATTCAAAAGCATTTCTTCACATTTATTGAAATACACCCCACCCGGGCGCTTCCTCAAAACCTCATTGATTGCCGAATCTTTAGCCGCATTCTCCGCCGCCAACGCATCCAGCTTCTGCTGCAATTCATTGCCACGGATGATTGAACACTCCAGGCGAGTAGAAAGGGCAGAGACAAGCTTTGCGATTTCAGTAAGTGGCATATCAGCATCAAGCGCTTTAGCGAACTGATGGCCGGCTTCAACAAGCTCTTTGTTTGATTTATTCGATAACATGCTGGTGGCCCTCAGTGAAGAACGATGTTGCCGTTAAGGCGCTCAGCTTCGTTCTGCGCCCTGATAGGGTTTTTGATAACGGTACCGTCAGGCATCAGCCAGCCATTGAGCAGATGGCTATAGGGCAGGGTGATACGTCCAACGGTGATAGGGTCGTCAGGCTTGTGCATTAATAAGCCCCCGGATAATAAATTTCGTCAGCCTCATCAGCGTCCAAAACTAGCAGGCTGTCTCCGTAGTAAAGCGCCGCTACCAATTTTTCGAAATTCCCACGAAATTGGTGAACCTTCTTGCCCAGCGCATCGCCCTCAAGCGCGCCGGAAAAAAGCCGCCATACAGGCTTTCCATCGTGCAACACATCAACAGTTTCGCGGTCTTCGTATGCTTTTTGTTTAGTAAAATAGAGGTTGTTTTCGAACTCGATTGCATGGTTCTTACTGCGAGAACGGCTGTTGTAGCTACTGCTTTGCTCTGGTTGCTTTTCCAGCCCGACCATAAAAGAACCATAGTCGCTGTAAGTCATGAGCACTGATGGTGCTTCCCATCCCTCCTGCGTAGCTTCTTCAACGTGATCTTCAATGAAAGCGGCCCAAAGATCAGAAGCCTTGATGAATTTCGGCACCTCATGGGATTTAATAAACTCCAGCACATGTTCGCGCATAGATGTGACCAGGCGTTCAGATACGGCATTTCCTTCCCACGTAGCAGCCAGTTCTTTTGCCATCAGTAGGTTATAGCGAGGCAGATCGACTAGCTCGCTGATGTTGGCTGGCAACGCTTCTTCTAAAGCCTTTTTTACCGATTTCGGGAAGTCTCCCCAGCGGAACGTGTCTTTGATGGCTTCTTCGTACAGGCTGGTAACGTGCTTGCGTACCATTTCAGCGAATTCAGGTGACTGTTCGAATTGAGAGCAGTGCGCCGCAATAGCAGCAGAAAGGCTGTTAGCAATATTGTTTTCAGTACTCATTTTCATCTCCACACACGATTTTTAGTTGCACTAATCCCTTGCCGAAGATGGCAATAAAAACTTTTGGGATTTAGTAAATTGGCTGCTGGGTTACTGCAACAACCCAGAGCCGTGCCTCCACACTTGAAGGTTGTTGTGACATGTCACAACGAAGAGAACACTCAGCGCCTCTGTGGCGCGGCCTGGTGCGCCCGCCAAATGCTCTCATCGTTGTGCCCGCAGGCGGGCAATTTTCAAAAGTAAGAGCGAGCCTGACGCATCAGCCATCTTGCATGGCGATGATTTCCGTATAGCGCTAAAGATTCACGAGCCATTGTGTAGAACTGATTGCGCATGACGCGACGGATAACTTTACTGTGTTTAATTTTCTTCATGACAGCCTCAAAAATAATTAAAAAACGCGGTTAAACCGGGTGAACATTACCTTCGCTCTCCTTATGGGATGAAAGCCCCGGAGTAACCGCCAAGCACAACACTCTCTCTTTCCATTCACGGCAACCACATCACGTCATCTTTTCAGCTAACAACGCGGAACCGATGTGTAGAATATAGCTACTTTAAGTAGATAAATGCAACAACAAAAAGTAGAAAAGATTCGAGTTGTAGGTAGTTTTGAAATATGTGCATGAATTTTGGACGAAAAAAAACCGGCTTTCGCCGGTCTTAATCTGTTAGTTACTAGCCGAAATCAAGCATTTTAAGAGGTAAGCACCTGATAAGCTTTCCAAAAATAAATAGCTCAGACATTTCGTTTTCTTCAATAAAAAAAGGGGGGTAGTTTTCATTATCTGACAGAACGGCCAGCCTACGCCCCTTAACTTTCTGAAGTCTTTTAACAAATGTCGAATCTTCAAAATTAAATACGTAAACCCCATCACCGTTGAAGTGATCAATGCTCCTGTCAATAAACAACAAGTCTCTGGGGCTGAGAGTAGGCATCATGCTATCGCCATCAACGTTAATAAGCTCAATTCCATCTAATGTTTTTCTGCCAAACAACTCGTAAACACGCTCGTCAGGGATTTCTATTGAGCTTATTACCGTAGGGAAGGGGTGATTTATATAGCCGTGTCCAGCAGACGCATGAACATCAAACTGCTTGATCCTTACTGTGCCTTTCTCCGGCCTATCAAACCCATCAGACACCCCGTAATCAAGATAGGCAGGCGAGACAGACAACTTCTCAGCAATCTTCAGCATTTTTTCATCCCTCGGCTTAGCTGTGCCCAGAGTGTAACGTCGCGCCATCTCATAAGAGACGCCACTGAATTCTGATAGTTCTTTGACCCCAAGCGATAACGCTTGAAGAGACTTGTTAAGCCTGACGGCAAAGTCTTTGTATTTAGCTTCTTCCACCATAAGTGGAAGATTAAGCGCACAAAGCATAGTTGTCATTTCTATTTTAAGTTGCATATTATTGCTACTTTAAGTAGTATCGAATTCAACCCACTATTGAGGAATGAGTCATGCATCAAAGCTTCAAAAATATTAGCGAGGAAGCTGTTAAGGCAGTTGGGTCAATGTCGGAAGTTTCCAGGCGTTTTGGTTTCAGTTCTGTCCAGTCAGTTGCTAATTGGGTCTCTAAAAACCGAGTTCCTCCTGAGCGAGTGATCCCATTGTGTGAATGGGGTGGGTGGACAGTAACACCGCATCAACTGCGCCCAGATATCTACCCAAACGCGAAAGACGGGCTGCCTGCTAGAAAGTCAGCTTAGAACTAAACCACCACAAACATAACTACCCAAGGAATAGCGAAATGGTAGACACGATTAACCAGGCAGTACGCCAGATGTGCAAAGCACATAAGCACGGCCGCTTAGGTATGGCTGCTGATTTAGGCATGAGTATCGATCAGTTTCATAACCATCTGTACCGCAAATGCGGCAGTCGCTTCTTCACACTGGATGAGCTGATGCAAATGGAAGTCCTGACCGGCACCTGTTGCGTTGCTGAGTTCATGGCAGTTCGTCATGGAATGCTGCTGGTGGACATCAAGGCCGCTCGCGAAATGGACAAGGTTGATTTGTTTGATACCCAACTGAAAGCGAAAGCCGCTGAGGGTGAGTTAGCAACAGCACAGATTGCAGCTATGGCAGATGGCGTCATCGATCATCACGAACGCAAAACCTTGTCAGCGCTGTTCCGTAAAAAAATCAGCCATCAGGTACACGGATTCTTTGGGCTTATCGCACTTTTCAGCGCAGGCACAGCAGATCACGCCGTGGACGTGTTTGTAACAGGCGGGAGGAAGGCCGATGTTGCCGGAATGCAGTTCGAAGCGCAGGACATTTGAAGTGATAACAGATTTAGCAGGGGTCAGAAAAGGTGAACGCCCCGGGTTGCAGCCTAGGGCGTTCGGTGCGAGTAAATCAACGTGTGTGGAGACTCATCGCATGAGCATTGTAAATCAGAAACCGTTGTCAGGGCAATTCCGCTGCCGTTATCAGGCTGGCGTTCCTGTCTATGAGCAAATCATACCCGTCGCCGATGAGGCCAACAACTACCAGTCTGTTTCTCGTTTGGTAGTCGAATCTGCCTGGGCTGAGTTCTATCGTCGCCCGGTTGAAGTGGGGGCCATCAATGGAAACTGAAGTCATTAAACCGTGGGTTGAAACCTACAAGGATAATCGCGGCGTTAAGGTTACTACCGTTGGGGTTGATACGGTCAATCACCGTGTGATCTTCATGCGGCCTAACTACCCGCATCAGTGCATGCTTCCGCGTGTGTTGTTCAGTCAGAAGTTTAAGAAGGTATCACCATGAGTTTACTGCTTAAAGTTAAGCCGCTTGTGGTGAGCCCTGAGTTAGCCAGCCGTATTGGCCTGAATGAAGCCATTGTGCTGCAGCAAATTTGCTACTGGCTGGAAGACACCACATCTGGCGTTGAATATGAGGGGAAACGCTGGGTTTATAACACCATTGAAGAGTGGACTAATCAGTTTCCTTTCTGGTCCTCAGACACCGTAAAACGTGCACTGACTTCGTTGAAAAAGCGTGACCTGATTTTTGTAGAGCAGCTTAAGAAATCTCAGCATGATCGGACTAATTATTACGCAATTAACCACGCCAGCCCTTTATTGACCGATGAGGGCAATTTGCACTCATCGAAGAATGCAAATTGCACTAATCGAATGGAGCAACCTGCACCAATCGAACAGGGCAACATGCCCTCATCCATCGGGGCAAATTGCCCTCATCTTACAGAGAATACAACAGAGAATACTACAGAGATTACAGGTAAAGACTCTTGTCCGGTTTCTGCGAAACCCGACAGTGAATCTTCTGACGATGCTTTCCGTGTTCTTGAGCACCTGAATCGTGCGGCGGGTTTGCGTTACCAGAAATCCAGATCATCACTCGGGCCAATCCGTGGACGCTTGTCTGAAGACTTCACCGCAGAAGAGCTGATCCTCACTGTGGATTACACCATTGCCAAATGGTCTGACGACGCGAAGATGCGCGAGTACGTTCGGCCAGAAACAATATTCCGTCCTGGAAAGTTTCCCGGTTATCTCAGTTCAGCCCAGAAGTGGGACCGCGCCGGACGTCCGCCATGCATCAACGGCAAGTGGATGCGCGACGTAACCGCCTTACCACCAGTAGACAGCCAGACGCCGCCAGGCTTCCGTGGCGCTTAAGGGGGATTCATGGAACACGATGAAATTATTCTTGAATGCCTACGCACTCACGGCGGCATGAGCATGAAGCGCATCAGCGAAACGACGGGCATCAAATATGCAACAGCCCGCGCTGCCGTTTTTCAGATGTGCGAGCAGCTCATCCTGATTCGCAATCAGAAGTGGCTGTTTACGGTAAACACCGCGCCTCGACCTGAAGAAAACGAGGATTATCTCAAATCGGTTCAGACTGCGACTCAACTGGAAAGCAAGGGCCTGTGGCTTCGTGCCAGCCATAACTGGTTAAACGCGATGATGACGGCCACCTTTGAGCACAACCGGCAGGTTGCAAAAGCCAACAGCGATAAGTGCGCGGCCAGAGGCGCTTTACGCTGCAGCCGTTACAGCGGCATCGACAGTGGGAAAATTAGCGATTACTGGCAGTGGGAGGTTCACCAATGAAACCAGCCCTTAAGCGCCACTTTGAAGAACACGAATATTTCTACAGGTCATTGCCGGAAGTGCTGGTGATCATCCTGTTACTGATTATCTATCTGGTTTGGGAGTTACAAACAGCATGAGCACATTAGCCCGCGTTTACGACGACAAGAAAAATACTGAAACCGACATCACCACGCGCAAAACCTACCTGTTAGGCGTTGATGAGCTCTACGTTGAGCCTGGCTACAACGTTCGTGAGACAGACCAGGCCCACGTTGAGGAATTCCGTGATGCGTTTATCGCTGGTGAACACGTTCCGCCGCTGGCGGTTCAGGTCACTGAGCATGGCATCAAGGTTATCGATGGTCATCACCGTTACTTTGGTGCCAAGCTGGCTCAGGAAGCTGGCTACGAGTTGCGCCTTGAGTGCAAAGACTTCGTTGGCAGTGAAGCAGACCGCATCGCCTTCATGGTGACAAGCAGCCAGGGCAGGGCGTTACTTCCGCTGGAAAGAGCCGCAGCTTATCAGCGCCTGGTTAATCAGGGCTGGGAACCGGCAGAGATAGCGAAGAAGGTAAAGCGCTCAGTTACTGACGTTGAACAGCACCTGCAGCTTCTGACCGTAGGCGACGGGCTGATTGATATGGTCAAGTCCGGCGAGGTAGCAGCCACCACAGCGATTGCTCTGCAGCGTGAGCATGGCGCAAAGGCATCAACTGTCGCTCAGCAGCAGATGCAAAAAGCAAAAGCCGCGGGCAAAAAGAAACTGACCAAAGCCGCCGCGATGCCCCAGTTCAGTGCTGTCAAGGCTCGTCGGCTGGTGGAACTGCTTTGCGATGCTCAGTCAGGTGACGAAGAGGATGGCGTTACAGCGCTTTATCACAATTCAAGCTACACCGATGAGATCATGTCTATCCTGGCTGAATACCGTGAAGGCATTCCCGGCACTGAAAAAGATTTGAAGCCGGAAATGGTCCAGGAACAGCAGGGCGGCGAAGAGTTACCGCTAAAGCGAGTCGATATCCTTGAGCAAAGCGGCGTTGAAACAATGGCATGTGCTGTGGCCGCATTCGGTATGAAACACGAATACACCTTCAGTGAATCGAAATATGCCCACGTATGGGCTTCTGATTCTGTCGAAAAGCCAGAGGTGATGGTAGTCCCACCTGACACTATTCAGAAGGCGAAGCGCATCATTCAGGAGCATCAGGACGACCTTGAGCTAAAGCTCTGGGTGGCAGAAAATTTTGAAGGGCCAGATGAGGAGAGTTTCAACTTCCGGCGATTCGCATCTGTTTTAATTGAAGTTCGTCTGGTGAAGCCATGCACGGTTCGCGAATTCCTTGAGCTGGTGGAGCAGACAGACCGTAGCTGCTGGGACAATGTGCGCATGTTACGTGGTGCCGTCAAAGAGCTTATAGGCGACACAGGACAAGCTGCATGAAGTTAACTTTACCGTTTCCTCCAAGCGTTAACGGATACTGGCGGGCAACGAGTACAGGTATGAAAATTAGCGCCTCCGGGCGCTCTTTTCGTTCCAACGCAATCGCAGCCATCCTTACGCAGCTCAAGCGCCGCCCTCAACCCATTACAGTGAACGTTGAAGTTACCGTGTTGCTGTACCCGCCTGACAAGCGCCATCGCGACCTTGATAACTACCAGAAAGCGCTGTTCGACAGCCTTACGTATGCTGGCGTGTGGGTGGATGACAGGCAGATAAAACGATTCACTGTAGAGTGGGGGGAGCAGGTTAAACAGGGAAAAGCAGAGGTGACTATCAGCCCTTTCACGTTTGGGGGGAAATGAATTTAAATAGCGGTTATAGTGCGAATACCGGGGCATGTTGCAGATGCCATTGGTAGAGGTTGGTCCCGTTCACTTGCAGGTGATGGGGCGGGGCCGTTTAAAAATAATGCGTGTAAAGTGTGTGGAGAGTTCAAATGCTAAATCAATCAGCAGGCGCTAATGCGCCTGTAGTCAGTGCCATTCAATTCCCAACCATGACCAGCCGTGAAATTGCAGAGCTGACTGGCAAGCGTCATTTCGATGTCATGAAAGATATCGAACGCATGTATGAGCAGCTAAAAGAGGACGTGCATGGGTGTGCGCAAAAGTTCGTACACCCCCAGAATGGTCAAGAATATCAGCAATACCGTCTTGATCGTGAGCACACCGAATGCCTCATCACCGGTTACAGTGCCATTCTCCGCATGAAAGTGATTAAGCGGCTGCATGAGTTAGAGGAAAGCCAGCCAGTTAAAATCCCGCAGACCTTTGCTGAGGCACTCCGTCTTGCTGCCGAAATGGAAGAGGAGAAGGAACGCCTGCAGATACAGCTTACTGAAGCTGCTCCAAAGGTCGCTTTCGTGGATCGTTATGTCATGGCTACAGGCTCAATGACATTCCGCCAGGTGGCAAAACTTCTTGAGGCCAAAGAGCCAGAGCTCCGCCTGTTCCTGCTTGATAGCAGGATCATGTACCGACTCAATGGTGTCATGACTCCCTATAGCCAGCATATCGAAGCCGGTCGGTTTGAAGTCAGAACCGGCACCACTACCGATTCAAATTATGCCTTCAGTCAGTCCCGCTTCACTGCCAAAGGCGTTCAGTGGATTGGCGGGCTGTGGACGGCTCACAAAGCGGAAAGGGGTGATGAGTGAGAGCACTGCTAACGCCTGAGGTTGCTCCGCGCACAGGGATAGTGCTGCTCAAGCCTGGCTCAGACCTGATGGGGATGTTTCGTGGCCGCGTTCTGGTTAGCACGCCTACACCGGATATGGCTGACCTTCCATCAGGCATGATCAATGACGGCACACAGCCGCTACTTGATGAGCCATCCCTTATCCCGTTCTTCAGTCATGATCGCGTTATAGCTGCCGCTGGTGGACCTAATGGCCTGGCTGGGTTTGTTCGTGGATTTGGCTGCTGCCAGTGGCATGACGATGCAACATGGCATCACCATGAATACACGCTTCACGAAACTGAATCCGGCCTGGTGTCATTGTGCTACAGCAACGATAACCAGTTCAGGGAGCATGGCACACCCGGCAAGCTGGACAACATCGCTAAGGGCAACACAGCTCTGTGGATAATCAGGATGGTTTGCAGCCAGCTTGGTTTGCATGGGGAGCATCAGCTAACCCTGCCTGAGCTTTGCTGGTGGTCCTCACTTAATGACCTTATCAACCTGATACCTGACGCACCGGCGCGGCGGGTTCTGCGTATGCCAGTAAAGATTATCTCAGGTGAGCTTAAAGAATCGCACATCGCGCCAGAACGTCAGCCTCAACAGGTCATTCAGCAGGCCGCTGAGCAGGTGAAAAAGATAATCACTCTTGTCGCTGACCCAGAATCGCCAGAGTCATTCATGAGGCGACCAAAGCGCAGGCGCTGGGAGAGCCAGAAGTACACTCAGTGGGTGAAAGCGCAGAAGTGCGCATGCTGCTCTAATCAGGCAGATGACCCGCATCACATCATAGGACACGGTCAGGGAGGTATGGGAACAAAGGCACATGATTTATTCGTGATTCCGCTTTGCAGGGCGCATCACGACGAATTACACCGCGACCCAAAACTTTTTGAGTCGAATTACGGCAGTCAGATCGAACTGTTATTCCGGTTTCTTGATCACGCTATTGCAGTTGGCGTCATTGGGACAGATAAAAAATAAAGTGTGTGGAGGGGATTTAATATGCGTGACATTCAACTGGTATTAGAGCGCTGGGGTGGCTGGGCTGCATGTGAAGGCACTCAGGTAGGCTGGAATCCTACAAGCCCCATGTTTATTACACTGCTGCCAAAGAGCACCAGTAGCCGTCCTTCCTGCTGTGACAATGACGGCATGATTATTGACACCGCCGTTGGCATGCTTAAAAAGGTTGGACGCCTGGATGAACTTGATTTGATTATGGCGCACTACCGTTATGACGTATCCAAATCAACAATAGCCCGCTGGCTTAAATGTTCTGAGGGGAAAGTGCGTCAGAAGCTTATGATCGCCGAAACGTTTATTGATGCCTGCATACTGATGACAGATGCCCGGCTTGAGATGGATGAAGCGGCTCAGAAAACTATTTTTCAAAAAACCGCTTAATCTGCTTTTCGTTACGAATTTCTCTATGTAATCTGTTAAGAGTGGTAACAACGCATAGCTTCTTAAATTAGAAACCTCGCCAGACGGCGGGGTTTTTTCATTTCCACACAATACCAAAGGCACTGAGCGCAGCCGGTTTATCCGTTCTGTCCAGGACTGCAAACCTGTAGCGCCTTTCATATTGTGATATTCACATGCTGATTTACCCCTGTTGCCGACGGGCAAGGAAACTATCGCGGAATGCGTCAGGGTTTAATTACTGAGAGTTAAAGCGCTGGACCATTCGTATGTTACTGATTCCATGCCTTATGCCCGGATAAGCTATACAAAAGGCTAGTCGGTATTATTCTTTAGTACAGTTGCTGTATCATAGGGTAAGTATTAGTTTTGCTAAACGATTAGGCGGTGGTTGTCACAGGGTATTCGTGACGGAACTACACTGATACTGAAAAAAAAGCCCCCATCTTCACCATCCTGCGAAGATTTCTGAAGCGGGGGTGCTAAGTAGCGAACACCAGGGAAATCCAACACCAATATATCGAATTGATTAGTTATAATAAACAGTGCAGTTAACATTAGGCTCACATTCGTGGGCTTTTTTTGTTTCAGATCAAACTTCCAAGAGGTCGCTAAAAAGCGGCCTTTTTTCGTTTTTGCGCTCGCCAATCAGCAACCACTCATATTTTGACGCCGTGGCGATGCGCAATCTTTTCCTCAACAGCAAGCCGCCATCATCCAGGTGGCGGGAACTAAGCGCATGCCTCCAGAAAAAGACCCGGGCTTTTGGGCCACAGTGCTGCTGTGGCTGTACGCCCATAAAACAGAATGGGGATATGCCGGGGTAGCAGGCATGTTTTCACTATTACGCAGTGCCTATGCAAAAAGCCCGTGGAGTAAGCGGGTTCTCGACGCTGTTTCCTGTAGCGCACTGGCGTTCTTCGCTGGCCCGACGCTTCAGGTAATGGGCGCTCTCTTCAACTGGAACATCCCTGACGCCGCCGCACAGGTATTCGCGGTTTACATCGGGTATGTGGGTAATGACTACATCAGCGACAAGTTGCGCGGGTGGATAGCCAGAAAAACAGGGGATACTGATGCAAACCAGCAATAAAGGCATGGACCTGATTAAGCGCTTCGAAGGCCTGAAGCTTGAGGCATATCGCGACAGCGTAGGCATTCCCACTATCGGATACGGACATACCCATGGTGTAAAGATGGGTGATGTGATTACCGGCGAGCAGGCTGACAAATATCTGCGTGAAGATTTGCTGGCGGCAGAGCTGACCATTAACACTAACGTTAAGGTGAAGCTGACACAAAACCAGTTCGATGCGCTGGCGTCATTTGTTTTCAACCTGGGTTCCGGCAACTTCGTTAAATCCACTTTGCTTAAAAAGCTTAACGCAGGTGACTTCGCTGGCGCAGCAGATGAGTTTGGCAAATGGGTTAACGCAGGTGGCAAGAAATTAGCAGGCCTTGTTAAGCGCCGTGCCGCAGAGCGAGAGGTGTTCATCTCATGAATCCATTAAATCTCGTCAAAACTTTTTCACCCGTCATCGTCATTGGCCTGATTTGCCTGGCACTCTGGATGTTAAATGCCCGCAGCTCACAGCTTGAGGCAACCAATCAGCGCCTTGAGAAGCTGGCGAACAGCAAAGACGAGCAGATTAACGACCTGCGCTCCAAGAATGACGGCCTGGCTACCAGCATTAACGAGCTGGTGACAGCCGTTAAAAAGCAAAATGACGTAATGAGTCAGGTTACAGAACAACGCGCCCTAACAGCCCAGCAGAACCGGAAACTACAGAATGAAATCAAGCAATATCTTGCAGCGGATAAGTGCGCTGTTGCTCCTGTTCCCGCTGATGCTGCTGACAGGTTGCGGAGTGCAGCAAAAGCCGCAAGTGGAGTACCGGACAGTCAGCCAGCCAAAGGTGCCACTGCCCGCTGACCTGACCAGCCCGATTGAAGCGCCAGCGCCGCCCGATCCAATGATGTTCGGTGACAGCGTAAGCCTCAATGCTGAGCTATACGGTTTAGTGGCTCAGTGCAATATTGATAGAGCAGCGATAAGAAAAATTGAGAGTGATATGAGCTTGCGATGAGAAGCAAGCTCTTTTAAATAAGTTGTTATTTGGGATTATCTGCGAATCCATCCAGATGGGGAGGGGCTCATATCGTGAAGATGGTCAATGCCAGCAGCATTGATTCTCACTGATGATAAGGCTATTTCCCAGGGTTTTTCCCAGCGTAACGGGTAAAATGTGAAATTTCCTTCAATGTAATTTTGGTCTTTTAAGTAAACTAAGTAACCAACCAAATCTATTTCTGAACCAATTGCGTTTTGGATTGGGGCCCAATCGGTCACGGTGCCCGGAAAATCCTTCATTAAATAGTCCAGTACAACGACTACTTTATCTTTTTCAATATTCATTTTTATCTCCAGAGATAGCGTCAAAATCGCCTCAGTGATTATACCATCACAGCAAATCTCATGTTGGTGCTCGGACCCAATAATTAGGTTATTCAACATGATTGTGTGTCATCCTGATGCGTTAGCGCGGGAATGTCGTGCAGTTCCCCTTCCAGATGCTTACTGCTAAAGAATCCTCCGACAAGGGATAACGGTTAGCCACGCTGTGAATCGTTGCGAAGCTGGAATGGTTAATTTTGCTTCACTAAGAAAATTCTTAGATGTATTGTAGTTTCTCCATTTTAAATTCGGAGGTAGATATGTCTGAGGAAGTTAATAACCCGTATCAAGAGGTGCTTGCGCGTAAAATCCAGGATAATGATCTGCATTTTTTAGTGAAGGTGGCAAATTTCGCCAACGCTAATTATGGAGTCACTCTTCTTAGCAAAGGCTCATTAATCGCAGGTGTGATTATCTCGGAAAGAGAGTATTACGAATCTGTGGGCGGTATTTTTGGCGCTAGAGGCGAATCAGCCCCTGCGACAGCAGAGTATTTCTGGAAAAAAAGTGAAAAATCACCCAAACCTGAAGACTATAAAGAATACGAAGGTGAAAGAGAGTTTGATTTCATCAACTTAAAGAAGGTTAGAGTCAATAGTAATTCAGGTGGATTTGGCAATATCAATAATGCTTTTTTAAGGATGAAGCTAGAGGAAGTAGATGGTTATATATTAGGTACGCCATCTGATTAAGCTCACCGCCTTAGGGCGGTTTTTTATTTTGTACTGAAAACTGCATTCGCTGAGTTCAATTTTCAGCATAAACACAATGAATCATCGGCTGGTGGTATCACCATTGCTGAGGGTTATACCTATCTGACCAGCAGGAAACTCTGAATGGACGTCGTGATTGATGGAATTGCCTATGCGCCAATGACTGAGCGGGCATCAAATATAGGTATTGCTATCAGCACACACAACCGCCATGACGTTTTATCCCGCGCCCTTGATCATCAGCTTAGGTTTCTTCCTGCTGGTGCGCTGGTGGTCGTGATTGATGATGGCTCAAGCGCTCCGGTAACTTTTCCTGCTGGTATCAGGGTTATTCGTCGTGACGTGTCACGCGGCATAGTGGCATCAAAGAACGCCAGTTTACAGGTGCTGATTGATGCGGGATGTGAACATCTTTTCCTTTGGGATGATGACGCATGGCCTGTAGCTGTTGGATGGGAACAGCCTTACATCGATTCACCAGAACCGCATCTGGCATATCAGTTTCAGGACTTCGCGACAGGCCAAAAGCTTAACGACATATCTGTGCTTTACCGTGACGATAAGCACGTTGCCTACACAGGCCAGCGCGGAGTGATGCTTTACTACCATCGTAGCGTGATTGAAAAGGTGGGTGGCTTTGACCCCATCTATCAGCGCGGTATGTACGAGCACTCAGATTTAGCATTACGCATTCACAATACTGGGTTAACGTCCTGGGCGTTCGCTGATGTTGTCGGTTCTGAAAAACTTATTTACTCGCTTGATGAGCATCAGGCCGTTGAGCGTTCTGTACCAAAGCCAGACCGTGAAGCACAGGTTAAGCGCAATGTGACTATCCACAATGAGCGCCGTAACAGTTGCTACACCGGATATGCTGAGTACCGAGACAAACGCAATGTGGTTATCACCACGTTACTTACCAGCCAGCCAGACCCTCAGCGCGGCGCTAAGATAACACCATCGCCTGACCTGCTGGATAAGTGGGCGTCATCGCTCAGTGGTTGTGGCCGCATTGTCCTGGCTGATGAGCTTGACACTGCTCCGGCTGACATTGAGTTATTTCGTGTGCCTGATGTGAAGATGAACGTCTACTTCCGGCGATGGCTGCATATCTGGCAGCACTTACGCGATCACCCTGAATATCATTTTGTCTGGTGTACCGATGGCACAGATGTAGAAATGCTTCAGCAGCCGTGGCAGGAAATGGAATCGGGCAAGATTTACGTTGGCTCTGAACCCAAGACCTACGCCGATCCCTGGGCTAAAAAGTCTCATCCCGAAGCTATCTATCAGGCATTCATTGATGAGCATCGCAACGATGTGATGCTTAACGCTGGCCTGCTGGGTGGTGCCCGCGATGATGTGATGGCAATAGCGCATGGCATTGTCCGTCTGTACTACCACATTGAATCGTTGCGTTTCTGGGATAAAGAGCAGTCAGCGGAATCTGTCGGTGACATGATTTGTTTTGGAATAGTAGTTAATCGATTTAAAGATAGGGTGATTACCGGTCCAAGGATCAATACCGTTTTTAAAACTGACGGCATTGGTAGTGAGTTTGCTTGGTTTAAACATAAGTAGTCAAATATGACCAAAACCAGAACTTTCATTGAAAGATTCTGGGAGAAAGTTGTTATGGCTGAACCTCATGAGTGCTGGATATGGACCGCGGCTAAGCGGAAAAGTCGGGCTGGCGGTGGAAAGTTTTTGTTTTATGGTCATCTAAAAACCGGCGCAAAGCCGGGGGAAACCAGTAAAATGATACTTGCGCACCGCGCCTCATGGGAAATGCACAACGGCCCGATCCCAGAGGGATATTTAATTGACCACACCTGCCATAACACACTTTGCGTCAACCCTGCACACCTCCGCGTAGTAACCCCAAAGCAAAATGCTGAAAACAGAAATAGGCATTCCAATGCCTCATCTGGTTATCGTGGCGTAACGTGGAATAAGGACATGCGTAAATGGTGTGCTCACTATAAAGAGCATGGGAAAAGTCATCATATTGGCTACTTCGAATGTAGGCATGAAGCAGCTGAGGCAGCGCGGCAGGCTCGCAATAAGGTTTTCACACACAATGACGCAGACAGATATTAAGTTTGTCGTTGTCGGCCATCACATGCGCCGTCATCAGGCAGAACAGTTGGCGTGGTCGCTGCGTGCCCACCTAATGATTGATGAAGGCCATCACGGCGCAAACTGGAATCACCACCGTGCTATTGAGTGGGCCAGCCAGCAGAATTGCCGCGTAGTGATACTGGAAGACGATGCGCTGCTGGTTGATGGCTTCACCGAAAAGGTAGCAGCCTGGCTTGATCGATTCCCTGATGATTTGCTGTCTTTCTATTTAGGCACCGGCAGGCCTCCGCAATACCAGCACGAGGTTGCTACGAAGCTTATCGAAAGTGACCAGCGCCAGACAGACTACATCATCATGAGCAGGCTAATACACGGCGTCTGTTACAGCATACCGCAACATCGTATCAGTGATGTGCTGACTAAGTGGGACAGCGCAAAGCCAGCAGACTACGCCGTTGGTGATGCCTTTGGCGGCTACGTTATCTATCCATGCTATTCACTTGTTGACCATGCAGACTCGGACACCGTTGAGCAGCACCCGGACAATGAGCAACGCACACAGCGCCGCAGGGCGTGGAGGCTTGATGCCAGCACTGATACCAAGAGCATGCAGGAAGCGCGGCTGTGCTAAGACCACAACTGACCGCTCAGGTTACTGTGAGGCTCACCGCAATCATGGTTGGGAGCAACATCAGCAGGGACAGAGCAGGCATGAGCGTGGCTATGGCAGCAAGTGGGATGTGATAAGAGCTCGCATCTTGCAGCGTGATCGGCATCTCTGCCAGAACTGCCTGAGAAGCGGAAGGCCAACAGCAGCCAAGACCGTTGACCACATCGTACCCAAAGCACATGGGGGCACCGATGATGACATCAACCTTGAGGCCCTGTGCTGGCCCTGCCACCGCAGCAAAACCGCAAAAGAAAGACTGAAATGAGAATCAATATCATCAAAGTGGTTTCAAATGTAACTATCTCACCTCAAATGAGAGCCATTATCATTTGTCAGGGGGAGGGCGGGTCGAAAGTTCACCCCTCTCGCCTTTAAGGACCGCCGCCTAACCTTTTTTCGCATCGCCGCAGGTTAGAAAACTTTTTTTGGGGTGACCCAACCAGTGATTAATAGGAGTTTTCGATTATGCCAGGACCGCCGAAAACCCCGACACATCTGGCTTTGGTGAAGGGGAACCCATCAAAACGCGCTATAAACAAAAACGAGCCAAAACCTAAGTCTGGGGTGCCCCCAATTCCAAAGCATCTGGATAAGATGGGGAAGTACTGGTTCAAGCGAATTGGCGAAGAGCTTGATGCCGTTGGTGTCATGACCACGCTCGACGGTAAAGCCCTTGAGCTGCTGATTGAGGCCTACACCGAGTACCGTCAACACTGCGATGTTCTGGCTGAAGAGGGCTACACCTATAAGACGGTGTCAGCAACAGGCGAGGATATTGTTAAAGCTCATCCGGCAGCAGTAATGAAGTCCGATGCGTGGAAGCGCATTCGGGCGATGCTCACTGAATTTGGCATGACACCGGCCAGCCGTTCTAAGGTTGGCGCTAAGGGCCCTGCTGAAGCCGATCCCCTTGAAGAGTTTCTTAAAAAGCGCAAATGATGAATGGCAACTGTTCAGGCTGGTATTCAGTACGCCGAGCGCGTGCTGTCTGGCGAGATCGTTGCTGGCGAACTGGTGCGCCTGGCGTGTCAGCGTTTTCTCAATGATTTAGAGCATGGGCCGGAACGCGGTATCTACTTCAGCGAGGACCGCGCTCAGCATATTCTCGACTTTTATAATTTTGTTCCTCATGTCAAAGGCGCTCTTGCAGGTAAGCCGATAGAGCTGATGCCCTGGCATATTTTCATCCTTATCAATTTGTATGGCTTTGTCATCCCTCTGATCGATGAGGTGACGGGCGGGCACGTTTTTGATGAAGATGGCGATGTGATTATGGTTCGCCGTTTTCGCACTGCTTACAACGAAGTGGCCCGTAAAAACGCCAAATCAACCCTTTCTTCAGGGGTTGGTCTTTATATGACCGGGGCTGACGGGGAAGGAGGCGCAGAGGTTTATTCTGCGGCCACTACCCGCGATCAGGCTCGCATCGTTTTTGACGATGCCAAAAACATGATTAAGAAAGCGCCCCGGACGCTGGGTCGGCTGTTCGGTCATGTGAAGCTGAATATTCATCAGGAGCGCTCAGCTTCCAAGTTTGAACCCCTTTCGAGCGATGCCAACAACCTTGACGGCCTCAATATTCACTGCGGAATTGTTGATGAGCTTCATGCTCACCGGACCCGCGATGTCTGGGACGTACTGGAAACGGCGACTGGCGCACGTCTTCAGTCGCTGCTGTTTGCCATTACTACAGCAGGGACCAACAAAGAGGGCATCTGTTTTGAGCAGCGTGATTACGCAATAAAGGTATTACGCGGTGTGGTTGATGATGACACCTATTTTGCCGTCATTTACACCCTTGATGAGCAAGACGACCCGTTTGATGAGGCGAACTGGCCTAAAGCTAATCCCGGGCTGGGTATATGTAAGCGCTGGGACGACATGCGCCGCCTTGCCAAAAAGGCAAAAGAGCAGGTTGCCGCCCGTCCAAACTTTTTCACCAAACACCTTAACATCTGGGTTACGGCTGAAAGCGCCTGGATGGACATGGATCGCTGGTCAAAAATGCCGAAGCTCGGCGCTGATGAAGACCGTAAAACGTGGCCGATGTGGGTGGGCGTTGACCTCGCCAATAAGATTGATATCTGCGCAGCGGTTAAAACCTGGCGTGACCCATCCGGTGAAACTCACATGCAGTCACGTTTCTGGATACCGGAGGGAAGGCTTGAAACCGCACCTGCTCACATTGCGGAGCTTTACAGAAAGTGGTCTGCAGCCGGTTATCTTGAGCTGACCGATGGTGACGTTATAGACCACGCCATGATCAAGGCGGACATAGTTAAGTGGGTCCAGGGGGAAAATATTAAGGAGATTGCTTTCGATCCCTGGAGTGCCGTTCAGTTCAGTCTGTCCCTTGCTGAAGAGGGTTTACCGCTGGTTGAGGTAGCTCAGACGGTAAAAAACTTATCAGAATCAATGAAATCTGTTCAGGCAGAAATTTACGGCAATAAATTCCACCATGACGAAAATCCTGTCATGACCTGGATGATGTCAAACGTCACGGTTAAGCCTGACAAAAACGACAACATTTTCCCAAACAAGTCCACGCCTGAAAACAAGATTGACGGGCCGGTCGCGCTGTTCACTGCCAAAAGCCGAATGCTGGTAAATGGTGGTGAGGATGCGCAGGACCTGAGTGGATTCTTCGAAAACCCGATAATGATAGGCGTCTGATGAAAAAACAAAAGCAGCCTGGCAAGGTTAAATCAGCCTTGCTGAACTGGTTAGGCGTACCGATTGAATTAACAACGGGTACTTTCTGGCAGGAATGGATGGGGATGAGCAGCAGTGGCAAGGTTGTCTCAGCCGATAAAGCTATCCAGCTTTCTGCCGTATGGGCATGTGTCCGGTTGTTAAGTGAATCGGTCTCGACACTGCCATTAAAAATCTATCAGCGTCAGGCTGATGGTTCACGCAAGCCAGCAACGCAACATCCTGCTTATCAGGTTCTTTGTCGCCGCCCTAATCTTGAGATGACGCCATCGCGGTTTATGTTGATGCTTGTTGCCAGCATCTGTCTTCGTGGTAACGGTTTTGTCGAAAAAAAAATGATCGGCAATAAGCTCGTTTCGCTGGTTCCACTCCTCCCACAAAACATGGTTGTTAAGCGGCTTGATGATGGTTCTCTACAGTACACTTACACGGAGTCATCCTCACAACGCGTGATACCCGTGAAAAACATCATGCATATTCGTGGGTTCGGGCTTGATGGTGTCTGCGGGATGATGCCGATGATGGCTGGTCGTGATGTCATCGGCGCTGCAATGGCCGTAGAAGAGTCAGCTGCAAAAATTTTTGAAAATGGCCTTCAGAGTTCAGGGTTTCTCTCAGCTGAAACCGCCCTTGATAAAGATCAGCGTGAAAGGCTGCGTGGCTATATGCAGGCATTCACCGGTTCCCGGAACGCCGGGAAAATCATGGTTCTTGAAGGCGGGCTTAAATACCAGAATGTGACAATGAATCCCGAAGCGGCTCAAATGCTTGAGTCCAGGGCTTTCAGTATCGAAGAAATATGTCGCTGGTTCAGGGTTCCCCCTTTCATGGTGGGCCATGCAGACAAGCAAAGCAGCTGGGCTTCAAGTGTTGAAGGTATGAATCTTCAGTTCCTGACAAATACGCTCAGGCCACTTCTCGTAAATATTGAGCAGGAAATTTCACGATGTTTGCTTGATGGTGATGAAGAGTTATTTGCGGAGTTCTCTGTTGAAGGGTTACTGCGTGCAGACAGTGCCGGACGTTCTGCCTACTACACAACAGCGCTTCAGAACGGATGGATGTCACGTAATGATGTTCGTCGCCTGGAGAATATGCCGCCGATTGAAGGGGGTGAGATTTACACCGTACAGCTGAATCTCACGCCACTGGAAGACCTGAAGCAAAACAGCCAGGCAGCTCAGGCCGCTAACCTTCTGAAAATACACAACTACGTTTTCCCGGATATTCCTTTCGAACAATCCCCGCTCAAGAAAGCGGCTTAGGAGCTACCCAAATGACACTGAAAAGCCTTCCGGCTGCGCCGGCAGGACGGCCTTCTGCGCTCTCAAATCGCGATTTGCCGTCTGCTGCTATGGAACGCTGGAACGGCGGTATCAAAGCCGCTAAGCCAGATGAAAACAGCATTTCCGTGTTTGACGTGATTGGTGCTGACTACTGGGGCGATGGAGTGACTGCCAGCCGTATAGCGGGCGCACTGCGTTCAATGAATGGGTCTGACGTCACCGTGAACATCAATTCACCTGGCGGTGACATGTTTGAAGGACTCGCCATCTACAACCTTCTGCGTGAGTACGAAGGGAAAGTGACCGTAAAGGTCCTTGGTCTGGCGGCTTCAGCGGCCTCAATTATTGCGATGGCTGGCGATGATATCCAGATAGGTCGTGGTGCATTCCTGATGATCCATAACTGCTGGGTCTATGCGATGGGTAATCGTCATGACCTTTCTCAGATAGCAGCGGATATGGAGCCATTCGATAAAGCAATGGGTGATATCTACTCCTATCGCTCAGGCCTCAGCGCTGAAGATATTGCTGAAATGATGGACGGTGAGACCTATATCGGCGGCAGTGATGCTGTTGATAAAGGTTTCGCTGACCGTCTCCTGTCTGCCGACGAAATATCCGATGACGATGACAGTCCGGCAGCTGCATTGCGTAAGCTCGACGCTCTGTTAGCCAAGGCAGAAACGCCACGTTCAGAGCGGCGAAAACTTCTCAAAGCTTTATCAGGCAGCACGCCGGGCGCTGCTGCCAGTCCAGAGGGTACGCCGAGCGCTACCGATGAAGTAAACCCCGAAAATCTCAAACAACTCCAAGACGCCCTGGCGGCGTTCGGCAAATAAGGAATTACCATGTCAGAAGTAAATGAAATCCTGAAAAAAGTTACTGCAAGCATTGAGGAGGCCAATGGCAAATTCAGTGCTAAAGCGGAAGAGGCGCTGAAAGAGGCAAAAAAATCAGGAACCCTTTCTGAAGAGACAAAAGCGGCAGTTGATAAAATGGCTTCGGAATTTAATGCGCTCCGTGAAGCTGAAAAAACTCTGAAAGCTGCTCTGGGTGACCTGGAGCAGCATGTCGCTAACATGCCTCTGCAAAATGCAGTGAAGGTCGCGCAGTCTGCAGGCCATGTTGTCATTTCAAGCGAAGCACTCAAAATGTTTGCTTCCAGCGTTGAATCAGGAAAGCGACTGAGTATTCCCGTCAACTCAGCGCTGACTTCACCAGACCTGCCGGATCGTGTTGTGGAACCACAGCGACTGCCCGGTATCGATACAGCGCCTAAGCAGCGACTTTTTATTCGCGATCTTATTGCGCCGGGTCGTACTGGTTCGCCCGCAATTTTCTGGGTTCAGCAAACCGGCTTTACTAACGCTGCCAAAGTGGTGCCAGAAGGTGAGAAAAAGCCTTACAGCGACATCAAGTTTGAAACCAAAATCACGCCTGTCACAACCATTGCGCACATGTTCAAAGCGTCGAAACAGATTCTCGATGACTTTGCGCAACTTCAGTCAACCATTGATGCAGAGATGCGTTACGGTCTGAAGTACGTTGAAGAGCAGGAGATTCTTTTTGGCGACGGCAGCGGTGCTCACCTGAAAGGCATCGTTCCGCAGGCATCCAAGTTTGATCCTGCCTTTAAGGTCGCTCAGCAGAGCGGTATCGATGATTTACGCCTGGCTATGCTGCAGGCTCAGTTGGCTCGTTTCCCAGCATCAGGTCACGTTCTGCACTTTATTGATTGGGCAAAGATCGAACTGACCAAAGACAGCCTGGGCCGCTATATCCTGGCTAACCCTTCTGCTTTGACCGGACCGACCCTTTGGGGACTGCCGGTAGTGGCGACTGAAGAAGGTAAATTCGTTGGCAAGTTCCTGACAGGTGCATTCAATGTGGCCGCTCAGCTCTTTGACCGTGAAGATTCTAACGTTGTTATCTCCACCGAAAACGGCACTGACTTCGAAGAGAACATGATCTCAATTCGCTGCGAAGAGCGACTTGCGCTTGCTGTTAAGCGTCCTGAAGCGTTCGTTTTTGGCAACTTCAGCGGTGCCGAAAGCGGTTCGTAACCATCAGCGGCCTCCGGGCCGCTTTTTCTCTCGGGATTCTCATCATGATTATCAATCTTGAAACGGTGAGAGAGCATTGCCGTATTGATGCTGACGATACCAGCGAAGATTCGTTGTTAACCATCTACATTGGTGCAGCAAAGCGACACATTGAAAAATGGACGCGCCGAAATCTCTATGAAACCAACGCTGATAGTGGGTTTGAAACAGACGAGGATCGTCTGCTGCTTGATGATGATATCCGTCTGGTCATATTGCTTCTGGTCGGTCACTGGTATGCAAATCGCGAAGCGGTCAGTGAACAAAAAACCAGTGAAATGCCTCTGGCCGTTGATGCGCTTCTTCAGCCTTACAGGGTTTATGGTCTATGACAGCCCTGGCTGCTGGCGAGCTTGATAAACGCATCAGGGTACAGCGCACTGAACCAGAACGCGGGCCGCTTGGTGAAGTATTGCCGGGTCAGGTTGTTATCAGTTCTCCCTTTATCTGGGCTAAAGCTGAAAATATTTCAAACCGCAAAATACGCAGCCTGGATCAGCAACAGATTGTTGAGACATGGCAATTCACTATCCGTCCGCGTATCGATGTTCAGACGGACTGGAAAATAAGCTGGGGAATTGAGGTTTATACAATCAGAGCCGTTGATCGCAGCAGGCGTGATCGTGCCGTCATCACTGCTGAAAGGGATGTTCGTCATGATTGAGTCAGGTATTTATAAAGCCCTTCAGGCCCTGTCCGGGCTGCAAGTTTACCCATTAGTCATTCCTGATACTGAGCAGGAAGGGATTACTTATCAGCGCATTTCTGACCCCGAGATTGAAAATGGTCTTGTCAGAACGTCGCTGGTGGCGGGGCGCTTCCAGATTTCCTTTGTCAAAGTCTCTGACTATTCGGGTCTGCTGGCTCTGGATAATCAACTCTGGCAGATGTGGAAGAGCATCAGGCATGGTGATATTGGCGGCTATCCGGTTCAGTACGTTGAGCGCGGTTCTTTGCAACAGGATAAGTTCACGTTGTCCAACAACGCAGTGCAGTACCGCCTGAGCAGAGATTTTATTATCTATTTCAGTGAGGTGTGAATGTGCTGAGTATGCAGGTTACAGGGCTTGATGAGCTTGAACGTCAGCTTATTGCCCTGGGTGAAAAAGCCGGTACAAAAGTATTGCGTGACGCTGGCCGCGCTGCCCTTGAAATCGTTGAGCAGGACATGAAAGAGCACGCAGGTTACGACGAGTCCGCAAAGGGCCCGCACATGCGTGACTCCATCAAAATCCGTTCCACAACCCGCACCAAAGGCAATGCAGTCGTCGTGCTTCGTGTCGGACCCAGTAAGCAGCACTTCATTAAAGCGCTGGCTCAGGAATTCGGCACAGTAAAACAGGTTCCTTCACCCTTTATCCGTCCGGCGTTGGACTACAACAAATCCCGCGTCCTCAGAATCCTCGCGGTTGAAATACGGGACCGCATTCAAAACAACGGGTAGCAGCCGCTACCACTTCAAAAGAGAGAAAATCATGGCTGATAATAAAACTTCGCCAGAATACGCGATGCTGCCTGCTGGCACCGTGGTTATGTGGGGCGCGGCTGGCGCGGCTGTTTCCGCAATGAAACCGCTGATTAACTGTAAAGCGCTCGGTGCAACCGGTCAGACGGGCGGTTTCGTTGACTGCACCACGCTTATTGATACGAGCAAGCAGTTTATCTCTGACCTGCCCGAGGGTCCTGAAAAGTCACTCGGCTTTGTGGACGACCCGTCTAACACCGATTTTGCGGCCTTCCTTAATGCTGCGCAAAACCGTCAGACGGTTCAGTTCTACGTTGAGCTGCCGAACGGTCGCACCGCCAACATGGTTCTGGCGCTGTCTGGCTGGCAGATGAATGAAATCACCGCACCTGCCAGTGAAGTCATTCAGATCACCGTTCAGGGCAAGCAAAACAATATCCAGTGGGGCGTTGCTTCCGGCTCTTAATTCTTAAACAGCGCCGCTGTCATGGCGGCTTTAACCACTAAGCAGGTAGAAATCTGATGTCAGATAATTTCGATATTTCAAAACTCAAATCGCTTTTGTTGCAGCCGAAAAACACCGCCGTAAAAACAGAAATGTTTGGTACCCCTGTTTATATCCGCCGTCGCACCGCTGGCGAGCTTATCAGCTATGAAGAGGCGCTTGATAAGGCGCAGGAAAGCGGCAACGTCCGTTCTATCTCAGAAATGAGTGTTCAGCTTGTCATCGACAGCCTGGTGAATGCTGACGGCTCAGCCATTCCCGCTGAGATGCTGCCAACGGCGGCTGAGCTGATTGATTCGCATGACAATCCAGCCCTGATGGAAGCGATTGAGCGCGTCAAAACGCACGCTATCGGCAAGCTGGAAGAAGCGGAAAAAAACTAACGGGCTCGCCGTGGCTCCAGCTTATTTTCTGGCTGGCTGACAGGTGGGGCGAACCTGACCCCTCCGTCATAGCGGCGCTGCCCTGTGACGTGCTGAACCACTGGCGGGCTTACTTCCTTCAACAGGGGATTCTGAAACAGCCCGGCCCTGAAAACTCTTCTTCTGTCAAAACTCCGCATCACCCGGCAGGTAACGTAACTGCGCCTGACGTCAGTCAGCAGTGTGATGCTGTCATGAGGGCGTTAATGTAATGGCTGATGTCGCTTCCCTTGCCGTAGGGCTTCACCTCAACGCGGCTAACTTTAAAACGCAGCTCATCGGGGCGTATGGCGATGCTAACAAACAGTCCCGTCAGTTCAACCGACAGGCGCAGGATGATGCCAAAAAGACTGAAGAGGCCTACAGGCGCGTAACATCCACGGTCAGCGGTCTGGCAGGTCGCATCGCCGGGCTGGCTGGTGTGGGATTGTCGCTTGGTGCGATTATCCAGACCTCGCGCCAGTACTCACAGGCACTGTCTGACCTGTCATCAATTACCGGCGCAACGGGGGACAAACTTCGCGCTCTCGATCAGGCTGCTCAGCAGATGGGCCGATCTACTGAATACAGCGCGAGTCAGGCCGTTGAAGCGCTAAAGCTGATGGCTTCGGCTAAGCCTGAACTGCTTGAGACGGCTGACGGGCTGCAAAAGGCGACAAACAGCGCGCTTCTTCTGGCTCAGGCTGGCGGCAGCACGCTGCCAGATGCAACGCGCACACTGGCACTGTCACTTAACCAGTTCGGCGCGGGCGCTGAGCAGGCGGACCGTTATATTAACGTTCTGGCTGCAGGTGCCAAATTCGGCGCGTCTGAAATCAACGACACCGCCGCCGCGATTAAAAATGGCGGTGTGGCCGCAGCACAGGCCGGAATCGGTTTTGAAACGCTTAATGCTGCGATTCAGGTGCTGGCATCGCGTGAAATTAAAGGCGGTGAGGCGGGTACCGCACTGCGTAACATTATCCTCAGTCTCGAAAAAGGCACGGATAAAACGCTCAAACCGTCTGTCGTCGGGCTGAGCAAAGCGCTTGAAAATCTTGCAGGAAAAAACCTTTCGACGGCGCAGGCGGTTAAACTTTTTGGCGTTGAAAACCTCAACTCTGCTTCAATACTGACCAGTAACCGCAGCAAGCTGGATGAACTGACAAAGTCTCTTACCGGCACTCAGACAGCCCACGAACAGGCAGCAGTCAGGGTCAATAACCTGAACGGCGATCTGATGGGGCTGACAAGTGCCTTCGAAGGCCTGATCATTAAGGTCGGTCAGTCTGGTAATGGTCCACTGCGTTCCGGCGTTCAGAGCATTACGGAATCCGTCAACGCCCTGGCTGATAACTTCAATACTGTTGCCTCAGTCGCGCTCTATACGCTGATTCCGGTCCTGTCTACCAAACTGACTGCCGGGCTCAGGGAAAGCGTGACCTCCTGGGCTGCTAATGAAATGGCAGTCAGAAGAAATGCATTACAGCAGGCCGAAATTGCTAAGCAGACCATTGCAGCGGCACAGGCCACGCGTTTACAGGCTCAGGAAGAGGCCCGTTACCTTGGCACGCGCACAGCGGCAAACGCTGCAGCGGGCATCAATGTCGGGTACCAGAAAGAACAGGTCGCGCTAAGTCGCACGATCAGAGAGTCGAGAATTGCTGAAACGGCGGCTACTGAGCGGCTTGTGGCGGCGAATTCACAGCTTTCCCTTGGTGCGCGGGCGGCATCAGTCGCTTCAGGGCTGGCGAGGGGGGCTTTCTCACTCATTGGTGGCCCGGTGGGTGCGGCGATGCTGGCCGGTTCTGCGTTACTTTATTTTCATGAGCAGGCGAAGCAGGCCCGTCAGTCAGCGCTTGATTTGAAAGGTGCGGTCATTGAAACAACGGCTGCGCTGATGCAGTTATCTGACAAGCAGCTATCGGTTAAACAGCTTGATTTGCAGGACCAGTATGAAAATCAGGTCACTCAGCGAAATCAGCTGATTAAAGAAATTCAGGATGCTGACAGTCGCATCGACAGTCTGAAAGGTTTTGACCCGTTCGGGCAGTTATCAGGCGTTGAAAAAGGAAAAACACGCGCAGAAGCCGACCTTGAGTCGGTTAATACTGGTCTGAAAACGCTCAAAGACAACATGGAAAATGTCGATAAAGCGCGTTTTCTGGTTAAAACGGGCATAGCTGATTCTGCAAAAAATCTTAAAAGTGACATTCAGGCAGCAACGGCAGCGGCGGCGGATGCCGGAAAAGTACAGTCACCCTGGAGCGGTGAAGACCCGGCAAAAGTAGACAAAAAGGCTGCGCAGGCGCTTAAACAGTTTCAGTCACTCCGTAATGAAATTGAACAGGCGCATGCATCCAGCCTGGAAAAAATCAACCTTCAGGAAAAGGTTTCGCAGGAAAAAATCCTCAAAGATGCCAAAGCTGCTGGCGTAAGTCAGATCGAGGTGCAGAGGGTGCTGACGCTAAACGCGACAAACTATCAGCGCCAGCGTCAGGAACTGGCTGAGCAGTATTCCCCGGCAAGGGCGGTAATGCGTCAGGAGTCAGAGGCCAGCCGTGACCTTAAGCAGCTTTACGCAGCCCGCCTGATTACTGAACAGGAGTATCAGTCAGCACGTATCACGCTTGCAAACGACTCCGCGCAAAAGCTTATTCAGGCACAGGCCAACCGCACGGCAGCGCCGAAGCTGAACATAGCGGGTGAGGTTGACCCGGTCGCTCAGCTTCAGAATCAGTTAGTGCAGCAGCAGAGCCTTTACGATGCCTACTATGCCAACGGCAAAATTAATAAGGAAACCTATGAAGCGCTTATGCAGAAATCCAGCCAGGATTCAGCGGATGCACAGTATCAGGCAGCGCTGAATCTTTACTCGGGACAAAGCAGGCTTCATAAAGGCTATATCAGCCTGATCGATGCCGTACGTGAGAGAACCACAAATTCCCTTACCGGGCTGCTGACCGGAACGCAGAGCTTCAAAGAGAGCCTTTCAAACCTGTTTGCCTCGCTGGCGCAAAGCGTGATTCAGAGCCTGGTCGATATGGCCACACAGGCAATTCTGACTAAAACCATTCTCTCCTCGTTTATGAGCTTTGGCGGTGGTGCTTCAGTGGCGGGTTCCGCCGCATCTGCAGCTTCTTCAGGCGCTATGGGGTTGAGCACAAGTTATCAGGGATTTGATAGCGGCGGTTTTACTGGCGTTGGTGCAAAGAATGATCCGGCAGGTGTTGTTCATAAGGGTGAGTTTGTTTTCACCAAAGAGGCTACAGAGCGCATAGGCGTATCAAATCTTTACAGCATGATGCGCGGTTATGCAGAAGGTGGGCTGGTTGCTCCGCCAACTGAGCGACCTGTATCGGTTGATTCTGCACGTCCCGGTGCGGTAGGTAATACGGTTATTCAGGTTGATGCGCCAGTAACTATCGTACAGGAAAACAGCTCAGGTGATTCCTCCGCTGCAGGTACTTCTGCTGCTGCATCTCAGCTTAAATCGATAGTGCAGACCACTATCACGGAACGCCTGCGGAAAGAAATTTCACCCGGAGGCCTCCTCTATAACGGACGATAGCGATAATGGCAACAGACACTTTTACCTGGGAAGTCAGGCTGCAAGCGAGCGAGCAGATTAGCGTAGCGACCAATTCAGCGCAGTTCGGGGATGGTTATAAGCAAGTATCTGGGCGCGGCATTAATGATGTTGCTGAAAGTTGGTCACTGACATGCAATGGCAGGAAGGCTGTCATAGTGGAGGTTAGAGCATTTCTCAAAACACACGTTGCTAGTTCATTCTGGTGGACTAATCCCTGGGGTGAGAAAAAGCTGTTCAGGGTTAAAGCTGATTCAGTAAACCCTAAGTTCATAAACGGAGATTTTGTAGAAATTACTTTTACTTTTGAACAAGCATTTGGTCCATAACTTGATCATAAAGCGTCAAGAGATGAATTTCTTACTTCCCATTGAATTATAGAGGCTTTAGGATTATGTCCATCTTTAACTTTGGGATAGGGATATGAAAAAAATATTCGTCTTTTTTATGCTTATTACTTTTTCGCATTTAGCATTATCAGCGGAGTGGTCTACATCTTTCAGTAGTGACGAAATGCGCGGTACCGCGCAAAAATTCATTCAAACTGAATCAAATAACTCAGTAGACTTTGACTTTCCCTATAATGGTGGTTCGAAGATGGGCCTTATGCTCCGTTCTAAAAAGTCTCAAATAAAGGACGGGCAGAAAGCTGAAGATTTACCGCTATCAGAAGCAATATTGGTAATAAGCAAAGGCCAGTTTTTGTGCAGTTCATACGGCGATTGTCATGTTTCAGTAAAATTCGACGACGGTAAAATTCAAAAATTCGCCATGTCTCCTGCATCCGGTGGGAGATCTGACGTTATTTTCTTTGAAGACTCAAAATCCTTTATAAAGGGTATTAAATCACACAAAAAACTAATTATTGAAGCTGATTTTTATCAAGCAGGCCCCAAGCAATTCAAATTTGATTTAGTTGGAGCTGAAAAGGATAAATAAATTGTCAATTATCTAAGGAAACCCACTTCGGTGGGTTTTTTTTATGGGTGAAAAATGAGTTTTAATCAGGATGTACAGGCGCTTGAGCCTGGCAGTCTGGTGCAGTTGATTGAAATTGACGGCACTGAATTCGGGCTTGATACCGTTCTTCGCTTTCATGCCTACAACATAGCCGCTGAGGGCTGGAAATCCTTTGCGGCTGAAAATCTGCCTTCCATTATCTGGCAGGGGAATGAGTATGATCCTCATCCTTACGAGCTGACTGGCGTTGAAATGACAAGTTCAGGGACGCAGCCTACTCCAAAGCTTTCTGTGGGTAACGTGGGTAATTATGTTACCGCTCTTTGCCTTCAGTTTGATGACCTCGTTAAAGCCAAAGTCAAAATACATACCACGATGCTGAAGTATCTGGATGCGGACAACTGGACAGCAGGCAACCCAAACGCGAATCCACAGGAAGAGCGTCTTCAGCTTTTTTATGTCAATGCAAAAACGGCAGAAACCCGCGTCCAGGTGGATTTTGAACTGTGCTCGCCATTTGATATTCAGAGCCTCCAGTTGCCATCACGCCAGATAACGCCGGTCTGTACATGGTGCATGCGAGGCTGGTACCGCACAGGAACCGGCTGCGATTATGCCGGAAACCGTTATTTTGCAAAGGATGGCTCCCCGACTTCCGACCCGGCAAAAGATGTGTGTGGCGGTCGCCTGGCTGACTGCAAGGCCAGATTTGGCGACACTGAGCCGCTTCCTTTTGGTGGATTCCCTGCAGCTAACCTTCAGGGTAGATAATGATGCGCGAAAAAATCATGGCTGCAATCACAGAGCATGTGGCTGCAGAGTATCCGAAAGAAGCCTGTGGGCTGGTGGTTCAGGCTGGCAGGGCGCAGGTATATATTCCCTGCAAAAATATCTCAGAAAATCCAAATGAGCACTTTGCCATTTCGCCCACAGAAAAGCGTGCGGCAGAAAAGCAGGGGGCAATACTGATGGTCATTCACTCTCACCCTGACGTACCTCAACTCATTCCGTCTGAACGTGACCGGGTTCAGTGTGATTATTCAGGCGTGGAGTGGGGGATAATGTCCTGGCCTGATGGTGATTTCTGCACGATAAGCCCACGTGGCGATCGCGAACTTGTTGGCCGTAAGTGGGTATTGGGTTTTTCCGACTGCTGGACACTCATCATGGATTACTACCGTCAGGAGCATGGCATCACACTTAATAACTGGTCTGTGGATTACGAGTGGTGGGTTGATGGCAAAGAGAATCGCTACGACGAGAACTGGCAGGCTGAAGGTTTCATTGAGGTACCAAATGCAGAAATGCGTGAAGGCGATATGATCATGATGCGGATTCAGGCCCCGGTAACTAACCATGCCGCGATTTATCTTGGCGACAACCTCATTCTTCATCACAACTTGGGCAATTTATCAACACGTGTCCCTTATGGCGATTACTGGCGTAACCGTACCGTTCGTGTTGTGCGGCGAAAGGAGCTGGCAGATGCTTAAAACAATGCGATTGAAGGGTGTAATGGCAAAAAAGTTTGGGAAAATTCACCAGTTCCATGTTGCAGACCTGCGCGAGCTTATCCGCGCTATGTGTTCACAGGTGCCGGGGTTCAAAAAGTACGTATCTAACGCGCATCTTAATGGCATCAGGTTTGCGTTCTTCAGTGGCAAAGACAATATCTCACTTCAGGAGTTTGATATGTGTTCTGCGTCCCCAGAGTTTGAAATGGAGCCCATCATTGAAGGCTCTAAGCGAGGAGGAACCCTGCAGATCATCATCGGTGCTGTCGCATTGGTAGCCGCATTTTTCACAGCAGGTGCTTCATTTGCAGCCTTTGCGGGGATAAGTGCGGCCGCAGCAGCGGCAACCACGACAGCTCTGACAGGTCTTGGCATTAGTATGCTGTTAGGTGGCGTTGTTCAGATGTTGACGCCGCAGCCGAAATTCAACGTTGGCGCATCATCCAGTACTGACAACAAGCCTAACTATGCATTCGGTGCTCCGGTCAATACTGTAGCGATGGGCTATCCGGTTCCTGTTCTTTACGGGCTGCGAGAAATTGGCGGCGCAATTATCAGTGCCGGCAGCTTTACCAGCGATCAGCAATAAAATTTATTATTACCACAGGCCACTTTCGGGTGGCTTTTTTTATGGGTGAAATATGCGGCTTCTCGACGGTGTAACTATCCATGGTAACAAGGGCGGCGGCGGCAGTGCGCACACTCCGGTAGAACAGGCCGATGATCTGCTTTCTGTCGCAAAACTTAAAATGCTCCTGGCAATCTCTGAAGGTGAGATTCAGGGGGATTTAACCGCGCAGCAGATTTACCTGAATGACACTCAGCTTGCGAATGACGACGGTAGCTACAACTTTACAGGCGTTATCTGGGACTGGAGAAAAGGTACTCAGGACCAGACCTACATTCAGGGCATGCCAGAGGTCGATAATGAGCTTTCAGTTGGTGTCACTGTAACTCAGTCAGTTCCCTGGACCCGACAGTATAACAATCTGTCACTGGATGCTGTGCGTATCAAGCTCAGTCTTCCTGTGCAGTACCAGTATAAAGATAACGGTGACATGGTTGGAACCGTCACTCAGTACGCGATTGATCTTTCTACTGATGGCGGCGGATGGGTTCAGGTTGTTGATGGCCGGTTCAGCGGAAAAACGACATCTGAGTATCAGCGCGATCATCGCATTGATTTGCCAAGAGCAACAAGCGGCTGGTCAGTACGCGTTCGTCGTATTACTGCAGATTCAACATCTTCAAAGCTTTTGAATGCTTTCCGTGTGTTTTCATTTGCTGAAGTCATCGACAGCAAGCTTCGTTATCCTAATACCGCGCTGCTCTACATTGAAGTCGATGCGAGCCAGTTTAACGGGCAGGCACCCAAAGTGACCTGCAAGCCCAAAGGCAAGCTGGTACGTGTCCCTACAACCTATGATCCGGTAAGCCGCAGCTATAACGGCACGTGGGCGGGTGATTTTAAATACGCCTATACCAATAATCCCGCATGGATATTTTATGACCTGGTGCTTGATAAAGTTTACGGTATGGGAACGCGCATCGATGCTTCCATGATTGATAAGTGGGAGCTGTATAGCATCGCTCAGTACTGCGATCAGCCTGTGCCGAACGGCGCTGGTGGTACGGAACCTCGATTTACCTGTAACGTTTTTATCCAGAGTCAGCAGGATGCTTACACAGTCCTGAAAGACATTGCCGCGATTTTTCGTGGTATCACTTTCTGGGGTAACAGCCAGATTTTCGTCAATGCAGACGTGCCGCAGGTTGATTCAAACGGTAACGTCGATGTGGATTTTGTTTATCACGTCTCAAACGTGATTGACGGGCTTTTCACCTATGCGGGTGGAAGCTACAAAAACCGCTATTCATCCTGCCAGGTGAGCTGGTCAGATCCAATCAATCATTACTCGGATACGGTTGAAGGCGTCTACGATTCCGATCTGGTTCAGCGTTATGGTGTGCGCGAAATGAGCCTGACAGCGATTGGTTGTACTTCGCAAAGCGAGGCACACCGCCGTGGCCGCTGGGCTATTTTGTCAAATGCGAAAGACGGGACCGTTTCATTCGGCGTTGGCCTGGATGGTTATATTCCGGTGCCGGCTGAAATTATCGGTGTTGCCGATCCGTTCAGAAGTGGCAGGCAAAACGGCGGGCGGCTGAGTTCGGTTAACGGGCGAAGCTTCGGGCTGGACCGCACCATTGATTACACTGTTGGCGACAGGCTTGTGGTGAATCTGCCAGACGGAACTGCACAGACACGCACCATATCCGCCGTCAGTGCGGACAAAAAAACGGTAACAGTAGCAACTTCATTCAAAATGGACCCTGTTGCAGGTGCTGTCTGGGCAATTGACAGTGACAATCTGGCTATCCAGTACTTCCGCGTTACATCCATTTCCGGCAATGACGACGGCACATTTACTGTTGCGGGTGTCCAGCATGACCCTAACAAGTACCGTTATATTGATGATGGTGTTCGCATTGAAGCAGCACCTATCACGGTAACGCCTATTAACGTGCTTAAGGCTCCAGCCAACATAAAGTTGGAAGAAGTCAGCTACGTTGAGCAGGGTTTGTCTGTGGCTTCGATGCAGGCGATATGGGACAGGGTTGATGGTGCGATCAGTTATGTAGCTCAGTGGCGCAAGGATAAAGGCGACTGGGTCAACGTAAGCCAGACCAGCGCACAGAGCTTCAGCATCCGGGGTGTTTACAGTGGTGTTTATGATGTGCGTGTCAGGGCGGTGAATGCCGCTGAAGTCTCTTCACCCTGGGGATTTTCCGACAGCACGACAATCACAGGTAAGGCAGGCAAACCGGGGACACCAGTTAACCTTATGGCCACAGACAATGTGGTATGGGCTATTGATGTTACATGGAGTTTTCCTGACGGTTCAGGCGACACGGCTTACACCGAAATTCAGGTGGCAACGACCGCTGACGGCCAGAACCCTCAGTTCCTTGCTTACGTGCCCTATCCGGGCGTGAGCTATCAACACGGCCCGATGGCTGCTGGCGTTCGTCGCTGGTACCGTGCCCGGCTGGTGGACAAAATCGGCAATACCGGGGACTGGACAGGCTTCAAAGCGGGTATGTCCAACGTCAATGCTGATGACCTGATAGGTAGCGTCGTTGAAGAATACCTTCAGTCTGAAGACGGCAAGGCGCTGCTGACGCCGCTGATTACAGACCCGAGCGCACTGGCTGAAAGCATTCTCGCCAACTATGCCGATGTGGAACAGCAGTGGGCCAACTATGGAGAGAACCGTGCCGGAATTCTTGAGGCCCGAAAGGTTGCCGCTGACGCCCAGAGTTCAGTTGCAGAGCTGAACACTACCGTTACAGCCGGATTCAAATCCACTAATCAGGCTATCGCGGATAACTCCGCTGCCATTCAGCAGAAAATGACCGCTTATGCAGATGCAAATGGCGGAGCGGCCATTTACACGCTGAAGGCGGGTATCAGCTATGGTGGCGTAAACTATGACGCGGGTATGTCTGTTGCCGTTACTATCAACGGCTCTCAGGTCAACACGCGATTTGCAGTCAATGCTAACCAGTTCGTCGTTATCAATGGCAGCGGAAATAACGAGTATTCACCTTTCGTTATTAAAGACGGTCAGGTGCTAATCAGTCAGGCATTCATCGGTGAGGGCTGGATCACCAACGCCATGATCGGCGGGTATATTCAGTCGAACAACTACGTGGCCGGTTCTGTCGGTTGGAGAATGAGTAAAGACGGTAATTTCGAAAATAACGGCACTGATGGCAGTGGGCGCATGACGCAGACAAATACCGCAATAAGCGTTTATGACGCAAATGGCGTGCTTCGTGTGAAAATTGGGAAACTAAGTTAATGGCCTGGGGATTTGGTACATGGGATGCAGCCGGAAGAGATAATAACACTGGGCTGGTCAAGATAAACGCTGTAGGGACTATGAACTTTGATAGCAATTACACTGGAACACAGTCCTTTTATTTGCCTTCTGGCTACTCCCTGTCTTACCTGCACCAGGCTGGGGGTAATTACATCGGAAGAATGCGAATTACGATATCTGGTACCAGTGTGTCAATATCGAACGTTGCAAATGACGATTACTCTTCAGGAACTTTAGGTAAATATCAGATGAACTTTGTAGTTGTCTATGCGAGGTAGGTTATGTCGTTTGGACCGCTTCTGACCGATTCTCAGGGTGTGCCATTTTACATAGATGGCACAAGACCTTTAACTCTGGTCAATAAAGTTGTTTACAGCGTCCCATCACCTGGGGGGTTAAGATCAATAGATTTGTACCCGAATGACGGAGTGATGCGATTTGTTTTTATTCAGGATAACGCGGGTACAACGAGCAATTACTGTTCGTGGTTACAAATGGACAGCAACGTATGGCGTCTGTATATGAATTACCAGAGTGGAACATCAGTGACTGTTTTCATTTTTGGTTATGCAAACCAACCCGTCCCAGCGTGGGGGGTGGCGATTTGGGATGACCAGAATAATTGCATTCTAACCAACGAAAGCAAAGTTCTCAGGGATGTGACTTCATTAGGGGATCAGTCATCTGATACGAATTCGGGGTTTAGATACACTGGTACTTTGGACGGTAGTTGGGCGGTAGCTCCTTTCTGGAGTGGTTTATTTACTGGAGTTAATAACTCTACAGGTCAAGCAAGGCCAGTAACCGCAACATTTTATCTTGCCGCTCACTTCAATGGTTCTCAGACCTTCTTAAGGTCTGGCATTGGTCAGGGCTCAGTAGATGGCAATGTTTCAAATGCCAGTTATAGCAACTCACGATGTTTGCTGACTTGTATTAATGTTGATAGATATTGAAATTCGATCTTTTTGATTGATAAGATTAATTGATGTATATTTCAATTATGTGTAAAAGGATATTAAACATAAATAAGGGTTTCACCGTGAAAAAAATTGCTTTGTTAATTTTAGTTGTGCTGCTTTCAGGGTGCCAAACGTTACCTCCAGCTCAATGTACTGCAACAGCCAGCATCGGTGGTCAGGATACCACTGTTCAGATATACGGCGTCAGAAAGCAGGCCAACCAGACACAGTATTACGCCGGAAACCCATTCGGGTGGAAGTGGGTATCAAAAAACAATTTCACGCAGTCTACTTGCGAAAAATAAGCAACAAACCAATCACAAAGAACCCGGCCATTGAGCCGGGTTTTTTATTGCCCGGAGATCGTCATGTCAGCAGGTGCTATCGCTTTAACCAATAACTCAACCACTGTAAACGGGAGTGGTACCAGTTTCACATCGGAAATTAAAGCCGGTGATTTCGTTTATGTCACGGTAGGCGGCGCACCATACACGCTGGTGGCTGCTAGCATCACGTCAGACACCCAAATGACGCTTGCCGTAGCTTTCGACGGCCCGACAACAAGCGGATTAGCCTGGAATTCTGTACCGGCCTCTTTGCAGGTTGCTATTACCCAAAAAATCCTAAATGACTTTGCCAGTGTTGCGCGTGGCCGCATTCTGGACTTTCAGAACTGGCAGAAGATTTACAGTGACGCGCAGTCAGTTGATGTGATTCGCCCGGACAGGACCACCTTCACCGGCCCGTCATGGGGATACATGGCGAACCAGTACAAAAACAAGATGGATAAAAGCCAGAATCTGAACGACCTGGCAGATAAAGTTGCAGCATGGAATAACCTTGCACGATACGGAAGTGAAGCTAACACTGCCGCACAGGGTAATGATACGAGACTCAACACGCTCAATGGTAAGTCAGGCGGGACGGTAACTGGTGGTATTACTACAACGGGAGCTATTACGGGGCCATCTACAGGGGGCCTTGCTGTAGCGGCTGGTGAAAATAACCGCGTAGAGATTAATAACGTAGCATCAGGCGGTAGTACAGGAAATCCCGTTGGTTGGACAGTCTACCGATGGTATGACGAACTCGTACAAACTGGAATACGTCGCGCAGGCAATACCACCATTCAATCTTATTTTGTTGCTCTGCCTGCTGTGGGTTCATGGGAGTTCCTGCGGTCTGGCAATGCATCCGCTCCGGGGTCGTGGATTAATGGTTCAGATGAGCGTCATAAAACTAAAATCAAGACTGTCAGCGATCCTCTTGCAGCCGTTCTTTCGTGGCGAGGAACAACTTACGACAAAAAGGACGGAGTAAGAGAGGTCGGACTAATTGCTCAGGACGTGGAAAAGTGCTGTCCTGAGGCTATTACCAGTAATGGTGACAGAAAATTCATGGATGGCACCTTAATCCCTGATTTCAAATACCTCAACACTTCTGGCGCAGCTGCTGCCTACCATACCGAAGCAATCAAAACCATTTTCGAGATTCTTTACCAACTTGCAGAATCCCCCGAAGAGGCTGTTAAAACGCTTGAGGTTATCCGTAAGAGAGCGGAAGAAATCAAAAGCATAAGCATTGACCAGGAAGAACCTCGCAAGGAAAAGCCGCCTGTTTTCGATGTTCCTACCAATGAGGAACCAATAAATAACGAAGACGCAGGATCGTAAAAAAGCCCGGCGACCGGGCAATGACTCAGCCGCACCTGTCTTTGCAGGTTTACGGGATGGGTGATTAAAGCTTAGTCACCCGTCAAAGCCCCTTCAAAATAAAATTCCTTTCCCGCCAATGTCTTTACAAATCTCCTAATCGTAGCGGCTTGATCAATTCCGCATAATGATATTACTGTAATTATATACAGTAAAATTCGGAGGGTATAACAATGCCCCGTGACTATGAAATCATGATTGCCTTTCGTCAGGCTATTAAACGTGACACTGAAGGCCGCTACACACTCAGCACGCTCGACTTTGTACGAGAGCTTGATAGCCTCAACTGGCATTACACGCTTCGCGCCGCTAACAAGTGGATAGAGACGCACACAACCACCTTCCGCGACATCTCAACCACTGAGGGAGAGGAACGCGTGTTTCAGATTTTCAATCCTAATGGTGGGTTCTGATGTTTGCCCTGGTTGACGTTAATTCGTTTTACGCCAGCTGTGAGACAGTATTCAGGCCAGACCTGCGCGGAAAACCTGTAGTTGTTCTCAGTAATAACGATGGTTGTGTCATTGCCCGATCTGCAGAAGCCAAAGCGTTGCAGATACCTATGGGAGCGCCTTATTTCAAACTTAAGAATGATTTCAGGCGGCATAACGTTCAGGTCTTCAGCTCAAATTACGCGCTTTACGCCGATATGAGTAATCGCGTCATGACAACGCTGGAAGACATGGCTCCGGCAGTCGAAATATATTCAATCGATGAGGCTTTCATGTGCCTGGATGGCATGCTGCGTCTTACATCACTTGATGATCTTGGGCGTAAAGTGCGAGCTAGGATAAAAAAGGAAACCCACCTAACAGTCGGCGTTGGAATAGCGCAGACAAAAACCCTTGCGAAACTGGCTAACCATGCCGCAAAAAAGTGGAGTAAGACAGGCGGCGTTCTGGACTTGTCCAACATTGACCGGCAAAAAAAGTTGCTTGCCCTTGTTCCTGTAGAGGATGTGTGGGGCGTTGGGCGGCGCATCAGCAAAAAACTCAATGCCATGGGAATAACTACCGCTAGGGACCTCTCAGAACAAAGCACATACATTATCCGTAAGCATTTTAACGTTGTGCTTGAGCGGACTGTGAGGGAGTTGCGGGGGGAACCATGCTTAGAGCTTGAAGAGTTCGCGCCGACCAAACAGCAAATAGTGTGCTCACGTTCGTTTTGACCTGCTCCCCGTTGATTAATACACCGCGATGTTAGTAATGTCTTCATAAGCCACATGAGGACATTCCCATGAAGAAGCGTTTTTCCGACCAA
>NZ_VIVB01000020.1:0-34829 GCF_007828605.1 Pantoea sp. SJZ147
GCGTCTGTTACGTCCGGTCATAATGTCACCTGTTTTTACTGTGAGGTGATGATATCACCTCTATTCAGGTGGCCAAATTCAGTGTGCCACTACAGGCATTTGATCTTGTCAGACAAAATTTAGTCCGCTGATCGCTCATAACGGACATAAGCCCGACGTCAGTCCACTTAGCGCCAAAAGCGTAAGCCGCAAACGGGTTCTCTGTTAAATACTGAAAGCCGTCCCAGGTGAAACAGGCATGGTAGATTTAGCAGTTAAAACTAAATCGAGGATAGTGAATGTTCAGCATTTCAGAAGTGGATAAATGTGATTCTGACCTGGCGTGGCTGGTCAGCGAGCTCGATGCCTTTCAGAGGGAATTGTATCCTGCAGAAAGTAATCACTGCCTTGATCTTTCAACCGTTAATGACGAGCAGCTCCGCTGCGTTATCGTACGTGATGAAGGCGGCGCACCTGCGGGTTGTGGTGCTTTGCTATTTCAGGAAAATGGCTCAGCTGAGATTAAACGGGTTTATATTAGACCGGAATACCGGGGCAGGAAGCTCGGAGAGCGGATAATCAGCGCAATCGAGACGATGGCTTCAGAGAAGACTCCGTGCTTATTACGGCTTGAAACGGGGATTAATCAGCAACCGGCCATCGCACTTTATCGTAAGTGCGGGTACGAAATATGCGATGCATTCCCCCCGTATGCAGCAGATCCGTTGAGTGTGTTTATGTGCAAAGACCTTTCTTAACTTCACGTTTTTTATGCTACTCAGGAAAGTTATGCTCAAGGTGTTGGATACATATCATAAGTGAAAGATCCGCTATTCGCTCAAAGCGGACCTTCATTTAGCTCAGAGCGAGAGCAGTGCGCTGCTGCCGGAATGCAACCTCTGCACCTGACGTTTTGAAGTAACACACAACCCCACTCAACCGTTCCACGCTGAGCACGACCTTCATGCCAGTGCTCAGATACCGATTTAAGTTGATATTTCACGCCGTGCAGTGGCTGACCTTTGGCATAATAACCGTGAACTCCGCCAGTGGCAGAATACACGGTCGCCCGCTAACACACTCAGCCTTCGAAACCACCAAGCACATTTACGCAGTTGATGCCTATTTCGTCGACCATGTATCCTCCTTCCATGACAAACAAGGTATTCATCCCTGTCTTAGCTATTTCCTCACCCATCCTGATAAAATCGCCGCTGGTCAGACGGAAATGACTGATCGGATCGCCTTCAAACGTATCCAGACCGAGTGAGATAATCAGCACATCCGGCCCGAATTTCTTCACCGCTTCCAGCGCGGTTCTGAGTGCCAGCTGATAAGTTTGCCAGTCGGTCCCCTTAGCAAGCGGCAGATTAAGGTTATAGCCTTCTCCCAGGCCAACGCCGGTTTCATCCGCATAGCCAGAAAAATAGGGATACGACACCGCAGGTTCACCGTGTATCGAAGAAAAAAAGACGTCAGGGCGATCATAAAAAATACTCTGAGTGCCGTTACCGTGATGGAAATCCACATCCAGTACAGCCACCTTTTTACATCCCTTTGCAAGACACCGCTCGGCTGCAATGGCGGCGTTGTTAAGGTAGCAGTATCCGCCCATGTACTCGCGCGCTGCGTGATGGCCTGGCGGGCGACACAGTGCAAATGCGCCTTTTGAGCCATCCAGAATTAAATCTGCCGCCGTCAGCGCCACGTCGGCGCTGCTTCTCACGGCCTGCCATGTATCAGCTTTAATGGGTGCGCCGGCGTCCATGGCGTAAAAGCCGAGCCTGCCGTCAATAAATTCCGGCTCACGATTGCCAGCCAGATCACGTACCGGCCATACCAGGGGCAGTGCATCGTGCGTTCGTCCCGTAGCGGCCCATTGCGACCATGCATTTTCCAGGAAGCTCACGTATCGCTCACTGTGCGCGGCCACATAGCACGCTTTGTCATATGCCCGCTCAGAAATGACGTCTCCGAGCGCGGTGGCCTGCACGCGGTTCAGAACGGTCTCGGCGCGCTGAGGATTTTCAAAAGAAGGGGAAAGAACGCCGTCTTTCAGCTCAATGCCGTGGTGCAGTTTGTGGTTTGGACTGTAAACGGTCAGCATGGGCAGGCCTCCGGTAAAATAGTTTTCACGTTTTCTTCCTTTTATCTAAGTGAACGCCAGCCTAAGGGCTGAGTTTGAATGTCTGTGGTTTTTGCTCAGGGCCGGCTTCCGGAAAAAACCATCTTGATGGCCTGCCTGTTTTTATAAGCAACAGTCAGCCAGATAAACCACAGTGGTGCGATCATGAGGGCGGTTCGGGTATCTGGCCTCAGGGACAAGATGATCAGCATGCAGAAAAAGAAGACCAGACATGCACGGCTCATGATGTTTCCCATCGGCATGGGGTAAACCGACTGGCTGTGCAGGTCAGGGCGCTTCTTGCGATAGCTGATCCAGGAGAGCATGATCATGCTCCAGATAAATATCAGCATGATGGCACACATGGTGGAAAGGATCGTAAAGACCGTCATGACTTCGGGGATGATAAACAGCAGCAGGATGCCGCAGAATATACACCCGGCTGACAGCAGCAGCCCTCTCAGCGGAATGCTTGAGGAGGACAGTTTGCGCAGTATGCGCGGCGCGGCATCCTGTCGGGCCAGTCCAAAGAGCATTCGGCTCGTTGAAAATACGCCACTGTTGGCAGACGAAAGCGCAGACGTCAGCACGACAAAGTTGATAACGGCCGCAGCCGCAGGGAGCCCCGCAAGGGTGAAGAGTTGTACAAACGGACTTTTGTCCGCCGCCACGTTGCCCCATGAAGATACTGCGATAATACAAGCCAGGGAAAGTACGTAGAACAGGAGTATGCGCACTGGGATAGAATTGATCGCTTTTGGCAGATTTTTTTCCGGGTTTTTTGTTTCTGCGGCAGCCACACCCACCAACTCAATACCAACAAAAGAGAAAAACGCCAGCTGAAACCCTGCCAGAAAGCCGGACAGTCCGTGCGGAAAAAGCGTACCGGGCTCTGTCAGATTGTGAAACGATGCTTTTACCCCTTCCGGTGACGTGTATCCGCTAAAGGCCATCCAGAATCCGGCCATAATCAGCGCCACAATCGCCACTACCTTGATGAGCGCAAACCAGAACTCCATTTCACCAAACATTTTAACGGACAGGACGTTGAGGCTGACCAGCAGGATAAGCGCGCCCATAGCCGGTATCCATAGCGGCAGGTCCGGATACCAAAAGCGCATGTAGTCACCAATGATGACAATATCGCCTACGCACGCCACGACCCAGCTCAGCCAGTATGACCATCCAATAAAAAAGCTTGCCCAGGGGCCGAGATACTCACCGGCAAAGTCGGCGAAAGAGTTGAATTTGGGGTCCGACAGCAGTAATTCACCCAGCGCCCGCATGACAAAGAACAGGAAAAAGCCAATGATCGTATAGGTGAAAATAATAGAAACGCCGGACAGGCTGATGGTTTTTCCTGCCCCCATAAACAGCCCCGTTCCGATCGCGCCGCCTATGGCAATTAACTGAATGTGGCGGTTCGTCAGGTTCTTCTTCAGATGCCTTTCTTCGCCTGGCACATCGGATTCGTTGAGCGCAATAGTGCTTTTTTTCATGATTTTCTCCGGTTGAAATATATCCGGCGGCCGTTAATAAGCACACATGTTCCTGTCTGACATACTCCCGGACAGCACCACCGATAATCACTGTTTGAATAATAAGGGCTATGTGCCTCGGTCCTGATTCTTGCTGAGAAAAATTTCTGCAATCATACAGCGGGCTCCTCCACCGCCAAGATCCTCAATGACGTTGATGGGGGCCAAAACGGTACGTGCATAGGCGGATATTGCGGCCTGTTGTTCGGGGCTGAACGCACGCCATGCGCGCTTCGACATGGCATAAACCGGCATGCCCAGCGAGTCGTGTAGCTCCAGGACGTTGCAACAGAAAGATTCCATCTGGGTGAACGTCACGTCTATGAGCGTCTTGCCTGTTGCTCGCAGCGTTTCAGTCAGAAGGCGCCGTTCGCGGAAAGAGGGGATGCTCTCCAGACACACGATGGCAAACCGTTTGCCGAGGCTCATCATTACATTGGTATGGTAGACGGGACGCAGGTCACGATCGTGCGCGCTGAACCAGTGAAGACGGTAGCCTGACAGCTTTTCAAACTCTCTTCCCGGCGCTTCTGCGCTGCGTGAAGAACAGCATACATAGGCAATCCGGTGCTCATGATCGAGTATCAGCGACCCCGTACCTTCCAGATAGCGCTGCTCCAGCTCGAAGAGTGACAGATCTATATGTCTTGTTACCTGATATTCCTGAAACAGATCGGACAGGATATCTTTACGCCGCTCCCGCCGACGATTGGGGGCTTCCATAGGAAAAGTAAACACGCTGCCGTCTTCAAGCATAGCCAGCCAGTTATTGGGAAAGATCGCGTCCGGTGTCCCACTGTCAGGGCAGTCTTCATAGACACGCACAGCAATCCCGGCTTTTTCAAGCGCAGCAGCATATGCATCAAATTCACGCCGGGCAGATTCAGATGGGTCTGCCAACTGGGCGACAGGTTTCTGAAAATGGTTACTCTGCATCGTCTCAGGGTTAGCCCGAAAGGATGCAGGACGAACCATCAGAACAGTATTGGTTGTCTGCATCATTTTTTTCGGTCATTTCAGGAGACTGTAGAGATCCCGGATGTTTTCCGGCACCGGAATGAGTCCAATAGAGGTGCCGATATTGTGCTCCTCAGTCAGGTGGTGAATGAGCCGCAGCGTAGAGAAGTCTTCGACAGCAAAGCCTACCGAATCGAAAACGACGGTATCTGACTCAGAATGACTGACCGCCTGCCGGGCAGTAATGACTTCCCAGAGTTCAGTCACCGCGAAATCAGCAGGCATCTGCTGAATCTCGCCCTCAATTCGCGACTGCGGGGTATATTCAACATACACGCAAGCTTCGCTCAGAATTTTACTGTCCAGCTCGGTTTTGCCCGGGCAGTCGCCGCCAACCGCATTAATATAGGTGCCGGGCCGGATTAAATCGGCGGAGAGAATAGTGGCATTGGCCTTATCGGCGGTGATGGTGGTAATGATGTCAGCCTTTGCTACGGCCTCTTCAGCCGAATGGCAGAAATGGAGGATGATATCGTTGAACGATTGCAGATTGCCGATAAGCTTTTCCGTCGCGCTGCTGTCAATGTCATACAGCCAGAACTCTTTAATGCCCAGCAACTGACTAAAGCCAATAATCTGGAACTCACTCTGCGCACCGTTGCCAATTACGGCCATACCTTTTGCGTCGGGACGCATCAGATATTTTGCTGCAAGGACGGACGTTGCAGCCGTACGCAACGCGGTAGCCAGTGTGAACTCGCTTAGCAGCACAGGATAACCTGTCCGGGTCTCTGCCAGCACGCCAAAAGCCATCACGGTCAGCTTGTTATGCAGGGCGTTGCCGGGGTGGCCGTTAACATATTTAAAACCATACAACCTGTTGTCTGCAGCCGGCATCAGCTCAATAACGCCAATATCGGAGTGGCTCGCGAGGCGTGGAACCTTATCGAATTCCGGCCAGCGTCGAAAGTCATCTTCAATATAGTCAACAAGCTTCCTGATAAATTCACTGACGCCGGTCTGGCGGACCATCTGAACCATCGCGTCTGTATCAATAAATTTTGTCATTTTTTTCTCTTAGTTGTTCATCACTCCCTAAGTATGAAAAAGCACGATGGGCAAAAAAAGTTGTAAAGATGCGCAAATTGTGTGATTAATGCGCATATTGATCATTTACTTTTTCAATTTGATAACATGAATGATACAGATCGCCAGATTCTTGCTTTGCTGCGTGACAACGGGAGAATGTCTGTCACGGAAATAGCACAGAAGGCCCGTGTTTCGCGCGCAACCGTGCAGAAGCGTATTGAGATGATGGAAACAGAAGGCGTTATCACCGGCTATACGGTGAAAATAAGGCCCGGGGTGGAAAAAAATCGTATCAGGGCCTGGATGACTATTGCCGTGGAAGGAACAAAAGCTCCGTCAGTTTTGCAACATTTGCGCAGCGAAGCGGCTGTGCATACGCTGCACACCACTAACGGCAAATGGGATTTTTTGGCGGAAATCAGGGCTGATAACCTTGAAGATTTCGAGCAGACGCTGGGAAGGATAAGACGTATCGCCGGTATATACAGTTCAGAAACCAGCATCCAGCTTTCAACCCGAAAAGCATAATCTAAAGGCTGGCCGTTATTTGTTTAAGAAAAGGTAAGTTGTCAGGAAACTGACTTACCCTCTGCTTTGGTCGCTGATGATGACCAGCTTTTACTGGCTGTACTGCGCGTTGCATTTCGTGACCGGACACTATTCGCACCGTATTTTCAGAAGTCGATACTGACTGATTGTCTGCTGCGGGCTTGATGAGTCGAGGCGACAGGGAAAGTAGCCCTACATGTCCTGTCACGACGGGATGTAGCTCAAGGGACAGAACTACGGAAAGCTGACCGCAGAAGGTATCGATGAGGCGACGAAAGCAGCTGGCCTTACGACGAAACGACACAAACAAAGGTAAAAGACGCCGTAATCTGGAACAGTGACTTACTGGTTGAAATGCTGGGCCTTACCAGGACGGTGGTAGTCTTGGGTTAAAAGCGGGTGGGTAAAAGGTCCATATCACGCTGCCAGCTGACTGTTATTTGAGAACAGTCTGGAGGAAACCCTGAATACTTAACCGGTTACAAGAGCACGCTCCGTCGAGGCATCCTCTTTCCGCATCTCCGCCAGCCTGGCAATTACGTTTTCAGCATCGGCGGCGCGAACCTCTTCAACCTGCTTTTCCCAACCGTCTTCGGTCAGTTGCGTGGCTTTTTCCGCATCAGATCTTTCAAGAGCTGCGATGTGCTTACCCTTCTTTAAAAAGCAGAATTCCGGCATGGTGCACTCTCTAAACAGCGTTGAAGCCAGAAATAACATGTCTGAACCTGACTAATTGCGTAACGCGGTGCCTCTCTGACGCAGTTCGGGAACGGGATGTACATTGAATGGAATGATGATAATCAGTCGTTATGAGCGAAACGTCTGTTTTTCGCTGTGAGTTCTTCGTTTCATGGCAACGTCCCCCTTAATTAAGGATAGCGTTGCATCGACCCGCTGAACTCACAGCCAGGCGCGGACACTCGAAGTTTGCGGCTTTAAACTCAAGTTAATACCTGAACAGCCTGGTTATATATCACCTGACAAGTTAGTACGTTCATGTGATCTCTTTTGTGCTTTTTTCATTCAATCATTGACTAACCGTGATCAAGGTCGAGTATCAATCGCCAGCTACTTGTATGGTAGTAATCGTGATAGCTATGTTAGCAAAGTGTTTAAATTTTGATCTGATCTTTCCTTTTAAACATAACAAGAGTAACTACAAAACAGGGCCTGGTCTGGCCAACAGCATCAGGTAGGTTACTGACTATAAATAATTTTCTAAGGTAGCAGATATGACACCTCCCACATCTGAACAGACAAAACAACCATCAAAAGAGACCGCAACTGCCGGTGAACACGGTCCGCGCAGCGGGCTGTATCGTTTTCTACCCAAAGCGCATCCTCTCTCATGGTGGATGCTGGTCATTACGACGCTTGCGATCCTGATGAACTCAATTGACAGGATTATTCTTCCTACTTTGCTTCCAGCAATTATGCAGTCATTTAACCTGACCGAAGTTCAGGCAGGTTGGCTCAACTCACTTAGCTTTGTTGGAACGTTAGCTGGCGCTGTGGTTTTCGGTATGTTCTCAGACTGGTTAGGTGCCGGGCATAAGCGCTGCTACAGCTGGTGCGTAACGGTGCTTGTGGAAATTATCTCAGGTGTGGCGACTGCCTTTTGTAAGACGCTGGGAGCGTTTCAGGTTCTGCGTGTCACCATGGGCATGGGGACCGGGGGGTCAGAACCGATTAACGTTGCTCTGCTCGGGGAGTGGTGGCAGAAAGAGAACCGTGGATTTGCTATTGGGGTACATCATACCGGATTTCCGCTGGGACAATTTATTGGTCCTATCCTGATCGCAGCCATTCTGGCTTTTGCGACCTGGCGTGAAGCATTTTTGTTTATTCCACTGATTGGCTTAGTTATTTTGGTGGCACAGTTAATCGTTGGCACACGTAAAAATCATCAGAAGGTTAATGACTGGATCGTTGATAACAAGCTGACGCCGCCCGTTACGGAATCATTGCAGAACACCATTGAAAAGAGTTCGGTATGGGCTAATGCCGCTTCTTGTCTGAAAAACCGTAACTGCCAATTGAGTATTCTGCTGATTTTTGGTTTTACATGGGCAGAGATGGGGATAGCTAACTTTCTGACGCTGCAACTGACGCGTGAAGTTGGACTCGATCTCTCGACCGCAGCAATCATCTCTGGTGCATCCGGATTGACTGGCTGGATTGGACAGATTTTGTGGGGCAGCTTCTCGGATGTGAAAGGGCGTAAACGCTCGCTAGGCATCATTATTACGGGCTGGGTTCTGGCAGCGGCGCTATGCATGTTCATCCATTCCGCAACGCTTGGCTGGGCCATTCTTATCTTTTGGGGCCTGTTCCGCAACTCACCTTACCCGGTGGCTTATGCTTTGCTTATCGACTCATCTCCTCGTGCTGCAGCGTCCAGCATGGGATTGATGATCGGCATCGCGGTTGGCATCGCCGGTATTCTGGTCGCGCCCATTAGTGGTTGGATTATTCACAGCTACGGTTTCACCGTGCACTATCTGGTGATTGTCGCGGTATTACTCCTCTCATGTGTTCCACTTTGGTTCATTAAAGAAACCGTAATGTTAAAAAAGGCCTGATATGACCAGCGATCTGATCACTTTATTACGTCACCATAAACTTATTGAGTTAAACCATCTCTATGAAGAGTTCATGCCAGTCTGGCCAACCCATGGAAAATTCTTCTGCAGCCGTGCCGAAGACTACATTGCTGGTGATGGCAACTATAACTGTCAGCTCAGTCTCGGCGATCATTGCGGTACTCATGTGGATGCGCCTGTTCATTTCATTCAAGGTGGAAAAACGATTGAGCAGGTTGATGTGCGCCAGCTCACCGGACGGGGGCGCTGCCTGGATATGTCACATCTGGCAGAGAACAGTGACATCACTGTAGAAATGATCCAGTCATGGGAAGCTGATAAAGGAATAATCATTGCAGAAGATATTGTGATATTTCGGACGGGTTATGATCAGAAGTGGCGCTGCCGTCCAAACCAGGCGCCATTTTTGCAAAACTGGCCGGGCTTATCAGGCGAAGGAGCGCATTATCTGATTAAAAAAGGCGTGACTGTTTTCGGTACAGATGCCATGTCGCTGGACAGATATAGTAATGAAGCACACCCGGCTCATCTTGCCGTTCTCGGCTCTGATTGCCTGATCATTGAGAATCTGGCTAACCTGCAAGCCTTGCCTTCCGAATTTATTTTCATGGCATTGCCGCTCAGGATTAAAGGGGCATCGGCTTCGCCAATCCGGGCAGTGGCGCTGGTAGAGGAAATGGTGCCGGTATTTGCCTGAACAGGACGCAGTTTTAACGAGGCTCAGGGTTAATCAACGGGGAGCAGGTGCTATTGACCTGCTCCCCATTAATTAACACACCGCGATGTTAGTAATGTCTTCATCAGCAACGTGAGGGCATCCTTTGAAGACGCGTTTTTCCGACGAACAGATCATCCGTATTTTCCGCAAGGTCGAAGCCGGGGTTTCGGCCCGCGAGCGCTGCGACAGGCACGCTATTTCAGACGCCATTTTCTACGTCTGGTGCAAGAGGTTTGGCGGCAGGATTATAACGAGTGTCGTCCACATTCAGCAGTGGATTATCAGACGCCATCAGAGTTTGCAGCAGGGCGCAGAAGGGGGAAATTTGACAGCAAGAGAACAGATATTACGCATGACGGTGGGAACGAATACTGGCGGCAGGTCAGTTGACATATAAGCATGCATATTAAATGAAGCACATCCTTCCTACAGATAGAGTCCTTAATAAAAAAACCACCGAGTAGATATTGGTTAAGCAACTATCACGTACATTCAATGCAAAAAAAAGAATTCGACGTCACATATCAACACAATTGCAGTCTGATAAAATTAAGTTTATTAGATAAAAATTTTTTTAAGCTTATGTTTTGTAATGTTTATTTTAATTTATTTGTTGTTTTCATTCTGAACATGAACCTCATGTTAAGTTTTTCTTAAATGATTTTAAATAACATCCTGTTGTTTCACTTGGCTTCCTCATTATCATTAGCTCACAGGTTATTAATCGGCAGGCAATAACCTTAGTCTTATGACAAACACAGCAATAGTGTTTTGGTTGTTGACGCTCAATTTAAAAACATCAGGATAAATAATGAAAGTTTCCAATGCGCGATTAAGCCAAGAAAATATTACTGCACTGACAAAATTAGGTACGGCCACGATTTACGAAGCTCAGGGAGCAACGGGTGCGATTGATTCCTCTATCAAGCCCCTGGCGCGTGGCATGAAAATGGCAGGGACAGCACTCACGCTGCATATGCGCCCTGGGGATAATTTGATGATCCATTATGCACTGCTCCATGCCGAAGCCGGACAAGTCCTGGTTATAAACTGCGACGGTTTTACCGGGGCGGGGATCTGGGGTGATGTACTGACCACACAGGCGCAAACTATTGGCTTAGCCGGTTTAGTCGTCAATGGTGCCGTCCGCGACAGTGAAGCCATGATCGACGCAGGCTTCCCCGTATTTGCTAAAGGTCTGTGCATTCGCGGTACAGAGAAAAAGCAGCCAGGCACCTTAAACGCACCGCTCCTTATTAATGACAGCATTATCCATCCGGGAAACATCATAGTAGGAGATGAAGATGGGCTTGTTGTCATCAAGCAGGAACATTTGGATGAGGTGATTCGCCTGTCTGAATTGCGTGAAGAAAAAGAACGTATTTTCAAAGAGAAAATTATGGCGGGCGGATCAACAGCTGAATTAATGGGGCTTAATGAGATGTTCAGCAAACTAGGGTTGAACATGCCTGACTGATACATAGCTGAAGTCGTTATGCTGTCATTTAAAATATTATCATAATAATTTCAGGATTAACGAAAGTCGTTGCCGGAACCATCCTGAATTCGGAATGTACGAATAATGCGGGACAACAAGAAAAATTTTCCTGAAATATGGCTGATGCATATAAGGATTGTTTTTCTAAAAATAAGCTTAGCGATCATAATAAAAAACCACCATGGGAATGGTATCAAAAGGTAACTAAATAAGAAAATAAAATGCATATTAATCTGTATGAAACGCAATGTATTATTAACAGAAAACGCTGTGTGCAAGGTTGTTTATTTTGACAATGCATTCTGCATCTGAAAAGCAGATTATGCCCATCAGGTACTGAAGATGAGTCATTTTTATTGTCGAGTCAGATAAACGCATGAGCGACGAAATTCAGTGCGTCAACAGTTACTAAGAATCAGTAACAGGCTCGGAATAAAAACTACGCCATTGAGTTATCAGAACTTAATAAATACAACCAAGATAAAATCACCACGTTTTATTCATGAGTATATAAATATGACTAACATTAAAAAAAGCAATAGATTTCGCTGGGTAATAACATCCTTAATTTTTTTAGTTTATACCATAGCCGCCGCAGACAGAGCCAATATTGGGGTTGTCTTACCTTTTATCCGGGCTGATTTCCATATGTCCAATACAGAAGCCGGTGCACTGGCCAGCCTGTTTCTGCTGGCCTATGCTATAGCGCAAATACCCAGTGGTTTTCTGTACGCAAGATTTGGCGTGCGCAAGATATTCTCGCTGTCGATGGTGTTAACCTCTGTCGCCACCGGATTGGTGGGCTTCGCCTCATCAATCCTGGCACTCAAGGTTTCCCGCTTTGTATTGGGTTTGGCAGAAGGCCCCCTCCCGATTGGGATCACCTCTACCATTAACCGCTGGTTCCCGTCATGTGAAAAGGGCATGGTCACCGCCATTTTCCTGTCAGCAGCGAAATTTGGCCCGGTGGTCGTTCCTCCCGTATGCGCCCTGATCCTCTACTACTACAGCTGGCATTATGTTTTCTATTTCTTTGCAATCCCGGGTATTTTCCTCAGTGTCATCTGGTATTTGCTCGTGCCTGATACACCACAGGAAAGCCGCTTTTGTTCAGAATCAGAAATCGCGCTCATTGAAGAAAAAACGCCAGCAGTCGTTCAGACTGAAACTCAGATCATCTCCGCCCCAACTCGCAATTTTGCCGGGCTGGATAAAATTATCCGCGCGCACAACGTCACGCTAATTGATTCATCAAAAGGTATTTTCCGGTCATGGAATATCCTCGGCAGTATGCTGGGTTACTTCTTTATGATGGGCATAGTTAATGTGCTTCTGGCATGGATACCTACCTATCTCATGAATGAAAAAGGCTTTTCGATTGCGGCAATGGGCATGCTGGCGTCGACTCCGTGGATTGGTGCGGTCATCGGAAACATTATTGGTGGATGGTGCTCTGACCGCATCCTCGACAAGCGCCGTAAACCGCTGATGATGCTGTCGGCTATCGCCACAGTCATTATGATGGTGATCCTGATTAATGCGCCTGGTAATCCACTTCTTTTAGGTCTGTTACTGTTGCTGACCGGAATTCTTTTTAACCTCGGCTTCTCGGCGTACATGGTATATCCGATGGCGCTGACGACAAAAGAAGTCTTCCCGGTTGCTGGAGCATTGATCAATACCGGTGGTCAGCTTGGCGGGGCGCTTTTCCCTTTGATCGCGGGCTACCTGCTCGACCATTACACCTGGGGACATGTGTTTGGCTTTATGGCCTTAGGATCATTCCTCTGTCTGCTGGTACTTTTCACTATCACTGAACCTTTAACTGAGAAGCCGTTAAACGCGAAAGCCTCCTCAAGGACGTGTTAACAGGCCCGCTAAAGGGTTGTCATTCGACAACCTTTTTCATTGTCTCAATAAAATTGCAGATATTCAGATTGCTTCTTTTAGCGTTATAGATTGCATAAATATAGCTAAGGCATTTGAAATCCTCGATGGGTAGAAAGAGAATGTCACGGCGGTTATTAGGAATAGTTGATTTACCAACCAGCGTAACCCCCAACCCGGCTCCAACCAGTGCCAGTGCAGTATGAATTTCTAATACACGATGAGAGACTGCAGGCTTCACACCATGTTCGTTGAACTTATTTAGGATATGAACGGAATAGCTGCTTTTCGGATCACTCGGAAAGATAATGAAGGGTGAGTTACAGAAATCACGCAATGTGATAAATTTTTTGCGGCTGAGATAATGATTCAGAGGGATTGCCGCAACCAGAGGGTCAATAAAAATCAGTTCGCGAACCACGCCATGTTCAGGTGTACTTTTGTAAAGTTCCATCTCACGAATAAAACCAATATCAATAATGCCTTCGGAAATTAATTCTGGTTGATATTCCGATAACACCTCTTTGAGTGTAATGTTGATATGTCCGTAATTTTCTGTAAATAACTTAATGGTCTCCGGGAGCAGATTAAACATCACAGAACGAACAAACCCCAAATTCAGTTCGGTCGATTGCGTATGGGAAAAAAAGCTGGCGTCTTTTTCCAGTTTTTCAAAATTAAAAATAACCTCATGAGATTGTTTAAATAAAAACTCACCTAAACGAGTTAATGTCATAGGTCGTGAGTTTCGGTTAAACAGTTCACCTTTTAGCTCTTTTTCCAGTGCGGTTATTTGCAGGCTGATTGCCGCAGGAGCAAGTGAGAATGCTTTAGCTGCCAGACTTATACCGCCTGACTCTACCACCGCGCAAAAATATTTGAGTTGCTTGATATTCATCTTATCGATAGCCTTAACTTTCAAACAAAGCAGGTATGAATATTCTACGTTATTTTTCTTTTTATCGCGATGAGAATTATTTAGATTGAAATGGCGATGAGAGGTTATAGGTAACATGATATATTCCGCTGAGACACGGCGAGTTATGTCACTGTGGTGCAGCAAATAATAACTTATATAAGATGATTGACCTGATGGCCGTTGATTAATCCACCGTAATGTTAGTCATGTCTTCATCAGCAACGTGAGGGCATCTGAATGAAAAAACGTTTTTCCGACGAATAACTCATCCGAATTTTTCGCGAAGCCGAAGCCGGGGTTTCGGCCCCTGCATTCAGCCGTAAGTACGCTATTTCACACGCCACGTTTTACACCTCGCGCAAAAAGTTTGGCGGCATGCGCCTCCCTGAAGTGAAGCGCTTACGTTGCTTAAACAGGAGAATGCCCGACTCAAGAAGCCGTTTGCTGAAGCCATGCTAGATAAGGCGGCGCTTCAGACGGCACCGGGCCGAACGTACTGACGACCGGTCCGAAGCGGGAAATATGAAGAAATACCAACCGGCATGACTAACTGATAGTTGTATTTAATCCTGGGGGCAGGTCAGGTTGTGATGCCGATAATTTCATCTTCTGACTGATGTAAGCCCGTCATGCTGATGCCGAAGCCTCGATTCATCAACAGGCTGAAATTATACACTCATGCATTTTGCTCCACCTTCAGCAGAAAGTTGCCCGCCACCCGGTCTTTGTCAGGCCCGACGCTCACACCACTGGCGATGCCGTGCCTTGTGAGCGCATCTCTGTTACAGGCCAGGTTCAGGATCCACCCATCCCGCATGACGACATTTCAAAAAAATCACGCCGCTCAACGCTTACGGGAGTCGCTATTTTTATCTGTCACGAAACGCATTATGCAGAAGTCGCCACATATGATGGGCGGCTGGGGTAAAGCGCCTGTCTGAGTTCCGTAACAGGTGACACTGCGCGCTACTGGCGATCGGGTGGTCGAGCGGGACGGCGACAAGAGTCCCCTGACGAATGGGGTCGGCGGCGGCATAGGCAGTCATAAATGAGACACCTAGCCCCGCCTGGCTGAGGTTCATGGCAGTGGAGAACAGGTTGCATCGGTAGGCCGGGTGAAATTGCAAACCCTGGCTTTTGAACATGGCGTTCATGTGGCGCTGCAAGCCAAAGTTCTCCGTCAGAGCGATAAGCGGATGAGCGTTCAACTCTTCAATAGTGATGCTGGCGTGACCGGCGACAGGATGCTGTGGCGCGACCACGGCGCAAATCGGCCCCCACTGGAAACTGTGGCGCTTCAGTTCCGGTGTGCCAATCGGGCCAAAGGCGAGCGCCATATCGGCTTCGCCGCTGACAATATCGTTCATCATCTCCTGCATGCTGCCGACCACAATATCGACAAACACCATCGGGTAAGACTGGGCAAACTCGCGCATGACCCCTTCGATAAACGCGGTGATCAGTCCGCCGCCAATGCGCACCGAAAGCGTTCCGCCGCGCATATGGCGCAGATCTTTAAGCTGGCTCTCCAGCTTTTCGCGCCGCTGGCGGCTGGCAAAATAGTCCTCCGCCAGCAGCCGTCCCGCTTCGGTCAATACCACATTACGCCCGCGCCGTTCCAGCAAGGGAAGCTGTAGCGCACGTTCAAGTTGGGCGATCTGGCGGCTGACCACCGACGCGTTAACGCCAAGGATATCTGCCGCGCGGCGAATGCCGCCTTGGTTACCCACTTCATACAGGTAACCCACCTGTTTATCCTGGAACATCTGCCGCATTCCCTCATTACTGTTGACCTGAGAGCAACAATAACATCACTTGATGGCTATTTATCAAGCCGTTTAAATAGTGATAATCAAATTAACCGCCAAATTTGGTGCGTCAGTAAAAAAGAAAAAGGAAATCAGTCTCACTGCACCAAAAGTGCGCCCAGAAAAGGGGAGAACGTATTTCATTGCGCTTTTACACACGCACAATGAAATAATTTTCCCGCTAATGCGCTTGAATTTCTCGTTATTTTTCGGGAAGGGGTTTTATTGCAAAAATCAGCCTGGCGAAAGGCGTTTATTTTACGGCTGGGCTATTCAGGCATGGATCCTGCTTAGTATCAGGACTTTTCCATTATACATGTAAAGAGAGATGATATGAGCGAATCAAAAACACTGAAGCAGCCAGAAAAAGAGGCAGCAGAGGAGTGGAAAGTGGGGCCTGGCGCGTGGATTTCACTGGTCATTGTGCTGCTGGTCTTCTCCGGTTTCTTTTTTAAAGTGGATGGCCTGGCCTGGTTGGGCGCGTTCGATTTCACCACGCTTGGCGGCGCGTTCGGCACGATGAAGACGCCGGAAACCAACACCTTTATCGGCAGCGGCGGCCTGAGCGCTAAAGCCGGTTTTCTTTTTGCGCTCTCGCTGGTGCCAACGGTAATGCTGGCGCTCGGCCTGCTGGAAATATTCACCCATTACGGTGCGATCCGTGCGGCGCATAAATTACTCACACCGCTGTTAAAACCGCTGCTCGGCATTCCAGGTTACACCGGTCTGGCATTAATTACCGATCTGCAAAGTACCGATGCCGGTGCGGCATTAACGAAAGAACTCTATGACAGCGAAAAGATCACCCGCAAAGATGTGGTGATTATGGGGTCATGGCAGTATTCCGGTGCCGGGTTGATTAATAACTATTTTTCTATCGGATCGGCAATGTTCGCTTCCTTAACCATCCCGATCATTATTCCGCTGGTTTTAATGTTCGTCCTTAAATTTGTTGGCGCAGCCGTGGTTCGCCTGGCATTAAATACTGTTTATAAGCGAGATTTCGACAATGAGTAATCAAGCAAAAGTCTCCAGTAATCCGTTTGATATTTTCGTGACTGGCGCGCGCAAGGGTTTTCATATCGCCATTAATAATTTGATGCCGAATGTATTAATGGCCTATGTGATCGCCGAAATGCTCAATTTACTGGGCGTGATGCAGATTATTGGGCACGTTTGCGCACCGCTGATGGGGCTTTTCGGCCTGCCGGGCGAAGCGATCACCGTGCTGTTAACCGCCTGGCTCTCTTCCTCTGCCGGAACCGGTGTGGCCGTCAGCCTGCTGAGCAAAGGCCAACTTGATGTGGGGCAGATCACCATTCTCGCGCCCGCCATCTTTTTGATGGGATCGCAACTCCAGTACATGGGGCGCCTGCTGGGCGTGGCCGATGTGCCGAAGAAGTACTGGCCGTTATTGATGGCGGTCAGCATTCTCAATGCCGTAATCGCCATGCTGATTATGCGCGTTATTGCCTGAGCACTAAGGAGTAAGACGTGTCACGTACACTTGAGCACTTTAATTACCTGCACCAAATCCCGGAACTGGGGTTCGAAGAGTACAAAACATCCGCCTATATCGCGGACGTGCTGGCGGCGGCGGGCTACCAGGTTACGCGCAAGGTGAATAACACCACCGGTATTGTTGCCGTACTGGACAGCGGTAAACCTGGTCCGACGCTGGCGCTGCGCGCCGATATGGATGCGCTGGGGCATATCATTGACGGCCAACATGTGGCGCGCCACACCTGCGGGCACGACGGCCATTCCACGGTCGTATTGACTACCGCCCAGGAGGTGATGGCGGAGGGGCTGGTGAAAAACGGCAAGCTGAAGTTTATCTTCCAGCCAGCCGAAGAGTTGGGCACCGGGGCAATTGCCCTTACCGAAGGCGGCGTGTTGGATGATGTCGATATGTTGCTCGGCTTCCACCTGCGTCCGCTGGAGGAGTGCCCGATGGGGCAGGCCGTGCCGGCGATGTACTACTCGGCGTCCGCCACCGTTGAAGTGATGTTCCATGGCAAAGCGGCCCATGCTGCGCGCCCGCACTTAGGCGTCAATGCGCTGGATGCCGCTGCCCATGCGGTGCAGGCGGTGAACGGCATTCATCTTGCACCGTCGCTGACATGGAGCGCGAAAGCGACGCGTTTTCTCTGCGATGCGGGCGTCACCAATTCGATTCCGGATAAAGCGCAGGTGTGCTGGGATCTGCGTGCGGCAGAAAACGAAGCGATGGATGTCCTCAAACCGCAGGTGCTGCGCGCAATTGAGAGCAGCGCCGCCGCGTATGGCGCGCGTGCGGACATCCGCGTTCTGAAAGAAATGCCCGCCGCCATTATCCATGACGAGGCAACCGAGGTGATCGCACGAGGTATTCGCCGTGTGTTTGGCGAAACCGGCCTCACAGCGCCGAAATCAACGCCGGGCAGTGAAGATTTCTTCCACTATTTGCGTCTTCGTCCGCAGATCAAAGGCGGCTTCTGGGGGCTGGGCGCTAACCTGACGCCTGGCCTGCATCATCCGGAGATGCATTTTGACCGCGACGCGCTCGCGCTTGGGGTGAAAGTGTTTAAAGCCTGCGTGCAGGATGTGCTTGGCTGATAATAGTGGGTTTTCAGCGCGACAGGCGCCTCGCGCTCGTCGGACATCGGTGTCGGAGAAGAGACAGACCTGACGATGCTGTCCCACGGCGTGCGGCCCTGGCAAAAACCGTGGTTGTGGCCCTTTTTGGTCGGGAAGGCCGCTGACTGTGGCGCGATCGTCAATGCGCCTTTCTGACCGGCTCTGGCGGTGTGCGGAGAGGAGGGGACGAACCACCGCGCCGAACAGGGACGGCGCGGTGGCTCCGACTATCTCTGGCGTTAACGCTATCTGTCGCCGCCATCAGTTTCACTCCATCAGGCTTCTACTCACCTTGATGTTCAGCCTGCTGATGGCGAGAATACAGCGGCAATATTGATCCATCGACGTTGCTAAAAACGCTCAGTCACCAGTGCCACACCTTGCCTGCCGTCAGACCTCGCATTACCTCGCGCTGCTGCCAGCCGGGGCGCAGCCTGTCATTCAATGCAGTACTGTCGCGCCGCATGGTGCCGATCCAGCGTAAAAACCTGCAAGGTCGTTTTCTCGTTATCCAGAATAAACACGGCCGTCGCAAGCGTGTTCTCTTCATCCGGATCATCGGGTGACAGACGATAAATGGGCAGGACAGCGTCATGTTGATCCGAGAGGATGGCTTTTGCCGCCGGGCCATCAAGGTGTGCCTGTGTCTCCAGCCATTCGTTTAAACGCTGCTGGCGTGAGCCGGAGCTCTCAGTAATCACCTGTTCAGTGGTAGCGAATTTTGCATGAATTAGATGATTGGCATGGGCGAAGACATCGCTCAATGGTGTGACAGAACAGCCGGAACCGGTCGCTTCCACGCTAAACAGGCGGCTGTCGCCCCGTTGCCCTAAGGTATGGTGAAACGCACCCGCACGCGGTGCCGCCGTCAGGATAGTGATTGCCTCATCCAGGCTTGCCGCATTCAGCGCCGCACGCGCCAGTATCTGCCGGGGAAGGCCCTTCGGGCGATGCACCGCGCGAATGTTATTGACCGTGTTGACAATCCCTTTCTCATTCACGGCAAAGGTGTGGCCGCAAATCGAACCCGGATAGGCAAAACTGGTGAATCTCAGGCCCTGTTCCGGGATGACGGTGACTATCGCACAGTCATCCCGTAGCTGCGGAAAACCGTCTTCGTTGTGGGCAATAATCCGTTCCCCCTTCGCATTGGTTCCCGCCACCGTGGTGCAGCCATCGGAGGTCGAGCGCACCAAATCGCCCCGGCAGTTCCACGCAAAGACCTCATCAACCGGTGCCTGTAAACCCTCTGCAAGGCCTTCCAGCTCCTGCCAGATAAGTGGGTACTGATGCTGAACCAGCTGGCGCATAGCCTGTGTCTGTTCAGCGTCTTTCATCGCCGTGACGGTTTGCCATAGCGCCGTTAAGGTGAGTTTGCTGTGCCAGGCTTCACGGCCAAATTCACCGAGCTGCTGACCGATTGCAAAAGCGGAACCATTGACTGTGAGTGCTTTCATCGCGTTTTTATTCACTTCTGTTCAGGAGACATGCTGCAAAAATTCTTTAAGACGCGGGTTGCTACTGGCGTTGAGCAGCATATCAGGTGAGCCATCTTCGGCAATGGTGCCACCATCAATAAAGATCAAACGTGAGGCCACATCACGGGCAAAGCCAATCTCATGCGTGACAATGACCATGGTCATCCCTTCTTCGGCCAGAGAGCGCATGACTTTCAACACTTCATGGCGCAGTTCAGGGTCCAGTGCTGAGGTGGGTTCGTCAAACAGCATCATTTTCGGCTTCACGGCCAGCGCCCGGGCAATCGCCACGCGCTGCTGCTGACCACCTGAGAGTTCAGAAGGATAGTGATCGGCGCGTTCGCGCAACCCGACACGATCCAGCAACGCCATCGCCTGTTCACGTGCTGCGGCTTTGCTCTGCTTACGTACGCGAATCGGTCCGAACATCACATTTTCCAGCGCCGTCAGATGCGGGAACAGATGAAACTGCTGAAACACCATCCCGGCTTCGCGGCGAATTTCGCACGCATCGGCATGGGGATCGGTAATGTGTTTTCCGGCGACCAGCAACGTCCCGGTGGAGATCTCCTCAAGCTTATTAATACAGCGCAGAAGCGTGGATTTTCCGGAACCTGAGGGGCCAATAATGACCACCACTTCACCGGTTTCAATCTTTAAATTGATATCGTGCAGAACCTGTGTCGTGCCAAAGTTTTTGGATACCGCGTTAAATTCAACGATGCTCATAGAATATGCATCCTTTTCTCCAGTTGCTTAAGCAGAAAACTCAGGCACAACGTGACGGCCAGATAAATTATCGCCACGGCGGTCCACACTTCAAGCGCACGGAAATTACCGGCAATAATCTCCTGGCCCTGACGCGTTAACTCGGCCACGCCAATCACAATAAACAGCGACGTGTCTTTAATGCTGATGATCCATTGATTACCTAGCGCAGGGATCATACGGCGCAGCGCCAAAGGCATGATGACATGCCACAGCGTACTCCGTTGCGATAAGCCCATGGCCAGACTTGCTTCCTTGAAGCCTTTATTAATAGAGAGAATGGCACCGCGGGTGATTTCAGCAATATAAGCGCCCGAGTTGATCACAATCGTCACGATGGCTGCCGTGACCGGATCAATACGAATAGGCAACACCATGGGCAGCGCGAAATAAATAAACATCACCTGCACCATGATCGGGGTACCGCGAATAACTTCGACAAAAATCAGCGAAAGTGTTTTTGCTATTCGGCCACCCAAGGCACGGCAGGTGCCTGCCAGTAATCCAATAATAAAACCACCCAACAACCCCGACAGTGAAATAATCAGCGTCAGCTGTAATCCCTGCAAAAGAACCGGCAGCGATTCCCAAATATATTTACTTTCAAAGTTCATAATTCAACCCATGGAACGAAACGAGGCCGGCGTACACCGGCCTGGCGGGATTATTTCGGTTGTTTAGCAAACCATTTCACATAGATTTTGTTGTAGGTACCGTCAGCACGCAGTGCCTTAAGGGCCGCATTGATTTTGGGTGTCAGGCTGCTGTTTTTCTGCATGGCAAAGCCGTACTGCTGGGGCAGAATGCTGTCATTCTCGCCAACGGCTTTAATCTTGCCATCGCCTGCGGTTTTAACGTAGTAGAGGACATTCGGGGAGTCGTGCACGACAGCATCCAGGTTACCGGCCTGTAAATCAAGGTAGGCATTATCGATGTTGGGGAATTCAACATAGTCTGCCTTATATTTGCCTTTCATAAAGCTGGCGGCGGCAGTGCCTTGCTTCAGTCCGACTTTTTTGCCCACCAAATCGCTGAATTTGGTGATTGACGTGTTGTTGCTTTTTACTGCGATCAATAAATCGGCATTGTAGTAGCCATCACTAAAATCCACGACCTGCTTACGGGGTTCAGTAATGGTAATGCCCGCCATGGCAACATCCAGATTGCGGGATTGCAGGCCGGGAATTAATCCGCCAAAGTCCATCGGACGTAATTCATAGCTGACATTCATTTTTTTTGCGATGGCATTCCATAAATCAATATCGAAGCCAACGTATTTATCGCCTTGTTTAAATTCAAAAGGCACAAATGCCGTATCAACCCCGACTACTAATTTATCCTGCGCCGTCACAGCAAAGGTGGCGGAACAGGCCATCAGCGCGAATGCAACTTTTAACTTATTAAATAATCCAGACATAATAACCCTCAGCGTCAGTGAAATAGCGTGCAGTGAATGACACCCGATGGCGTGCATCGGGATATAAAAAAGGAAAAATTTAATTATTCAGGGCAGGTCAGGACGTGCCCTGATTTAATCCAAAGCTTACGCAGGAATAATGTGATCCCGTGAATCGGGCACCGGCGTCTGCGCGCCGTTCATGACCATGGAAAGAAAACTGTAATAACCGTTAATGCCAATCAGATCGACCACCCCTTTTTCGCCCCATAAACCGATGGCCTGCTGCCAGGTGGTCTCACTGACGTTTTGCTGCTGATGTAACTGCTGGCAGAAATCGTAAATGACCCACTCGTCCGGCTGTAAATCCGTGGGCTGACGTTTTTCATTGATGGCCTGCACGGCTGCCGCTGAAATCCCTTTTTCACGGGCTATCGGCGCATGAATCGCCCATTCCACGGGCTGCGACCAGTGCCGTGCCGTCATCAAAATCGCCAGCTCAGATAAGCGCTGTCCCAGCGCACTGCGATAGCGGAGATATTCACCCATGCGTTGTGCGTGCGCCATCAGCTCCGGGCTGCGTAACAGCGGCTCAAAAGGGGGAAGCAGTGCGCCGCGCGGACCGTTAATGATCTCTTCAGCCAGTACGCGTTGCTCATCGTCCCACTCATCCGCTTTCAGCGGGGGTAAACGGTTCATCATAATCTGGCTGTCTCTTCACGAATGACGGTATTCAGCGTATCCACCACAAAATCAAGCTGGCTGGTCGTCACGATAAACGGCGGGGCGAGTAGAATATGGTCGCCATACTGGCCGTCCACCGTGCCGCCCATGGGATAGACCATTAATCCGCGTGCCATACAGTTTGCTTTGATGGCCGCATGGAGTTTCAGGCCCGGATCAAAAGGTGTTTTACCTGCTTTATCGGAGACCAGCTCAACACCGGCAAACAGACCGCGGCCGCGTGTATCGCCGACATGCGGTAACTCGCCCAGCACCTCACGCAGTGCGTTGTGCAGATAAGCACCTTGCTGTTTCACCGCGTCCAGCAAATTATCCCGCTCAATCACCTGCTGAACCGCCAGCGCTGCCGACGCGGCGGTGGCGTGACAGATATACGTATGACCGTGCTGGAACAGCCCGCTACCGGCCTTGATCGCTGACACAATTTTCTCACTCGCCAGCACGGCGCCAATGGGTTGATAACCGCCGCCCAGTCCTTTGGCGATGGTGACTAAATCGGGCACCACGTCATCCTGTTCAAAGGCATACAGCGTGCCGGTACGCCCCATGCCACACATCACTTCATCAGCGATATAGAGAATGCCGTATTTGTCGCACAGGCGGCGCACGCCTTTCAGATAGCCCGGCGTTGGCGGCGTCGCGCCGGTTGTTGCGCCGACCACCGTTTCCGCACAAAAGCCAATTATGGTTTCCGGCCCTGCTTCCATGATGGCCTGCTCCAGTTCGGTGAGCAGGCGATCGGTATAGTGTTGTTGGGTTTCATCCGCAAGGCGATCGCGATACTCATTACAGGCGGAGACACGGATAACGTCGATAAGCAGCGGCGCAAACTGACGGCGACGCCATTCATTACCGCCCACGGCCAGCGCCCCCAGCGTGTTGCCATGATAGCTTTGCTTGCGGGCAATAAATTTCGTGCGTGAAGCCTGACCGATTTCAACAACGTACTGACGGGCCAGCTTGAGGGCTGTCTCCACGGCTTCTGAACCGCCAGAGACAAAATAGGCATAATTAAGATCGCCCGGCGCGTTTCGCGTCAGGTGATCGGCAAGGTGTTCCACCGTGTCGCTGGTGAAAAAACTGGTATGCGCGTAAGCCAACTGATCGATCTGGCGATGCATCGCGGCCAGGACATCGGGATGTGCGTGTCCTAAACAGGAAACGGCAGCACCGCCGCAGGCGTCCAGATACTGTTTACCGCTTGTATCATAGAGGTACGCGCCTTGTGCGCGCGCTGCCACGGCGGGCGTGCTACGCAAACTACGGTGGATGATGTGGCTCATGCTGGACCCTGCTCCTGAATACGCTGTATAGACTCTGCGCATCTTGCAGGATTCATTTGAATCAGGTCAATGAAATTATGATTCAAATGTATTCTGTTTTCTTATGACCGATCCATTTGTCTCTTTCTGTCAGGTTTTACCCTGTACCACATAGGCACCCGATTCAATTAAATAGCGTTCAGCATTTTCAATTTTATTCACCGCATCACGGCCGTGGCGCGCGACCAGCATGGCAAGTAAGCACTCTGCCAGCCCCATGCCAGAAACAACGGAAGGGAAAAAGGACGGGCTGTCGATGGAAAACAACATTTTACAGTCGGCGGCCTGGGCCAGGGGCGAAACCAGAGAATCGGTAATCGCCACGATCTTCGCGCCCGCCTGTTGTGCGGCACGCAATACCGCCAGCGATTCACGCGAGTAGGGGGCAAAGCTGATGAGCAACACACAATCCCGAGAGGTGAATTCCCGGGTAAAGACTTCGATATTACTCGCCAGACCATCAATCAATGTCACCTTGCGATGAAACAGCCGGTAGACGTAGAACAGCGACCAGGCAATGGGGAAACTGGCGCGGAAACCGCAAACGTAGACATTCTCAGCCGCATCCAGTAAGGACACGGACTGCTCCATCATCGGACGATTTTGGTTATACGTGAATTCCAGATTGGCCTGGTGAGCCTGAAACATCTCGCTGTAGAGCTGAGACTGCGGACCCGACGCGACGAGCTTTTCCGCTTTGGATACATATGTATCATTGCGTAGCCCAATATCATCGATGAAAGCATCTTTAAGTTCACCCCAGCCGCTGTAACCCAGTCGCTTTGCCAGACGTAGCAGGGTGGCAGGTTTGACCCCGGCCTGCAGGGCAAAGGTGCGCATCGATTGCACAACCAGTTGATTGGTATTCTGCAGTGAGTATTCCGCAGCACGCTGCAGTTCAGCAGACAACGCATTGAACTCGCTGAGAATGGTTTCCCTTGGATTCATAGTCACGTTTCACAGGCTTTAAGGTTCTGGTATCTAAACACATTTGTTAACGAGACTCTATACACGGGAAAATCCCCCGTAATGCCTTCGCCTGATAACTGACGGCGGCCTAAGCTCAGCGCAGTACAGGTTTTATTAGCGTTCTTGCGGGGTATTTGATCACGCCAGGGTGTTCAGGGGCGGGCTGTTACCGTTCTGCCCTTGCTACGTTTTTAAGCTGGTCATCACGGGGTCAGGGAAAACAGGTTATTAACGCTGACATCATCGCCGACAGGCTATCTGGATGAAACGGCTCTCGCGTTTCTGTATCGCCTGTAATGCGACTGCTTGCTGAACATGACGCGTTATTTGAAAAGGGCGAAATGGGGCGAATAATCGGCTAATCAACATATTCGCATTGGTATGATTGAAAGTCGTAAACACCCTGACTGCATCTGTGAGGTAATTGAGCAGTTAAACACAATGCTCAAAGGAAAGTTTATATCTGCACCTTTTAAGGCGCACGATGATAAAAGGTTTGATGGCTTTCATAACCCTCAGAAACAGGCACCTCAATCGACAGCATGGGTGCCAAAGAAATCGATATTCTCATGATTCTTTTCCTGAAAATGACGGATTGATATCCATAACCCTCTCCGTGGCTTTAATGATTTTCAGAAATTAACGCGTTAATAAGCCTGAAAATAGTATCAGGTGTAATATGGACAGCGGCGGCCATATCCGCCCTGGCCGCTGTTCTCATTTAACCCTGAACGTGTCCGCCATCACCTGTAGCGCCTGAGAGTGCAGCCTGTGAGCAGCGATAGTGGAGGGTGAAAGCCACGCGCGTTTTTTTGCATAATGTCATCTATCGGATCTTTGACGAGGCAGACCCTCGAAATGCCGGTATCTGTTCAGAGGATGACAGTATTACCGCGTTTTTTTGCTACGGTTTTGACAGCGGCTTGGCCCAAATATATGTCACAACTTTTGCACTGGTGACGAAATGTTTCAAATAGCGTCGCGTTGTATTTTCTGGATCATTGCAGTGCGCATTGCACCCTGATCTCATGCTTAATATCGCTATAAATGTCGACGGATATTTTTATTTCTGTTTAAACGCCTTCCTGAAACCCTTATCTGTCAGGTTCTGTGATCCAGAATGTTTCTTACATAAACAGTTACGACAGTAAAATATTGCTGGCACACAATATGCTTTATTCCCACGTACAACATCTAATAATCAGATAAGGGCATATCATGGCATCTACAGGTCTCAAAAAGAAATTAGGGTTGGTCGATCTGTCATTACTTGGCATCGGCTCAATGATCGGTTCGGGCTGGTTATATGCCGCGCTTAACAGCTCTGGTTATGCGGGCAGCCATACCGGCTGGGCATGGGTGCTGGGTGCCGTGATCGTGCTGATGATTGGCCTGGTTTACGCCGAGCTGTCCTCGGCACTGCCGCGCGCAGGGGGGTTTGTTCGCTATCCCAATTATTCCCACGGCAACATCGTCGGCTTCGTGATTGGTGTCAGTTCTCTGCTGGCTTATACCAGCACTGCCGGGGTCGAAGTGGAGGCCGTGCGTCAGTATGCAATCTATTGGTGGCCCGCGCTGGGGCACACGGACGGCAGCCCTACGGGGTTGGGGTTTGTTGTACAGATTGGGCTGCTGGTGGTGTTTTTCCTGCTTAACTACTGGAGCGTCAGCTTCTTTGGTCGCGTGAACACCATTGTCACCACCTTCAAATTTATCGTGCCGTTGCTGACTATCATCACGCTCCTGCTTTACTTTCATGCGCCGAACCTTGATGTGCCACCGTCACCACCTGGCGGTGCACATGGTGTTTTCAGCTCGCTGACGGGGGCAGGGATTGTTTTTGCCTACCTCGGCTTTCGTCAGGCCGTGGATTTTGCCAGTGAAGCCAAAGATCCACAGCGCAACGTGCCTCTGGCAATTGGTATTGCCATTGCTGTCAGCTTCGTGATTTACCTGGCCCTGCAATATGCCTTTATGGGGGCAGTACCGGCCAATTTGCTGTCACAACATGGCTGGGCAGGGCTGAAGGAGGTATTCCAGTCTCCCTATGCCGACCTGGCGCGCAGCCTGGGGCTGACCTGGCTGATTAACCTGATTCTCATCGATGCGGTGATTTCGCCTGCCGGAACCGGCAACATCTATCTGGCAGGAGCCGCACGCGTGCTGTTTGCCTGGGCGCGTAACGGTCATCTGTTAAAAGTGTTTGGTGAAGTGGATGAAAAATCTGGCGTACCTCGTGGCGCGTTGTGGCTATCGCTGGTGCTGGCCATCGCCTGGACACTGCCCTCTGAGTTTCAGGTCTGGGGCGGATTAATTGGCGCAGTAACCTCGGCAACGGTCTTTACCTACATGCCCGGCCCGATAACCCTTGGCGCGTTCCGTAATCACCTGCCCGATATGCAGCGTCCGTTCCGTCTGCCTGTCGCGGCGTTTCTCAGTCCGCTGGCGTTTGTAGCCAGTACGCTTTTGATTTACTGGAGCGGCTGGTCCGTGAATGAGATCCTCATTCCGATTCTGATTGTTGCCTGGGTCGCTTATGCGATTTTTGGTAAAAAGAACAGCCAGTTCAGTCAGGATTTACGGTGCGCATGGTGGCTGCTGGCTTATTACATCGCGGTAATGGTGATTTCTATGCTCGGTACCTACGGCGGAAGCGGGGTGATTGGTGCACCCTTAGATATGATCCTCATCATTGTCGCGTCTCTGGTCTGCTACTTTTGGGGCGTTAAAGCCAGCCTGTCGAAACCTAATATTACTGATGAGGACGATGAGTCCACCTCCTTTGGCAAACACGCATAATAACGTTTATTGCCTGCACCTGTGCCCTGGCACAGGTGCTTTCCCGCGCGCCAGGAAACCGCATTGGCGCGTGTCGGCACTTGCCGGGCATGGCGCAGTCCTGTTTGGCAGAAAGAAGGCGAATAACGTGATGTACATGCAGAGGGCGCATTATCGCTATGATCAAAATACCTGCGCATCAACCCGGTTAGCGATGGGGGATTCCACGAGTGACGATATTGGGGATGAGCTGGCGTAACGAAGCAGACTGGACAGGCCGTGGATAGGCAAAAATGATGCACGGCTTAGCGCGCATCATGTATCGAAATTAGTCCTCGTTGCCCCACTGATTCAGGAAGGTCGCTATCTCATCAATGCGCTGTTCATTAATGCCCGCTTCAACGGCCATCTCTTTGTGCGCGTCTTCGCTGATTTCTTCATTATTCATTAAACGGCCAATCAGCAACTGGAAATAGTGCGCCAGCGCGTCACGTTCCGATTCGCTTACCGGCGTTTCCGTTTCCGACGAATACTCATCGGCAATGTCATAATATTTCAGTGAGACTTCATTGTTCATATCTTGCCCTCAGGGTGACGACCTGTATTTTTTGACTGAATCGAATGGGGTAATCATATCATTCATATAGCGATTTTTCTGCCAGTCATCGGATGCTAACGGGAAAAGTCAGGCAGCAAGCCTTTCAGAGTGGTTGCGCTGATATTGAGAGTGAGCGGGAACGGCTGCCTGTCGGTTGATAAGCGTACGTTCTGAACAGGTTATTTACCGCTGAGAACAGACTGTCGTTCGGACCGATTGCACAACCTCATTTTTTGCTCCGTCAGATTTCAGGTGAAGTTGCCCGATAAAGACATTTACCATAAACAGCCCCCTTTTTCTGTTGGGAGGGTTTCACTCTGTTGAGGCCGAGTTAAACAAAACCCCAAAGTCCAGCTCACCCCGACAGCGATAACCGCTACTGCATGACCCGCACACGCGCTTTTACAGATGACAGTCTTGTCAGGCTTTCGGGGGTAATTATCGGCTCGACGTTTCACCCAGACTGACAGGGATATGGTAAAAGCCAGAGAAGACAGGCTCGTCCAGCGCAGGGTCTTGATATTCTGTCAGGGTGAGCAGGTCATATTCATCTCGTCGCACCTCAGCCCTTGCAGGGAGAATTGACTGATATATCCTGGCCTTCATTTCCATCAGTTGCATGACCTGGCCTTCAAAAGGGAACGTCAGAAAAAGCCTGTCTGTAGGCGCACTGAAGGGGAAAGGATCGCATCCTGTCGCTGAATACTTGCTGCACGAAAAGGTCTGCGTAATCACTACATATTGCGGACGTGCGGCGGGCAATTTTTTGAGCCGTCGCTGCGCCAGCGGCTGGCGGACCTTGATAAAACGGCGAATATGGCTGAAAGGGTACATTGCATCTTGCTGGAGAGTCTGCCTGCTGGTGAAACCTCAATGCGGACGGTCTGTCGCAAGCTGGCAGTCAGCTCCCGGACGCTGCAGCGCAAACTGCAGAATGAAGGCACCTCGTTTCAGCAGATCCTCGACAAGGTAAGGCAATCTCTCGCGATACATTATCTGCGCAGTACCGCTATGTCGGGTGCGGAAATTTCGTTCCTGCTCGGTTTTGAAGACGCCAACTCCTTTGCCAGAGCGTTTCACGCCTGGACAGGAAAAACACCCCAGGCCGTGCGAACGGCTGATTCGACCGAGGTTATGCCGCCTGCGGAAGATGAAAAAGATTAACGTGGGTGCTTTTTGCCGGTGAAGCGGCAAAGCGGATATGACGGGCCAGACAGAAGGCCGTTTCTTTCTTCAGAAAGATATTTTACCCGTTCTGGCAGACTTACATCGCCAGACGGCCCCAGATCCCGTTAAAGTAGTCCGGCAGGCAGGTCAGCCTGCTTTATCACAAGTGAAAATATCTCATCATACAGGTAACGTCGGTCATGGCTTTGATCCCCAAAAACTATACGCGTCTGGAAAGTGGCTACCGTGAGAAAGCGTTAAAAATCTATCCGTGGGTCTGTGGGCGTTGCTCGCGGGAGTTTGTGTATTCGAACCTGCGTGAATTAACGGTTCACCACATCGATCACGACCACACCAATAATCCGGAAGACGGCAGTAACTGGGAGTTACTGTGCCTGTACTGCCACGACCACGAACACTCGAAATATACGGAAGCCGATCAGTACGGCACCTCCGTTGTGGCGGGCGAGGATGCGCAGGACGATGTGGGTGCAGCCACCTACAATCCTTTTGCTGATTTAAAGTCGATGCTTAGCAAAAAGAAATAACGCTGGGTACATCCTCTTTTGGCAGATTTCGGCCCGTCGTTATCAGAGAAAAGTGAAACCTGTCCCACGCCGTGAGCGGGGCAGGTGACAGGCCGCCTGCCGTGCAAACAGGGCAGATGGCGAGCTTTTATTGCCTCTTTTTCATGCAGGGCATTGTTCCCCGCTTTACCCCGGTCGCTCTGTTGGGGAAGCGGCGCGTACAGCAACGGCAGGACGACATGAAGAAGGCTCATGTTGATGTGAAATTAAGTCGCTTTCACTCATGCCATGACTCTGGCATAAAATATGCTTATTGATTACCGACGCGTTGAAGACTGCCGAACACGCAAGCCACAAGACAAAAGCAGGCCGTTCTGGCGAACAATGCAGTTTTCACATCAGAATTCAGGATCTAAAACACGATGAATAACAACTTCACATTTACGATTAAGAGCAGTGTTTTTGATGAGAATTACAATCCATCAGAAAATACGCGCATCACCACCAACTTTGCTAACCTGGCCCGTGGTAAGAACCGTCAGGATAACCTGCACAACGCCCTGGTGATGATTGATAATCGTTTCAATTCCCTGGCGCATTGGGACAACCCAAAAGGGGACCGTTATTCTGTCGAGCTTGAGATAATTTCTGTCGAAATGAATATCAATGTCGAAAATAATCGTGATGCCTTCCCGGTAATCGAAATATTAAAAACCAATATTGTCGATAAAAAAACCGATGAGCGCATTGAAGGTATTGTCGGAAATAACTTCTCCTCTTATGTGCGCGATTACGACTTCAGCGTATTGCTGTCAGAGCATAACAAAAATAATCCCGTGTTTAACATCCCGGATAACTTTGGTGAGCTGCATGGCAATATCTTTAAATCCTTCATAAAATCAGAAGCGTACAAAGCGAATTTTAGCAAAACACCGGTTATTTGCCTGAGCGTTTCAAGCAAAAACACTTATGTGCGCACCGGCAACCGTCATCCGGTACTGGGTATTGAATACCAGCAGGACGAATATTCACTGACCGATAAATATTTCAGCAAGATGGGCCTGCATGCACGTTACTTTATGCCTGAAAACAGCGTTGCACCTTTAGCGTTTTATTTTACGGGTGATTTGCTGCGTGATTACAGCAATCTTGAACTCATCAGTACCATCAGCACGATGGAAACGTTCCAGAAAATTTATCGTCCTGAGATTTATAATGCAAATTCTCCGGCAGGTATCGAATATCAACCGAGCCTGAGCCATCGGGATTTTTCATTAACGCAAATTGTTTACGACCGAGAAGAACGTAGCCATCTGGCTATTGAACAAGGGAAGTTTACTGAGAAGAACTTCATCAAACCCTACAAACATGTTCTTGAGCAATGGTCTGCTAATTACGTTCTTTGATTAACTCAGTATAAGGTTATCTGTTATGAAAATTTTGTTACCGACTTCGACGGCGGGAAGCCTGCCTAAACCGTCATGGCTTGCGCAACCTGAGACGCTGTGGTCGCCCTGGAAACTGGAAAATGAAGAACTCATCGATGGCAAAAAAGACGCGCTGCGTTTGATTCTTGACGATCAGGATCGCGCAGGTATCGATATCGTCAGTGATGGCGAGCAAACGCGCCAACACTTTGTGACCACGTTTATTGAACACCTCAGCGGTGTGGATTTTGAAAAACGCGAGATCGTTAAAATCCGTAATCGCTATGATGCCAGCGTTCCAACCGTTGTCGGTGAGGTGGCGCGCCAGAAGCCGGTATTTGTTGAAGACGCCAAATTTTTACGTCAGCTAACCAATAAGCAGATCAAATGGGCGCTGCCTGGCCCCATGACCATGATCGACACGCTGTATGACAGCCATTACAAGAGCCGCGAAAAACTGGCCTGGGAATTTGCCAAAATTCTCAACCAGGAAGCCAAAGAACTTGAGGCGGCGGGTGTCGATATTATCCAGTTCGATGAGCCGGCATTTAACGTGTTTTTCGATGAGGTGAATGACTGGGGCATTGCCGCGCTGGAAAGAGCGGTTGAAGGTCTTAAGTGCGAAACCGCTGTGCACATTTGCTACGGCTACGGCATCAAAGCCAACACCGACTGGAAAAAGACGCTGGGAACCGAGTGGCGTCAATATGAAGAAGTGTTCCCTAAACTGCAGAAGTCGAACATCGATATCATTTCGCTGGAATGCCAAAACTCTCGCGTTCCAATGGATCTTATCGAACTCATTCGCGGTAAAAAGGTGATGGTCGGGGCCATTGATGTGGCAACCAATGCTATCGAAACGCCAGAAGAAGTGGCTGATACGCTGCGTAAAGCCCTTCAGTTTGTGGATGCCGATAAACTTTATCCGTCGACCAACTGCGGCATGACGCCTTTATCCCGCCAGGTTGCCCGGGGCAAGCTGAGTGCCTTAAGTGCCGGTGCTGAAATCGTCCGCAAAGAACTGCTGTCTAAATAATCGCGCCAGTCGTCGGTTAGGTAAAAGCACATCAAAGGAGACCTGATCGGTGATCGGGTCTTTTTTTTTACTCACCGGGCGAGGTTGTGCCTCCTCAGCGGCAGGCTGCGTAAAGGCGTAAAGTCCAGGCTAGTGGCCTTTCCTGCGCTTCCACTCATCCACAACATCTCCCAGATTTTTGGCAATGTCATTGCGTATCCACGCCATAAACTCCCGATCAAACCGGAATGTCTCCCCGCATTGCGCAACCATAAAACGACGCACGTTTTGCGTGTTCTTATAGTTTTTATCAACGATCGTCATGCGAGTCAGTTCCGCGCTGTGCCAGTCAATGCTCATTCGCTTGCCTCATGTAAAACGGGGTGAAAGAGTAATGCGTTACTTTGATGCTTCCTGTTCAAGCCATTCCAGAAACAGATTTAGTGCTGATGACTTGTCAACATCGGGAGCGATTAGCGCCACGTATTTGCTTCCTTTAACGCCAACCGGAAAGGGAGCCAGAAGCCTTTTCTCTTTTACGACATGCCCAAGTGTGGGCAATCCACCGATACCGACGCCAACACCATCAATGACTGCCTGAAGACTAATATAATTGTGTTCAAAGCGCTGAAATCGCTGTGGGCGCAACGCGTCGATTCTGGCTGCTTTCATCCATCTTTCCCATTCGCCCACTCGCGTATTGGATGTGACGAACACATGTTTGGAAAGGTCTTCAGGTTCCGCTAAAGGCTGCCTGGACAAAAGCGTCGGGGCAGCAAGTAAAGTGAGTTGTTCTTCGAACAAAGGTCGCTTGTCAAAATAACGCCATTCTGACTTATCCAGTGGATCTCGTCGAATCAAAACATCAAAGCCAGACAGGCCTTTTATCTCCGCGCTGTTGGATATGGACACCGAGACTTCCACGTCAGGATTTCGGCGATGGAATTCCGGTAAGCGAGGTATCAGCCAGTGCATCGCCAGAGTTGTTTGGGCGTTTACTCTTATGACGCGTGTATTTTGTGTTTTTCCGAAGCGAATTGAAGCATCACTGATAATGTCGAAAGCGGCACTGATTTCGGCTGCAAATGCACGGGCATGTTCGGCCGCAACACTGCGTTGCCCTTGCCGTTCAAATAAGGGTTGCCCTAACCACTCTTCAAGCAATTTGATTTGGCGGCTGACGGCACCGTGGGTGATCCCTAATTCCTCCGCGGCGGCACTCAGACTGCTTGCGTGTGCTGCCGTCTCGAACAGCCTCAAAGCATTTAACGGCGGTAGGTTTCGTTTTTTTATCTGTGACTTTTAGTCTCATCAACGGACAGTATTAATCGATATTATGATCTAAACACACACAGTAGGATGCATGTTTCGAAGTCAAAAATCAGGAAAGTCATGGCAATCTATCTGTGTGTAGCCTTAATTGCGATGCTCGCCGGAGTGGTGAGTGGGATAGTCGGTACAGGCTCTTCTTTGCTTTTACTGCCTGTCATGGTCAGCGCCTTCGGGCCTAAATTAGCCATACCGATAATGGCCATCGCCGCTATTCTTGGCAACCTCTCTCGTATTGTTGCCTGGTGGAAAGAAATAGATTGGCGCGCAATGTTGGCTTATGCACTGCCGGGCGTGCCAGCAGCCTCGTTGGGTGCTCATGTCCTGCTCGCTTTGCCCACATGGACGATAGACGGTGCTTTAGGCATTTTTTTCTGGGTTATGATCCTGATGCGAAGGCATGTGAAAAATAACCGATGGAGATTATCGATAAAGCAGTTGGGGTTTTGTGGTGGAACAGTCGGTTTCCTGACCGGTCTGGTGCTATCAACAGGCCCGGTGAGCGTACCGATTTTTACGGCATATGGGTTGAGTGGTGGGGCGTTTATTGGCACCGAAGCAGCGAGTGCACTTCTTCTGTACATCAGTAAAGTCAGTACCTTTTCGTTGCAGGGGGCGCTTTCATTGCACATTGCCCTTATGGGACGCTTCGTCGGTGGCGGCATTATGCTCGGAACCCTCAGCAGTAAAGCTTTGGTACGAAGATTCACGGTGACACATTTTTCATTCCTGATAGACGTTATGCTGTTGATTGCCGGGGCAGGGTTTTTATACAGCGCCTGGCAGGTAAAATAATTCTGCTGCAGATGGACAAGGCTGATGCTTTCACTACAGCCAATCAGATTGGCGTTTCTCGCCGCCAGGATTTTATCAGGTGGTTGCGCCATAACGGTGAAGGGTAAGCCATGTTGGTAACGTCCGCTTATGGCTGTGAGTTCAATGGGTCGATGCAACGCTATCCTTAATCAAGGGGGACGTTGCCATGAAACGAAGAACTCGGATTAACTACACGCCAGAGCAGA
>NZ_VIVB01000021.1:0-26577 GCF_007828605.1 Pantoea sp. SJZ147
CGTCTGTCGCGAGGTGGCGTATATTACGCTTTCCTCCTTCAGAGTCAACCTCTTTTTCAGAAGTTTTTCTCCGGCGGCTCAGTTTCCTGAACCTCTCAACACCGCATTCCGTAAGCCGTTGTGCCGTGTCAGTGGAGGCGCATTATAGGGATCCGAATAAATTGCACAACCCTTTTTTTGGATCTTTTTTCTGACTGTCGAGAAAACATTCATATTGGTTAGATCGCCAACGATCCGGGGCAAAATCCCCTTGCCAGCAGGTCAGAATCACAGCAGGCTGCCGGTAAACTCAGTAAAGGAGAATACAATGACTGTAGCATTACGCCCTTATAAACATCTTTTCCCGCAGTTGGGTCTGCGCGTCATGGTTGATTCCACAAGCGTGGTGGTGGGCGACGTCATTATCGAAGATGATGTAGGTATCTGGCCTTTAGTGGCTATTCGTGGTGATGTGAATCAGGTTCGCATCGGTGCCCGTACCAATATTCAGGATGGCAGCGTACTTCATGTAACCCATAAGTCTGATGCCAATCCAGCAGGTTTCCCACTGGTTATCGGTCAGGATGTTACCGTTGGGCATAAGGCGATGCTGCATGGCTGCACCATCGGTAATCGCGTGCTGGTTGGGATGGGTTCAATCGTGCTGGATGGCGTGATTGTTGAAGATGATGTTCTGATTGGTGCCGGGAGTCTGGTCCCGCCGGGTAAGAGACTGGAAAGCGGTTATCTTTATGTAGGCAGCCCGGTAAAACAAATTCGACCGCTGAATGAAAAAGAAATTGAAGGATTGCTCTACTCTGCCCGCAACTATGTTAGCTGGAAGAACGACTATCTGGCAGGCGACAGCCAGACCCATCCTTCATTATCTACCTGATCGTTACGGATACAGTCTTCAGCCACATCTTCCAGATCCCAGCGATGGTCACGAAACAGGGCCATCGCGTCACCCTCCCCGAACTGCTGGTGTAACGCATCCACGCTGATAGCACAGGTCAGTCCCATGCCATTAACCAAAACGGGAAAACAAACAGCCTTTAATGTGACATCCAGCGTTTCACGGTCTGGAAACTGGATAGCCTGATTCATGACTGTATCTCGGCTTTTAAGGACGCAATGACAGGCGCAATCTCCGGCATGATGCCATGCCACAGATGAAAGGTATGCGCGGCCTGCCCCACCAGCATGCCTAACCCATCAGCCAGATGAGATGAACCCTGCTGGTGACACCAGCGCAAAAAAGCGGTCAATCCATTCTGGTAGAACATGTCATAACAGCGTAAATCCGCATGAATTAATGAAGACGATAACGGTGGCACATCGCCATTGATGCCGCTCGACGTTGCGTTAATCAGCAAATCAAAATGTTTACCTTCAAGCTCCTCAAAAGAAAGGGCACTCACCGCCCCACGATGCGCAAACGTCTTTGCCATGCTCTGGGCATTAGCAGCCGTACGGTTTACCACCGTAATTGACGTGCCCAGCGAAAGCAGAGGAAGGATGACGCCACGCGCCGCACCTCCCGCCCCCACCAGCAAAATATGATCGCCAGGTTTGATCATCGACAGACGCTGCAGATCGCTGACTAAACCGATGCCATCCGTATTATCGCCAAGAATCTGACCATCCTGGCATTTCTTCAACGTGTTGACGGCACCAGAGAGAGAGGCACGTTCGGTGAGCTGGTCTGCATATTCCCAGGCCTGTTGTTTAAAAGGTAACGTGATATTGGCGCCTGCCCCACCCTGAGAGAAAAAAGTGGTGATAGCCTGGGGAAAGGCATCGACAGGCGCTTCAATACGATCGTATTGAAGCGTAATACCCGTTTGCCTGGCAAAGGCCTGATGAATTTGCGGGGATTTGCTGTGGCTGATCGGATGTCCGAAAACTGCAAAATATGCCATCTGCTAGCCCTGCCGTATCTGGTTGCCGCTAATCACGTCACGGATCTCAGAAGGGTTTAGCCTTCCTCCCGTCTCTCCATTGAGTACGGGAAACGCAGCACCAAACTGCAGTTTAACCTCTTCTACTGAACGGCAAGGTGGCTGACCAGAAAGATTCGCGCTGGTTGAAACCAGAGGTTTACCAAACGCCCGGCACAACGCCTGAACGTCAGGATGGTCGCTGACGCGAATAGCCAGGGAATCAAACTGTCCGGTTAACCAACGTGGCGTTTGCGGTGCTGCTGGCACAACAAAGGTGACCGGGCCTGGCCAGCAGGCAAACATACGTTCACGCTGCATCGCCGTTAAGACATGATCGGAGACGTAGGGCATAAGCTGGCCGTAATCGGCCGCTATCAGAATCAACCCTTTTTCCACTGGGCGTCTTTTCAATGCCAGTAGTGCCATCACTGCCGATTCATCGTCGGGGTCGCAGCCCAGGCCGAATACCGCTTCAGTGGGATAAGCAATCACGGCATGTTGCTTCAGATGGTTCACACAATCCTGTAGTGAGCCGGAAACTGGTTGATTTTGCATGGTTATGTCTTACGTCTCTTCAGTGATAGCTTTGCCACAACTTTTACTGGCGCAAAAAAGCCGGGTGCCCTGCGCCGTCTTTTTTTCAACTAAAAGCGGAAATTCACAATGCGGACAGCGTCCAGCGACTGGCGTCAGATTAACGGCAAACTGGCAGGCTGGATAGCGGTCACAGGAATGGAAGGTTTTGCCAAAACGCGATCGCCGCTGTACCAGTTTACCTTGCTGACACTGCGGGCAGTCGATGGTTGTCTCATCAGGTTTATCGATCGTTTCCGTGTAATCACACGCTGGATAGTCGCTACAGCCAATAAACATGCCAAAACGGCCCTGACGTAACACTTTATCAGCACCACATTGCGGGCAAGCATGACCTTCCAGAACTTTTACTACATGTCCGTCAGCCTGGTTTCCCAGGGGCCGGATGTAGTCGCAGGCAGGGTAGTTTGCACAGCCCAAAAAAGGGCCGTGTTTTCCTGAACGTATAACAAGTTCTGCCCCGCAAGCGGGGCAGGGGTCCTGTTTACGCGCAGTAAAGAGTGCGGTTTTACTCATAACGATAATGCATCAGTGAAAATTTAATGCAGCATACCTTCGTTGACGTCGAATAACAGTTCTTCCATTTGTTGATAGGCGTTTTCACATCCTGGGATGTTAAACAACACCATCAACACCACCCATTTAAGATCCTCAAGATCGAAATCAAGAGTATCAAGCGCCATGACACGTTCAATGACCATTTCTCGTGTTTCCAGACTCAAGACCTGGATTTGCTCCAGGAAAAGCAGGAAACCGCGGCTTTCGGCATCTAAACGCTTGCTCTCTTCATCTGTATAGATGCGCATGGAGAGCGGATCATTTGCCAGTAAAATTGGGGCGACCAGACCTTCCTGGTAGTCTGCCAATTTTTCTAACCAGTTCAACGCGTTATAGATATCTTCGCGATGAAAACCGGCATCCGTCAAGTCATCTGTCAATCTGTCCTGATCAACACCCATTTCTGCTTCGTTGTGGATATAGGTCTCAAACAAGTACATGAGTACGTCGAACATGGCATGCCCTCCTCAATCGGACATAGCCGCCGGGTACAGCTGCGATCCATCCTGCTAACTCCAGTTCCAGCAATTGAGCTGTAATAACTGGCACAGGTTGGCCGGCACGTTCAGCGACAACGTCAACAGGTGTAACCTCATCACCTACGTTAGCCAACAGCTCGGCAAATGGCAATGGAGCATCGTCACTGGCATCAGAATAAATTTCGTCTGATTGTGTAACAGGTAACCAGTTAAGCATAGCGCGTAAATCTTCAATGATGTTATTAGGATGTGCCACCAGCATCGCGCCCTGTTGAATCAGCCAGTTTGTTCCCTCACTGCCGCTGTTTCCTAATGCGCCGGGCAAGGCATAAACCGCGCGATTTTGCTCTAATGCATAACGGGCTGTGACTAATGAACCACTCTTTAATGACGCTTCTATGACTAAAACGCCCTGGCTCAGCCCACTGATAATACGGTTTCTGCGTGGAAAACGATGTGCCAGCGGTACGGCATCCAGCGGAAACTCAGATACCACGGCGCCGCCCTGCCCGACAATCTCCTGCGCCAATGCACCATGCTTTTTGGGATACAGATGCTCCAGTCCGCTGCCCAGCACCGCAACGGTTTTCCCCTGAACCGTCAGCGCGGCGCGATGCGCAACGCCATCGATGCCAAGCGCCAGGCCGCTGGTGATAGTAAAGCCACTTAGCGACAACTGTTGAGTAAACCAGTCACACCAGTAGCGGCCAGAGTGGGAACATTGACGGCTGCCGACCACCGCTAACTGCGGTGCCCCCAACACGGCGGGGTCGCCTTTCACATACAGCAGCGGAGGAAAACAGGCCGTTTCAGCCAGTTGAGCGGGATAAAGCGGATCAAGTGCGGTAATCAGATGGTGCAACGGGCTCGTTGCCAGCCACGTCTTAACTGTCGCCAGCCAACGGGGGGAGATATGATGGTAATAGTGGCGTTGTGAAGCCTCAAACCCGTTCAGAGCTAACACATCATTAACATCTTTGTCTTCAGACAGTTGCTGTGCCGCGCTTAACCAGCGCCTGCCCGTTATGCCCGGAATGGCGGCCAGCCGCAGTAACTGCTCCCTTTTTTGCATCTTTACAGCCTCCTGATAACCGTTGCTTCCCTCCGCAGAATGCTGTCAATCAGGTGCTAAAAAGTCTACAATATGGGGCAGTAATCTTTCCCTTTTAGAATATATATCTGGATATTTATGTCAGTTTTACAGGTATTACATTTTCCTGACGAGCGCCTGCGCAAAATTGCCGCGCCTGTTAAAGAAGTTAACGCGGACGTTCAGCGTATCGTTGATGATATGTTCGAAACCATGTATTCCGAAGAAGGTATCGGCCTGGCTGCCACGCAGGTGGACATTCACCAGCGCATCATTGTGATTGATGTATCAGAGAACCGCGATGAGCGTCTGGTATTAATTAATCCTGAGCTTCTGGAAAAAAGCGGTGAAACAGGTATTGAAGAAGGCTGCCTGTCCATTCCTGAGCAACGCGCTTTTGTGCCACGTGCTGAGCGGGTAAAAGTCCGTGCGTTAGATCGTGACGGTAAAAGTTTCGAACTTGAAACCGGTGATCTGCTGGCTATCTGTATTCAACACGAAATCGACCATCTCGATGGCAAACTGTTTATTGATTATCTTTCGCCTTTAAAGCGTCAGCGCATCAAAACTAAGTTAGAAAAACTGGCGCGACAAAACGCCCAGGCTTCCTGAGATCTGAAAAAGGGATAAACGTGTCTGCTCCGCTTAAAATTATTTTTGCTGGCACGCCAGACTTTGCAGCGCGTCACCTTGACGCGCTGCTTGCTTCTGAGCATCAGGTGGTTGGCGTCTTTACCCAACCGGATCGTCCCGCAGGTCGCGGCAATAAGTTGACCGCCGGCCCGGTTAAATCCTTAGCCCTGGCCCAAAACATTCCGGTATTTCAACCCAAATCCTTGCGCCCTGCAGAAAACCAACAGCTGATTGCAGATTTGCAGGCTGATGTAATGGTGGTGGTCGCTTATGGGCTCATTCTGCCAAAAGCCGTGCTTGATATGCCCCGACTGGGCTGTATCAACGTACACGGTTCCCTGCTGCCACGCTGGCGTGGCGCCGCGCCCATTCAGCGCGCGCTCTGGGCGGGTGACAGTGAAACCGGTGTGACCATCATGCAGATGGATGTTGGGCTGGATACCGGTGATATGCTGTTGAAACTGGCCTGTCCAATTAGCGCGGAAGATACCAGTGCCACGCTTTATGACAAGCTGGCAGATCTGGGCCCGGCAGGACTGCTGACAACCTTAGCTCAGTTACGTGATGGTCAAGCGCAGGCCATTCAGCAAGACGAAAGCCAGGCCAACTATGCGGAGAAGCTCAGTAAAGAGGAAGCGCGCCTTAACTGGACGCTGTCGGCCAAACAGCTGGAACGCTGCATCCGTGCCTTCAATCCCTGGCCGATAAGCTTTTTTATGGTGAATGATCAGCCGGTTAAAGTCTGGCAAGCCTGCGTCTTACCTCATGTGAACAAACAGCCAGGAGAGATTATCCAGGCTGACAAACAAGGCATTCAAATTGCCACTGCCGACGGCGTGCTGAATTTGCTTCAGCTTCAACCCGCCGGTAAAAAACCGATGTCGGCACAGGATCTGCTTAACTCGCGCCGAGAATGGTTTGAAGCCGGCACTCTTCTGGACTGACCCTCAGGCCCGGCAAAAACCGGGCCTTTTGCTTGATGGCACTATCTTATGACTAAACCAACCAATCTTCGTAGCCTGTCTGCTCAACTGATCGAGCGCGTTGTCGATAAAGGCGAGTCCCTGAATACCGTCTTGCCTGCGGCACAGAAAAAGCTCTCAGACAAAGATGCCGCGCTGGTCCAGGAGATCTGCTTTGGTGTGTTGCGCACCTTACCGCAGCTGGAAGCGCTTATCGGCAAATTGATGGAACGCCCGTTAACGGGTAAGCAGCGTACACTGCACTTCCTGATTATGGTGGGCTTATATCAGCTGCTCTATACACGTGTACCTGCTCATGCGGCATTAGATGAGACAGTTGCCGGTGCTGAAGTGCTGAAACGAGCAAACCTGAAAGGGTTAATTAATGGCGTATTACGTCAGTTCCAGCGTCGTCAGGAAGAACTGCTTGCCAGTATTCAGGATGGCCCACAGCGTCACCTGCATCCGGGCTGGTTACTGAACCGGCTTCAACAGGCCTGGCCAGCGCACTGGCAGCAAATTGTTGAGGCGAACAACCAGCGTCCGCCAATGTGGTTAAGGGTTAACCGTCAGCACCATTCGCGTGACAGCTGGCTGGCCTTGCTGACGGCGGATGAAAGGAACGCAGCTGTTGCTGACGATGTGCCTGAAGCCTTGCGTCTTGAATCGCCGGCATCCGTTAATGTGTTACCCGGCTTTGAGCAAGGCTGGATTACGGTACAGGATCTCTCCGCCCAGCGTTGTGCGCTTCTGCTTGAGCCCAAAAACGGTGAGCAAATTCTGGATCTCTGCGCGGCGCCGGGAGGTAAAACGACCCATATCCTCGAAATCGCCCCTGAGGCGCAGGTGCTTGCTGTCGATGTTGATGCCCAGCGCCTGAAACGCGTGCATGAAAATCTGGGCCGTCTTGGTATGACCGCAGAAGTGAAACAGGGGGATGGACGTACCCCGCAGCAATGGTGTGACCAACGTCAGTTTGATCGCATACTGCTGGATGCGCCCTGCTCAGCAACCGGCGTTATCCGCCGTCATCCTGATATCAAATGGTTACGTCGCGATCGTGATATTACTGAGCTGGCAGCCTTACAGCGTGAAATTCTGGATGCGACATGGCCACTGCTTAAACCGGGCGGTACGATGATCTATGCAACCTGCTCTGTGCTGCCAGATGAGAATCAGCAGCAAATCAGCGACTTTGTACAGCGCCACGCGGATGCTCAGGCTGTGTCGCTGTCTGGTGCTCCCCTTAATGGCTGGCAGGTCTTTCCTGAAGCAGAAGGCGGAGACGGTTTTTTCTACGCTAAGCTTGTGAAGCTCGCGAGTCCACACTGAGAAGGCATTGAAAAGCGATGAAAATCATAATTCTTGGTGCCGGTCAGGTCGGCGGTACCCTGGCTGAAAACCTGGTTGGCGAAAACAACGACATTACCGTTGTCGATACGGACTCCACGCGTTTACGCCAACTGCAGGATAAGTTTGATTTACGCGTTGTACAGGGTCATGGTTCTCATCCGCGTATTTTACGCGAAGCCGGTGCAGAAGATGCCGATATGCTGGTCGCCGTCACCAGTTCTGATGAAACCAATATGATTGCCTGTCAGATCGCCTATTCGCTTTTCAATACACCGAATCGCATTGCCCGTATTCGTGCGGCAGACTATTTGCGTGATGCCGATAAGCTTTTTATCCCCGAGGCCGTGCCCATTGATCATTTGATTTCGCCTGAGCAACTGGTTATCGACAATATTTATCGTCTGATTCAGTACCCCGGTGCGCTGCAGGTGGTCAACTTTGCCGAAGGCAAGGTCAGTCTGGCCGTTGTAAAAGCCTATTACGGTGGCCCGCTCGTGGGTAATCCGCTGTCGATTCTGCGCGACCACATGCCGCATATTGATACGCGGGTTGCGGCGATCTTTCGACAGGATCGTCCTATCCGTCCGCAAGGCTCGACCATTATTGAGGCCGGCGATGAAGTCTTTTTCATTGCCGCCAGCCAACATATTCGCGCGGTAATGAGCGAAATGCAGCGTCTGGAAAAACCCTATAAGCGCATCATGTTAGTGGGCGGCGGGAATATTGGATTTGGTCTGGCACAGCAACTCGAAAAAAATTACAGCGTAAAACTCATTGAGCGCAATCCGCAGCGCGCTGCCGAGCTGGCTGAACAGTTGCACGATACTGTGGTGTTCTATGGCGATGCGTCCGATCAGGAATTGCTGGCAGAAGAACACATTGAGCAGGTCGATTTATTTATCGCCGTTACCAATGATGACGAAGCCAATATTATGTCCGCCATGCTGGCGAAAAAAATGGGTGCCAAGAAAGCGATGGTACTGATTCAACGACGGGCTTATGTTGATCTGGTTCAGGGCAGCGTTATCGATATTGCCATCTCGCCACAGCAGGCGACGATCTCGGCATTGCTGGGACATGTACGTAAAGCGGATATTGTTGGCGTCTCGTCATTACGTCGTGGTATCGCCGAAGCCATCGAGGCGATTGCGCATGGTGATGAAACTACGTCAAGAGTTGTGGGCCGTTCCATTGATGATATCAAGCTGCCACCGGGCACAATTATTGGCGCAGTGGTCCGGGGGGATGATGTGATGATAGCGAATGACAATTTGCGCATCGAACAGGGCGACCACGTGGTGATGTTTTTAACCGATAAGAAATTTGTACCGGACGTCGAGCGCCTGTTCCAGCCAAGTCCGTTCTTCCTGTAATAAAAGGTCGCGCGTTGTCTGGCATAATCCGGCTAATTGCTCGCAGCGATGGCAAATATGGCAAGCTTTGTTAAACTTTATGGCATTGGCTAAGGCAAGGAGAGAAGTATGAGTTTATTCAAAGAGTTTCGTGATTTTGCGATGCGCGGCAATGTTGTTGATCTGGCCGTGGGTGTCATTATTGGTGCGGCATTTGGTAAAATTGTTTCATCATTAGTGGCAAATATCATCATGCCACCGCTGGGCTTATTGATCGGCGGCGTGGATTTCAAATCATTCGGCTGGGTACTTAAACCTGCTGTGGGTGATGCGCCAGCGGTTGTAATGCAATACGGCATTTTTCTGCAGACCGTTTTCGACTTTATCATCGTTGCGTTTGCCATTTTCATGGCGATTAAACTGATGAATAAACTCTACCAGAAAAAAGAAGTCGAAAAGCCTGCGCCGAAACCCTCTAATGAGGAAGTTCTGTTAACGGAAATTCGTGACTTGCTCAAACAGCAGAATACAAAAATCTAAAACGTTAAAGCCGCAGACATTGCGGCTTTTTTGTCATTAAAAGCAGAAGGGCAGTGATAAGTCCTGCACTTATCACTGCCCTCCCATCCCCGACCTTTTGCATGTTTCTCTTTACGTTTAAAGCTGCCTTTCCCTTTTTGGTTCTGTTCAACACGCTGTCTAAATAAAGGGTCGTGCAGTAGTGCCTCAATCGCATTATCACGTATTTGCCCTTTGGTATGACGATAACGGGACATATCTCCTCCATCAGTTTAGGTGACCCGAAGATCCAACTGCGCGAAACCTTGCCGCAGTGAATGAAATTATACTCGCCTTGACGCCAGATAAAAATAGCCGCTATTCAACCGTGAGCTTATGGGTAATGGCCGGACCGTATTCGCCCTCAAGGAACGCTGTGCTCATGCCCGCCTGAAGCAGTTTCACGGTCAGGTGCTGCAATTTGCGCGCATGCATTTCTGCTGCAGGATCGCCCGGGTCCAGTTGGCGTAAAAGATCGTTTACTTCCAGCGCTTCACGACGTAATTCAAGCTCAGGGGGAAGAAACCCCGCATTCTTGAGTAAACGATAGCCCGCGCGTAATTCAGGTGGAACATGGCTGTCATCGTCCAGCACTAATGGCGCACCTTCTCCGGCAAGATTGCTGAGTTCGCCTTTCTCCTGCGCCGCTTTAATATGTTGTTCAGCCAGCTGATCGATTAACCACATTGTTAGCCTCCTATGTCACACCACAAGCGTAGCAGAGGGCAAATAGCAGGCAATAAAAAACCCGCCGAAGCGGGTTTTTCACGTTGCAACAGATTACTCTGCTGCAGCCTCTGCTTGAGCTTCTGGACGATCAACCAGCTCGATGTATGCCATCGGAGCGTTGTCACCAGCGCGGAAGCCACACTTCAGAATGCGAGTGTAACCACCTGCACGGCTCGCGAAACGCGGGCCTAACTCATTAAACAGTTTTGCCACGATCTCGTTATCACGAGTGCGGGCGAATGCCAGACGACGATTAGCTACGCTGTCGGTCTTGGCAAGAGTAATCAGTGGCTCAACTACGCGGCGCAACTCTTTGGCTTTCGGCAGAGTCGTCTTGATGATCTCATGACGAACCAGAGAGCCAGCCATGTTGCGGAACATAGCCTGACGATGGCTGCTGTTGCGGTTCAGTTGACGACCACTCTTACGATGGCGCATGACCTTATCCTTCTCAGTGAAACCTTAACCTGTGATCGGGTTATTCATCAGCAATGCTTGCCGGTGGCCAGTTTTCCAGGCGCATGCCCAGAGACAGACCACGTGAGGCCAGCACATCTTTAATCTCGGTAAGAGATTTTTTACCAAGGTTAGGCGTTTTAAGCAGCTCAACCTCGGTACGCTGTACCAGATCACCGATGTAGTGGATAGCTTCTGCCTTAAGGCAGTTAGCAGAGCGGACAGTCAATTCCAGATCGTCAACAGGGCGCAGCAGGATCGGATCGAATTCTGGTTTCTCTTCTTTCACTTCCGGCTGACGTACATCACGTAAGTCAACGAAAGCTTCCAGTTGTTCTGCCAGGATGGTTGCCGCACGACGAATCGCCTCTTCAGGATCGATTGTGCCGTTGGTTTCCATTTCGATGACCAGCTTGTCCAGGTCGGTGCGCTGCTCTACACGCGCTGCTTCAACATTGTAGGCGATACGGTCTACAGGGCTGTAGCAAGCGTCAACTAACAGACGGCCGATCGGGCGCTCATCTTCTTCCGAATGAATTCGGGCAGAAGCCGGCACATAACCACGACCACGCTGAACTTTGATACGCATACTAATAGATGCGTTGTCATCGGTCAGATGGCAGATCACATGCTGCGGCTTGACGATTTCGACATCACCATCATGGGTAATGTCGGCTGCAGTCACAGGGCCAATGCCAGATTTATTCAAGGTAAGAATAACTTCATCTTTGCCCTGAACTCTTACCGCCAAACCTTTAAGGTTGAGCAGGATTTCCAGGATATCTTCCTGTACACCCTCTTTGGTGCTGTACTCGTGCAGTACACCATCAATTTCAACCTCGGTCACCGCGCAACCCGGCATTGATGAAAGCAGAATACGGCGCAGCGCGTTACCAAGAGTATGGCCAAAGCCACGCTCTAAAGGCTCAAGGGTCACCTTGGCGTGCGTCGAACTCACTTGCTCGATATCTACCAGGCGCGGTTTTAGAAACTCTGTCACAGAACCCTGCATTGTGTCCTCTCTTTGGTACTAAGCTTTACTTGGAGTAAAGCTCGACGATCAGGTGTTCGTTAATGTCCGCAGACAGATCGGTACGTTCAGGAATACGTTTGAACACACCTTCCATCTTAGTTGCATCAACTTCCAGCCAGGTTGGCTTTTCACGCTGCTCAGCCAGCTCCAGAGCGGCCTTCACGCGAGATTGCTTTTTGGCTTTCTCACGGATGCTAACGACATCATTCGGAGATACCTGATAAGAAGCGATGTTAACAACGCGACCATTGACCAGAACAGACTTATGGCTCACCAACTGACGTGCTTCCGCACGCGTGGCACCAAAGCCCATACGATAAACGACGTTGTCCAGACGACCTTCCAGCAGAGCCAACAGGTTTTCACCGGTGTTGCCTTTCAGACGTGCTGCTTCTTTGTAATAGTTACGGAACTGACGCTCAAGAACACCGTACATACGACGAACTTTTTGCTTTTCACGTAACTGGCCGCCGTAGTCAGACAGACGTGGCTTACGCGCACCGTGCTGACCAGGAGCTTGTTCAATTTTACACTTGGAATCAATCGCGCGAACGCCAGACTTAAGGAATAAGTCAGTGCCCTCACGACGGCTCAGCTTGAGCTTAGGACCCAAATATCTTGCCATTTTCTTTCTCCAACTATCCTAAAAAACGGGGCGTTATACGCGACGTTTTTTCGGCGGACGACAACCGTTATGAGGGATCGGAGTCACATCAGTAATATTCGTGATGCGGAAACCAGCGGCGTTCAGTGCACGAATTGTTGATTCGCGACCCGGACCCGGACCCTTAACCATAACTTCCAGGTTCTTAATACCGTAATCTTTTACCGCTTCTGCACAGCGCTCTGCAGCGACCTGAGCAGCAAACGGAGTGGATTTACGTGAACCGCGGAAACCGGAACCACCGGCGGTTGCCCAACCCAGTGCGTTACCCTGACGATCAGTAATGGTAACGATTGTGTTGTTAAAAGAAGCATGGACATGAGCCACGCCATCTGAGACTTGTTTTCTTACACGCTTACGTGCACGAACTGGTGCCTTTGCCATTATTTACTCACCCCGATTATTTCTTGATCGGTTTACGCGGACCCTTACGGGTACGTGCGTTGGTCTTAGTACGCTGACCGCGAACCGGAAGACCACGACGATGGCGCAAACCACGGTAGCAACCAAGGTCCATAAGACGCTTGATGCTCAGGGTGATTTCACGGCGCAGATCACCTTCTACAACGAATTTAGCAACTGCATCACGCAGCTGATCAATTTGTTCTTCAGACAGCTCACTGATCTTAACATTTTCAGCAATACCCGTTGAAGCGCAGATGGCTTTTGAGCGAGTCTTACCAATACCGAAGATCGAAGTTAATGCGATAACGGTATGTTTCTGATCAGGAATGTTAATGCCTGCTATACGGGCCACTATGCACTCCTACTATTTAATATGTACGTACCATGCCGAAAAGCCCGTTTTCAGGATACTCAAATGGAAACGTACAGACATACAAAAGATTGGCTGGCTAATCTAGCCAGCTCAACCCGACTTTGCAAGAAAAATATGTGAAAATCAGCCTTGGCGCTGTTTATGCTTTGGCTCGGCGCTACAGATCACACGAACGACACCGTCGCGACGAATGATTTTGCAGTTACGACATAATTTCTTGACGGAAGCACGAACTTTCATTTTTACTCTCCGTAACTTCTCAACCACCTGAATTAACGGCCGTAGCCCTTCAGGTTAGCTTTCTTCAATGCAGACTCGTACTGACTTGACATCATCAGAGTTTGCACTTGAGCCATAAAGTCCATGATGACGACCACTACGATGAGCAGTGATGTACCGCCAAAGTAGAAAGGAACTTTCATCGCATCACGCATGAACTCCGGGATAAGGCAGATAAACGTAATATACAGGGCACCGATTAAGGTTAACCGCGTCATTACTTTATCAATATACTTCGCCGTTTGCTCTCCCGGACGAATTCCCGGTACGAATGCACCAGACTTCTTCAGGTTATCTGCTGTTTCACGCGGGTTGAAAACCAACGCCGTGTAGAAGAAACAGAAGAAGATGATAGCAGTCGCATAGAGTAGCACATAAAGCGGCTGTCCTGGCTGCAAATACATCGAAATTGTTGTCAGCCAGTTCCAACCGGTACCGCCCCCGAACCACGATGCAATCGTTGCCGGGAACAGAATAATGCTGGAAGCGAAGATTGCCGGGATAACCCCTGCCATATTCACTTTCAACGGTAAATGTGTGCTCTGTGCAGCGTATACACGGCGACCTTGTTGACGTTTCGCATAGTTCACCACAATGCGGCGTTGACCACGCTCAACGAAAATAACAAAGAAGGTCACTGCAAATACGAGAACTGCAACCAACAGCAACAGAAGGAAGTGCAGGTCACCTTGCCGCGCTTGCTCGATGGTATGGCCAATGGCCGGCGGGAGACCCGCAACAATACCTGCGAAGATAATGATCGAAATACCGTTACCGATACCACGTTCAGTAATCTGTTCGCCCAGCCACATAAGGAACATTGTCCCGGTAACCAGACTCACAACAGCGGTAAAATAGAATGCAAAGCCTGGATTCATCACCAGGCCCTGCATACCAGGCATATTCGGTAAACCGGTAGCAATACCGATTGACTGGAATACGGCCAATACCAACGTACCGTAACGGGTGTACTGGCTAATCTTACGACGGCCAGCCTCCCCTTCTTTCTTGATTTCAGCTAACGCAGGATGAACTACCGTTAACAGCTGGATAATAATCGATGCCGAAATGTACGGCATGATACCCAGAGCAAAAATAGAAGCACGGCTGAGAGCACCACCAGAGAACATGTTAAACATTTCAATGATGGTGCCACGCTGTTGCTCAAGCAGTTTGGCAAGTACAGTGGCATCAATACCAGGGATCGGAATGAAAGAGCCAATACGGAAGACAATCAGTGCACCGATAACAAACAGAAGTCTGCGTTTCAGTTCACCAAAGCCACCTTTGGCACTTTGAAAATCTAATCCCGGTTGTTTAGCCATCTGCTACTTATTCCTCGATTTTACCGCCAGCAGCTTCGATTGCAGCACGCGCACCTTTGGTGACACGTAAGCCGCGAACCGTTACCGGTGCAGAAACTTCACCAGAAAGAATAACTTTAACGTATTCAATCTGAACACCGACAATGTTGGCTGCTTTCAGCGCGTTCAGGTCGACGATACCGCCTTCAACTTTCGCCAGATCAGACAGACGAATCTCTGTGGTGATCATTGCTTTGCGAGAGGTGAAACCGAACTTCGGCAGACGACGGTACAGAGGCATCTGACCACCTTCGAAACCGCGACGTACGCCACCGCCAGAACGTGAGTTCTGACCTTTGTGACCACGACCACCGGTTTTTCCGAGGCCAGAACCAATACCACGACCCAGACGCTTGCTAGCGTGCTTAGACCCTTCGGCCGGAGACAGAGTATTTAAACGCATCTCTTACTCCTCCACTTTAACCATGTAGGAAACCGCGTTGACCATGCCGCGTACAGCTGGCGTATCTTCACGCTCTACGGTATGACCAATACGACGCAGACCCAGGCCAACCAGAGTGGCTTTATGCTTAGGCAAGCGGCCGATTGAACTACGGGTTTGGGTGATTTTAATAGTGTTAGCCATCGTGATTACCCCAGAATTTCTTCAACGGATTTACCACGCTTAGCAGCGACCATTTCCGGAGACTTCATATTGCCCAGACCGTCAATAGTTGCACGAACCACGTTAATCGGGTTAGTAGAACCATAGGCTTTTGCCAGAACGTTATGTACTCCAGCGACTTCCAGAACGGCGCGCATTGCACCACCGGCGATGATACCGGTACCTTCTGAAGCCGGCTGCATGAACACACGGGACCCAGTGTGCGCACCTTTAACAGGGTGCTGCAGGGTGCCGTTGATCAGCGCGACATTTACCATGTTGCGACGGGCTTTCTCCATCGCTTTCTGGATCGCTGCTGGAACTTCGCGCGCTTTACCGTAACCAAAACCAACGCGGCCGTTACCATCACCCACTACAGTCAGTGCGGTGAAGGAGAAAATACGACCACCTTTTACAGTTTTAGAAACACGGTTTACCGCGATCAGTTTTTCCTGCAGTTCGCCAGCTTGTTTCTCGATGTGTGCCATCTTAGACCTCTACCTTAGAACTGAAGGCCAGCTTCACGGGCAGCATCTGCCAGTGCCTGGACGCGACCATGATATTGGAAACCGGAACGGTCGAAAGAAACACCAGTGATGCCTTTTTCGATTGCGCGTTCTGCAATAGCTTTACCTACAGCAGCTGCGGCTTCTTTATTACCGGTAAACTTCAGTTGTTCAGTGATAGCTTTTTCTACAGTAGAAGCAGCAACCAGAACTTCGGAACCGTTCGGGGCGATTACCTGTGCGTAAATGTGACGCGGGGTACGATGTACCACCAGGCGAGTAGCACCCAGCTCTTTGAGCTTGCGACGTGCACGGGTCGCACGACGGATACGAGCAGATTTCTTATCCATAGTGTTACCTTACTTCTTCTTAGCCTCTTTGGTACGCACGACTTCGTCGGCGTAACGGACACCCTTGCCTTTATAAGGCTCAGGACGACGGTAGGCGCGCAAGTCAGCTGCAACCTGGCCGATCACCTGCTTATCAGCGCCTTTCAGCACGATTTCAGTCTGAGTCGGACACTCTGCAGTGATACCCGCGGGCAGCTGGTGATCAACTGGATGAGAAAAGCCCAGAGACAGGTTAACTACGTTGCCTTTTACGGCAGCACGATAACCAACACCAACCAGCTGCAGCTTCTTAGTGAAGCCTTCGGTAACACCGATAACCATCGAGTTCAGCAGCGCGCGAGATGTACCCGCCTGCGCCCAGCCGTCAACATAACCTTCGCGCGGGGCGAAAGTCAGAGCGTTGTCAGCATGCTTAACTTCAACAGCATCATTGATAGTACGAGTCAGCTCGCCGTTTTTACCTTTAATCGAAATTACCTGACCGTTGAGTTTTACCTCTACGCCGGCAGGAACAACGACAGGTGCTTTAGCAACACGAGACATAGTATCCTCCGATTACGCTACGTAGCAGATAATTTCGCCACCAAGACCTGCCTGGCGCGCTGCACGATCAGTCATGACACCTTTCGATGTAGAAATTACAGCGATACCCATACCAGCCATTACCTTTGGCAGCTCATCTTTTTTCTTATAGATGCGCAGGCCGGGACGGCTTACTCGCTGAATGCTTTCTACAACAGCTTTACCCTGGAAATACTTAAGAGTCAGTTCCAGTTCCAGCTTGATGTCGCCTTCGATTTTAAAATCTTCAATAAAGCCTTCTTCCTTCAGCACGTTGGCAATTGCCAATTTCAGCTTGGAGGAGGGCATGGTGACCGCAACTTTGTTCGCGGCCTGACCGTTACGGATACGGGTCAGCATATCCGCGATCGGATCTTGCATGCTCATCTGTGTTACTCCCGTGATTCAATTGGTGACAATTACCAGCTAGCCTTTTTCAGACCCGGGATTTCACCGCGCATTGCGGCTTCACGGACCTTGATACGGCTCAACCCAAACTTCCGCAGGAAACCGTGCGGACGACCTGTTTGACGGCAGCGATTACGCTGACGTGAAGGGCTGGAATCACGCGGCAGACTCTGCAGCTTGAGAACGGCATCCCAACGGTCTTCGTCGGAAGCGTTCACATCAGAAATGATCGCTTTCAGTTCAGCGCGTTTTGCGAAGAATTTGTCTGCTAATTTCACACGCTTAACTTCGCGTGCTTTCATAGATTGCTTAGCCATTAAGTAACCCTACCTTACTTACGGAACGGGAAGTCAAAGGCAGCCAGCAGAGCACGGCCTTCATCATCAGATTTCGCAGTAGTGGTAATGGTAATATCCAAACCACGAACGCGATCGACTTTGTCATAGTCGATTTCTGGGAAGATGATCTGCTCACGTACACCCATGCTGTAGTTGCCACGACCATCGAATGACTTAGCGGACAAGCCACGGAAGTCACGGATACGCGGTACAGCAATGGTGATCAGACGCTCAAAGAACTCCCACATGCGTTCGCCACGCAGAGTTACTTTACAGCCGATCGGATAGCCCTGACGGATTTTGAAGCCTGCAACTGATTTGCGTGCTTTGGTGATCAACGGTTTTTGACCGGAGATTGCTGCCAGGTCAGCTGCTGCGTTATCCAGCAGTTTCTTGTCAGCGATCGCTTCACCAACACCCATGTTCAGGGTGATCTTCTCGACCCGAGGGACTTGCATGACAGAATTGTAGCCGAACTCACTCATGAGTTTCTGGACTACCTCGTCTTTGTAGTAATCATGCAGTTTCGCCATCGTACTACTCCAAATTACTTGATAGTTTCGCTATTAGACTTGAAGAAACGGACTTTTTTGCCGTCTTCGAATCTAAAGCCTACACGGTCAGCCTTACCGGTTGCCGCATTGAAGAGTGCAACGTTAGAAACCTGAATTGCAGCTTCTTTTTCAACGATGCCGCCTGGTTGGTTCAGAGCCGGGACAGGCTTCTGATGTTTCTTAACCAGGTTGATACCTTCAACGATGACCTTGCCAGAAGACAGGACGTTCTTAACTTTACCGCGCTTACCTTTATCTTTACCGGTTAACACGATAACTTCGTCGTTACGACGGATTTTAGCTGCCATTGTTAGCTCCTTAGAGTACTTCTGGTGCCAGAGAGATAATTTTCATGAACTTTTCAGTACGAAGTTCACGAGTTACCGGCCCAAAAATACGCGTACCGATAGGCTGCTCACTGTTATTGTTTAAAATAACGCATGCATTACCATCGAAGCGAATGACAGAACCGTCCGGGCGACGAACACCCTTCCTGGTGCGCACCACTACCGCCTTCAGGACATCACCTTTTTTAACTTTACCACGTGGAATTGCTTCCTTGATGGTAACTTTAATGATGTCGCCGACGCCTGCGTAGCGACGGTGCGAGCCACCCAGAACCTTGATACACATTACGCGACGTGCACCGGAGTTGTCGGCGACGTTCAGCATAGTCTGTTCTTGGATCATTTCAGTGCTCCGCTAATGTCAACTACTACTTCGGGACCCAGACCTCAGGTCGTTTGAAAGCCCCATAATTGAGGGCGCGGCATTATAACACCGGTTCTCGCAGATGGGTAGAAAAAATGAACGGCTCATCCGAGCCGTTCATTCGATTTTTAAAGAGGGCAGATTCTATTACAGAATTGCTTTCTCTACAACGCGAACAAGTGTCCAGGACTTAGTCTTAGACAGTGGACGGCATTCGCGGATTTCTACCACGTCACCGATTCCACATTCGTTGTTCTCGTCATGGATGTGCAGCTTAGTCGTACGCTTAATGAATTTTCCATAAATTGGATGCTTCACGAAACGCTCGATAGCAACAACCGCAGATTTCTGCATTTTGTCACTAACGACACGACCCTGCAGAGTACGGATTTTATCGGTCATTACGAACCCGCCTTCTCAGTCAGTAAAGTCTTAACGCGCGCAACATCACGGCGAACCTGCTTCAGCAGATGAGACTGCTGCAGTTGGCCAGATGCTGCCTGCATGCGCAGGTTAAATTGCTCACGCAGCAGATTAAGCAGCTCAGTGTTCAGCTCTTCAACGCTTTTTTCACGCAGCTCTGTTGCTTTCATTACATCACCGTCTTAGTTACAAAGGTGGTTTTGATAGGCAGTTTTGCTGCTGCCAGCTTGAATGCTTCACGGGCCAGCTCTTCTGGTACGCCGTCCATTTCATACAGGACTTTACCAGGCTGGATCAGGGCAACCCAATACTCGACGTTACCCTTACCTTTACCCATACGCACTTCCAGCGGCTTCTCGGTGATCGGTTTGTCCGGGAATACACGGATCCAGATCTTACCTTGACGCTTAACTGCACGGGTCATAGCACGACGTGCTGCTTCGATCTGACGGGCAGTCAGACGACCACGGCCAACAGCTTTCAGACCGAAAGTCCCGAAGCTAACATCCGTACCCTGCGCCAGACCACGGTTGCGGCCTTTATGCACTTTACGGAATTTTGTACGCTTTGGTTGTAACATAGCGACTCTCCTTACTTACGGCCTTTACGCTGCTGCTTTTTAGGTTGAGCAGCCGGTTCCGGTTGTTCAACAGCAGCCATACCACCCAGGATCTCGCCTTTGAAGATCCATACCTTAACGCCGATTACACCATAAGTGGTGTGCGCTTCAGAGGTGTTGTAGTCAATGTCAGCACGCAGAGTGTGCAACGGCACGCGACCTTCACGATACCATTCGGTACGTGCGATCTCGGCGCCGCCCAGACGGCCGCTAACTTCAACTTTAATACCCTTCGCGCCCAGACGCATGGCGTTCTGAACCGCACGCTTCATAGCACGACGGAACATCACACGACGCTCCAGCTGTGAAGTGATGCTGTCAGCAACCAGTTTCGCGTCCAGTTCCGGTTTACGGACTTCGGCGATATTAATCTGTGCAGGAACGCCAGCGATTTTCGCTACGACCGTGCGCAGTTTTTCAACGTCTTCACCTTTCTTACCGATCACGATGCCAGGACGAGCAGTGTGAATAGTCACACGGATGCTCTTAGCCGGACGCTCGATAACGATACGAGATACAGACGCCTTCGCCAGTTCCTTAGTCAGGTACTGACGTACTTTAAAGTCGCTGTCCAGGTTGTCAGCGAATTCTTTGGTGTTCGCAAACCAGGTAGAGTTCCATGGTTTTACAATACCCAGGCGAATACCATTAGGATGTACTTTCTGACCCATTGCTAGTCTCCAGAGTCTCAGCGATCGGACACAACCACAGTAATGTGGCTGGTGCGCTTCAGGATGCGATCTGCACGACCTTTTGCACGAGGCATAATGCGCTTCATGCTTGGGCCTTCGTCGACGAAAATTTTCGCGACTTTGAGATCGTCGATATCAGCGCCATCGTTGTGTTCAGCGTTAGCAATGGCAGATTCCAGAACTTTCTTGACCAGTACAGCCGCTTTCTTGTTGGTGTAGGTCAAAATGTCCAGTGCCTGCGACACTTTCTTACCGCGGATCAGGTCAGCAACAAGGCGAACCTTCTGAGCAGAAGAACGAGCGTGGCGATGTTGAGCTAAAGTTTCCATCTCTTCCTCCTACTTATTTCTTCTTGGCTTTTTTATCAGCCGCGTGACCGCGATAAGTACGTGTCGGCGCGAATTCACCCAGTTTGTGACCAACCATTTCGTCGGAAACAAAGACAGGAACGTGCTGACGACCATTATGGACAGCGATGGTCAAACCGATCATGTTAGGAAAGATCGTTGAACGACGGGACCAAGTGCGCAAAGGCTTCTTGTCACCGCTTTCCACCGCTTTCTCTACCTTCTTCAGCAAGTGCAGGTCAATAAAAGGACCTTTCTTGAGAGAACGTGGCATGGCTTATCCTCTAATATTATTTGCTACGGCGACGTACGATAAACTTATCGGTACGCTTGTTGCTACGGGTCTTCTTACCTTTGGTCTGAACGCCCCACGGGGTTACCGGGTGCTTACCAAAGTTACGACCTTCACCACCACCGTGCGGGTGATCTACTGGGTTCATCGCGGTACCACGAACGGTCGGACGAACACCACGCCAACGGGTTGCACCGGCTTTACCCAGAACGCGCAGCATATGCTCAGCGTTACCGACTTCGCCCAGAGTTGCGCGACAGTCAGCTTCGACTTTACGCATTTCACCTGAACGCAGACGCAGGGTTACGTAGGAACCATCACGCGCAACGATCTGCACGTAAGCACCGGCTGAGCGAGCAATCTGACCGCCTTTGCCTGGTTTCATTTCTACGTTGTGAACGGTAGAACCCACCGGGATGTTACGCATCGGCAGTGTGTTACCTGCTTTGATCGCAGCATCAACGCCAGATTGGATCTGGTCGCCGGCTTTCAGGCCTTTAGGGGCCAGGATGTAACGGCGTTCGCCGTCTTTGTACAGAACCAGTGCGATATTCGCAGAGCGGTTCGGATCGTACTCAAGACGTTCAACGGTTGCCGGGATACCATCTTTGTTGCGTTTGAAATCAACCAGACGGTAAGCCTGCTTATGACCACCACCGATGTGACGGGTAGTGATGCGACCGTTGTTGTTGCGGCCACCGGATTTGCTGTTCTTTTCCAGCAATGGAGCAAACGGCTTGCCCTTGTGCAACTCTGGGTTCACCACTTTAACGACGTGGCGACGACCCGGAGATGTCGGTTTACATTTAACAACTGCCATTGTCTTTCTCCTCCGACTTACTCAGCGCCGCCGACGAAGTCCAGATTCTGGCCTTCCTTCAGGGTGACGTAAGCTTTTTTCCAGTCGCTACGACGACCGATACGCTGTCCGTGACGCTTAACTTTACCTTTAACTACCAGGGTGTTTACGTCTTTAACTTCTACTTCGAACAGCTTCTCAACAGCAGCAACGATCTCTGCTTTAGTCGCGTCTTTAGCTACTTTGAGTACGATGGTGTTGGTTTTTTCCATCGCGCTAGATGCCTTTTCAGATACGTGCGGCGCGCGCAGTACTTTCAGCAGACGTTCTTCACGGATCATGCCAGCATCTCCTCAACTTGCTTAACTGCATCAGCAGTCATAACGACTTTGTCGAAGGCGATCAGGCTAACTGGGTCGATACCCGCTGCATCACGCACGTCAACCTTGTACAGGTTACGCGCAGCCAGGAACAGATTCTCATCCAGTTCACCGGTGATGATCAGCACGTCTTCCAGCGCCATGTCTTTCAGCTTCTGTGCCAGCAACTTGGTTTTCGGTGCTTCGACAGAGAACTGCTCGACGACGATCAGACGGTCTTGACGTACCAGTTCGGACAGGATGCTTTTCAGCGCGCCGCGGTACATCTTTTTATTAACTTTTTGACTGTGGTCTTGTGGCTTCGCAGCGAAGGTTACGCCACCTGAACGCCAGATTGGGCTCTTTACAGAACCTGCTCGCGCACGGCCGGTACCCTTCTGACGCCAAGGCTTTTTGCCTGAACCAGTGACTTCGGCGCGAGTTTTCTGCGCACGACTACCCTGGCGGGCGCCTGATGCGTAAGCAACAACAACCTGGTGAACCAGCGCTTCGTTGAAATCACGACCGAAGGTAGTTTCGGAAACAGTCAGCGCGCTCTGCGCGTCTTTCAATACTAATTCCATTGCTATCCCCTTACGCCTTCACAGCTGGTTTAACGATCAGGTCGCTACCGGTAGCACCGGGAACTGCACCTTTAACCAGCAGCAGGTTGCGCTCAGCGTCAACACGTACTACGTCCAGGCTCTGAACCGTTACGCGCTCATTACCCAGCTGACCTGCCATTTTCTTGCCTTTGAACACTTTGCCCGGAGTCTGGTTCTGACCGATAGAACCCGGAACGCGGTGAGACAAGGAGTTACCGTGGGTCGCGTCCTGGGTACGGAAGTTCCAGCGCTTAACGGTACCTGCGAAACCTTTACCTTTAGAGGTGCCAGTTACGTCTACTTTTTTAACGTCAGCGAAAATTTCAACGCTGATGCTCTGACCTACGGCATACTCATCACCTTCAACGGTGCGGAATTCCCACAGGCCACGGCCGGCTTCAACGCCAGCTTTAGCAAAATGACCAGCTTCAGGTTTGGTCACACGGTTTGCTTTTTTAGCACCGGTGGTAACCTGAATTGCCTGGTAACCATCGTTTTCCAGGCCTTTGACCTGAGTAACGCGGTTCGCTTCAACTTCGATTACGGTTACTGGGATAGAAACGCCATCTTCAGTGAAGATGCGGGTCATTCCCACTTTTTTACCGACTAAACCAATCATTGTTTCAACCTCTCAATCGCTCGATGACCTGATTAACCCAGGCTGATCTGCACGTCAACACCGGCAGCCAGGTCCAGACGCATCAGAGCATCAACGGTTTTTTCAGTTGGCTCAACGATGTCTACCAGACGCTTGTGAGTGCGAATTTCGTACTGATCACGCGCATCTTTGTTAACGTGCGGAGAGATCAGAACGGTAAAGCGCTCTTTGCGGGTTGGCAGCGGGATCGGACCACGTACCTGCGCACCAGTGCGCTTGGCAGTCTCGACGATTTCCGCGGTTGATTGATCGATCAGACGATGATCAAACGCTTTAAGACGGATACGGATTCTTTGGTTCGACATGAGACCAAGGCTCCAAACATTTTATAGACGAAAAAAATTACTACTCGAGCCCATTACGATTGATGGGAGAGTGTAATCGTTCAGCATATAACTCCACAGTTGGGAGTATTGTCAGACGGCCCAAAATTCTGCCGTCTGCGATTCAGCTCGAATCGCGCCCACCAATATCGGTAGGCCCGCGCATTATACGTATATTTGCTCAGGAAGCAACCCATGTTGCGTTTTTGCCCGTGAAAAGTGCAATCGGGTTGTTTGCGAAAGCCAGCACAAGATGATGAAGAGTAAATGCAAAACTGTAATTTCTCTGTGAGAGACCTTCCGCGTTGCTGATCTTGCCCATGACGGCGAATCAGCCTTCAGTCAGGCTGTAGCGACATTTCCGGTCTCTTCGAGGTGACAAGCGGTGCTCATCATCCTGTTTACTGTTACGGCGCTCGGTGCCGCACTCGGCAGCTTTCTTGCGTTGGCCTGCCAGCGCTATCATCCGGCCATATCGCCAGACGACTGGTTCACTTCCCTCTGGACGCCGCCCTCGCATTGTACGCACTGCCAGGCTCCAGTCTTATGGCGAGACAGAATCCCGGTGATAAGCTGGCTGCGCCTGCACGGCCGCTGTCGGTTTTGCCGACGTCCTGTCGGCCTGCTCCCGCTGCTGTTTGAGTTAACGGGCGCCCTGCTCTGCCTGTTACTGGCTAGGTTGTTCAGTGACCACCTTATCGTGGCCGCTTTTATTCTGACGGCCTCCTGCCTGTTATTGTTACTTGCAGCCATCGACCTGCGTCATCTCTTGCTACCGGACGTGCTGACAGGCGCGTTACTTTGGCTGGGACTCGCACGCTTCTTTTTCTATAAGCCAGTCACTGTATCTGCGGCTGTGGGTGGCGCAATTGCAGGTTATGGCTCGCTGTGGCTGCTTGCCTGGCTATATCGTCAGATAAAGAATCAGGCGGGATTAGGCTACGGGGATATTAAACTTTTTGCCGCGCTGGGCACATGGTGCGGTTGGCAGGCCCTACCCTGGATTGCGCTGGTTGCCAGCCTGACGGCTCTGCTTGCCTTTATCGCACTGGTCGTCATCAACAGGACGCTGTCTGTAAACAGCCCGCTTCCCTTTGGTCCATTCCTGGCCGTCGCGGGCTGGGGAGTGATAGTGATTCAAAGCCTCACTCGTCTCTGATTTGCGCCTGAAGGTAGTTTTGAATGCCCATTTTATTGATCAGCTCCAGCTCGGTCTCGATCCAGTCAATATGATGCTCTTCGTCTGCCAGGATTTGGATCATCATATCCCGACTCACGTAGTCATGAATTTTGTCGGCATACGCGATAGCTTCACGCAGATCTTTTGCACCTTCGAGTTCAAGATTGAGATCGGACTGCAACATCTCTTCCACATCCTCACCAACCCTGAGCCGTCCCAGATCCTGCAGATTCGGGATGCCTTCAAGAAACAGGATACGTTCAATGTATTTGTCCGCATGCTTCATTTCATCGATGGACTCATGGTACTCAACATCATTAAGACGCATCAGCCCCCAGTTTTTGAACATCCGTGCGTGGAGAAAATACTGATTGATCGCAACCAGTTCATTCCCCAACAGTTTATTGAGATGACTTATGATTTTCGCATCGCCCTTCATTTCACGTCCTCCGCTCATGTTTATTTGAGCGTAGATGCGGTTAAAAAGAAGTCAAAAAAACGCGATGAAAATTGTGGGTATTATCATGTCCGATGACGAAAGCCTTCAGGCTATCTCTTTATACTGCGGAACCTGCTGCATCTCATCGTCCATGATTTCACGGGCAACACGAATGCATTTACCGCATTGCTTTCCTACTGGCACGATTTGGCGCAGTTGCTGAATAGATTTTGGCTGATAGCGGCGCACGACTTCACGGAGGGTTTTATCACTGATGGCATTACACAGACAGACGTACATTTATTCATCACTCAGTCTATTTCGTGCACACAGTGTAAATGCGAATCGTTTTTATTTCAAACCTACCCTTTGTAAGGGAAAACGCGTTTTGAACGATTTAAAGCAAAAAAAAAAGAGCACCGAAGTGCTCTTTTTATTTTGCCGTGACCGCGTAAGCAGTCACATCAGATATCACAATTAAGCGATAACTTTAGCAACAACGCCCGCGCCAACGGTACGGCCGCCTTCGCGGATTGCGAAGCGCAGACCTTCGTCCATTGCGATTGGGTGAATCAGGGTAACAACCATTTTGATGTTGTCGCCCGGCATGACCATCTCAACGCCTTCTGGCAGCTCTACTGAACCGGTCACGTCTGTGGTACGGAAGTAGAACTGTGGACGGTAGCCCTTGAAGAACGGAGTATGGCGGCCACCTTCGTCTTTAGACAGAACGTAGACTTCTGACTCAAACTTGGTGTGTGGCTTGATTGAGCCCGGCTTAGCCAGTACCTGACCACGCTGGATGTCTTCACGCTTGATACCGCGCAGCAGAACACCACAGTTTTCGCCTGCCTGACCCTGGTCCAGCAGTTTGCGGAACATTTCAACGCCGGTACAGGTTGATTTCGCTGTATCTTTGATACCCACGATTTCAACTTCGTCGCCGACTTTAACGATGCCGCGCTCTACACGACCGGTCACAACGGTACCACGACCAGAGATTGA
>NZ_VIVB01000022.1:0-26105 GCF_007828605.1 Pantoea sp. SJZ147
GAGATGGTCATGCCGGGCGACAACATCAAAATGGTTGTTACCCTGATTCACCCAATCGCAATGGACGAAGGTCTGCGCTTCGCAATCCGCGAAGGTGGCCGTACCGTTGGCGCGGGCGTTGTTGCCAAAGTTATCGCTTAATTACCGATAATATTTGACGCAATGCACGTGGAAAGGGCATCATTTGATGCCCTTTTTGTACGCTGTTACATAGAACCTGACTCATCAGTGATTGTGAACCATAATCATTGCTGAGACAGGCTCTGTTATGTGGCGCTGGATACCGAGTTACGCCCCAAAAGCTCATTCGGTTTGGATGCCTCGCAATGCGGGGCAGAATAGTTTCTGAATTATTGTGGCAGGTTGGTTTATGAGTGCGAATACCGAAGCTCAAGGGAGCGGGCGCGGCCTCGAAGCGCTGAAGTGGGTAGTGGTAGTCTTATTACTGCTTGCGGCGATCGTAGGTAACTACCTCTATCGCGACGTGACGCTGCCTTTGCGCGCGTTGGCTGTAGTAGTACTGATTGCGGCAGCAGGCGGCATTGCGCTTTTGACGACGAAAGGCAAAGCAACCGTGGCCTTTGCACGTGAAGCAAGAACCGAAATGCGTAAAGTTATCTGGCCAACCCGCCAGGAAACACTGCATACCACGTTAATCGTTGCCGCGGTTACTGCCGTGATGTCACTGATTTTGTGGGGGCTGGATGGTATTCTGGTCCGTCTGGTATCGTTTATCACTGGCCTGAGGTTCTGAGATGTCTGAAGCTCCAAAGAAACGCTGGTACGTCGTGCAGGCGTTTTCCGGTTTTGAAGGCCGCGTAGCACAGTCGCTGCGTGAGCACATCAAATTGCACAACATGGAAGAGCTGTTTGGCGACGTCATGGTTCCTACAGAAGAAGTTGTTGAGATCCGTGGTGGTCAACGCCGTAAAAGCGAGCGCAAATTCTTCCCCGGCTACGTATTGGTACAGATGGTGATGAATGACGCCAGCTGGCACCTGGTACGCAGCGTTCCGCGTGTTATGGGCTTTATTGGCGGTACATCCGATCGCCCGGCACCTATTAGCGATAAAGAAGTTGATGCGATTATGAACCGCCTGCAGCAGGTGGGTGATAAGCCGCGTCCAAAAACGCTGTTCGAGCCAGGCGAAATGGTACGTGTCAACGATGGTCCATTTGCCGACTTTAACGGTGTGGTAGAAGATGTGGATTATGAGAAGAGTCGTTTGACCGTTTCTGTGTCCATCTTCGGACGTGCAACACCAGTAGAACTCGACTTCGGTCAGGTAGAGAAAGGCTAACCTTTCCCGACTTACAATTTGGCTGTTGCAGCAGGCGCGAAATTTAACTATAATTTCGCGCCTTTTGTTTTTATGCGCTGGCAACAGCGTATAAATCGTTACCACGGGGAGCCTTCTACAGGCGCTATAACCCAATTGAGGAATTATCATGGCTAAGAAAGTACAAGCCTACGTCAAGCTGCAGGTTGCAGCTGGTATGGCGAACCCAAGTCCACCGGTTGGTCCAGCTCTGGGTCAGCAGGGTGTTAACATCATGGAATTCTGTAAAGCGTTTAACGCGAAGACCGAATCTCTGGAAAAAGGCCTGCCAACGCCTGTTGTTATCACCGTATACAGCGACCGTTCTTTTACCTTTATTACCAAAACGCCTCCGGCTGCCGTTCTGCTGAAAAAAGCAGCAGGCATCAAGTCAGGTTCTGGTAAGCCGAATAAAGATAAAGTCGGTAAAGTGACTCGTGCTCAGGTACGTGAAATCGCAGAAACTAAAGCTGCGGACATGACGGGTTCCGACGTTGAAGCGATGACTCGCTCAATCGAAGGTACTGCTCGTTCCATGGGCCTGGTTGTAGAGGACTAAGAAATGGCAAAGCTGACCAAGCGCATGAGCGTAATTCGCGACAAAGTTGACGCGACCAAGCAGTACGATATTGCTGAAGCAATCGCTTTACTGAAAGAACTGGCTACCGCTAAGTTCGTAGAAAGCGTTGACGTTGCCGTTAACCTCGGCATCGATGCACGTAAATCTGATCAGAACGTGCGCGGCGCGACTGTTCTGCCACACGGTACTGGTCGTTCAGTACGTGTAGCTGTCTTCACCCAAGGCGCAAACGCTGAAGCTGCTAAAGCAGCTGGCGCTGAGCTGGTAGGTATGGAAGACCTGGCCGATCAGATCAAGAAAGGCGAAATGAATTTTGACGTTGTGATTGCATCTCCAGATGCAATGCGCGTTGTTGGCCAGTTAGGCCAGATTCTGGGTCCACGTGGCCTGATGCCAAACCCGAAAGTGGGTACTGTAACGCCTAACGTTGCTGAAGCGGTTAAGAACGCTAAAGCAGGTCAGGTTCGTTATCGTAACGACAAAAACGGCATCATCCACACTACCATCGGTAAAGTGGACTTCGATGCTGACAAATTGAAAGAAAACCTGGAATCTCTGCTGGTTGCGCTGAAAAAAGCCAAACCTGCTCAGGCGAAAGGCGTGTATATCAAGAAAGTCAGCATCTCTACCACCATGGGCGCGGGTGTTTCCGTTGACCAGGCTGGTCTGACTGCCGTAGCAAACTAATTGCTACTTGAAACGGGCGAAAAATTCACCTAGAATCTTACGCCCGTTGTTCTGCATTCGTGCAGACGTCGAAGTGCGTGATTCAGATTGCGGTAAGACGGTGGCTGAGTCGGCTACCCGGAGCATGGTCAACTGTGCAACGGAAGCGGATAAAGACAGTCGGCGCAATAGCAATTTGAGTGGCGGCACGCGACCCAAATTTTAGGTTGGAGCCAGGCCTTATCCTGGCCTCCGTCCAAGACCGCAGGAGCGGCACATCCTCGGATGTAATGCTTAATACCCTGCGTAGACGGTGACAGAACCAAAAGATATTTTTCTTAACTGGATTCTGCTCACCGTGTAATAGCGCTTATTTTCCTCCGGGCGAGTAAGTGAAGTGAGTTCCGGGGAAATCCTTCCCCGGTCAAATCCAGGAGCTAAAGCTAATGGCATTAAATCTTCAAGACAAACAAGCGATTGTTGCTGAAGTCAGCGAAGTAGCCAAAGGTGCGCTTTCAGCGGTTGTTGCGGATTCTCGTGGCGTTACCGTTGATAAAATGACCGAACTGCGTAAAGCAGGTCGTGAAGCTGGCGTTTACATGCGTGTTGTTCGTAACACCCTGCTGCGCCGCGTCGTTGAAGGTACTCAGTTCGAGTGCCTGAAAGACACGTTTGTTGGTCCGACCCTGATTGCATATTCTATGGAACACCCGGGCGCTGCTGCTCGTCTGTTCAAAGATTTCGCGAAAGCGAATGCAAAATTCGAGGTCAAAGCTGCAGCCTTTGAAGGTGAGCTGATCACGGCGGCCAATATTGACCGTCTGGCAACTCTGCCGACCTACGAAGAAGCACTGGCACGTCTGATGTCGACCATGAAAGAAGCCGCTGCCGGCAAACTGGTTCGCACTCTGGCTGCTGTTCGCGATGCAAAAGAAGCGGCTTAAGGCCTCTCTTTTCTTCGTACTTGCTAACGTATAAACTTTTTCTGATTCTTAGGAACAATTGTTATGTCTATTACTAAAGACCAAATTCTGGAAGCCGTTGCCGCTATGTCCGTAATGGAAGTAGTTGAGCTGGTTTCTGCTATGGAAGAAAAATTCGGCGTTTCTGCTGCTGCTGCTGTAGCTGTTGCTGCTGGCCCAGCTGAAGCTGTTGAAGAGAAAACTGAATTCGACGTCGTTCTGAAAGCTGTTGGCGCGAACAAAGTTGCAGTTATCAAAGCCGTACGTACCGCAACTGGTCTGGGCCTGAAAGAAGCCAAAGATCTGGTTGAAGCAACTGGCGTGATCAAAGAAGGCATCAGCAAAGATGACGCAGCTGCACTTGAAGCTGCTCTGAAAGAAGCTGGCGCTGAAGTTGAAGTTAAGTAAGACAACCCTCGGGTTGCAGTCTGAGTAGTTTCAGACTGATGGCTGGTGGCTTTTTGGTCACCAGCCTTTTTGCGCTCCAGGGCCTCAATGGGGTTTCACACTGTTTGTCCATTGTTGCTCTTCAATATCTTTCTCTATCGACGACTTAATATACTGCTTTCCCGTGCGGGTTCCCTGCCCACGCTGAAGCAATGAAATGATTTAAGCGTGATAGAAAGAGGTATTGCACACACTGCAAAGCAGTAGGTGAATCAAACAAAATCGTGTTGCATGAACTGTCCTGTCAGGACGGACAGCGTGGGTCGACTTGTCAGCTAGCTGAGGAACCCTATGGTTTACTCCTATACCGAGAAAAAACGTATTCGTAAGGATTTTGGTAAACGTCCACAAGTTTTGGACATACCTTATCTCCTTTCCATCCAGCTTGATTCGTTTCAGAAGTTTATCGAGCAAGATCCAGAAGGTCAGTACGGACTGGAAGCTGCATTCCGCTCTGTATTCCCTATCGCGAGCTACAGCGGCAATTCTGAGTTGCAGTATGTCAGCTATCGCTTAGGTGAACCTGTCTTTGACGTGAAAGAGTGTCAGATCCGTGGCGTGACCTACTCGGCACCGCTACGCGTGAAACTGCGTCTGGTGATCTATGAGCGCGAAGCGCCAGAAGGCACTGTAAAAGACATTAAAGAACAAGAAGTCTACATGGGTGAAATTCCGCTCATGACTGACAACGGTACCTTTGTTATCAACGGTACTGAACGTGTTATCGTTTCTCAGCTGCATCGTAGTCCTGGCGTGTTCTTTGACAGCGATAAGGGTAAAACCCACTCATCGGGTAAAGTGCTGTATAACGCACGTATCATCCCTTACCGTGGTTCATGGCTCGACTTCGAGTTTGACCCGAAAGACAACCTTTTCGTCCGTATTGACCGTCGTCGTAAGCTGCCGGCCAGTATCATTCTGCGCGCACTGCATTACACCACTGCTCAAATCCTCGACGTCTTCTTCGAGAAAGTGGTGTACGAAATCCGTGACAACAAGCTGCAGATGGAACTGGTGCCAGAGCGCCTGCGCGGTGAAACCGCGACTTTCGATATTGAATCGAATGGCACGGTCTACGTTGAGAAAGGGCGTCGCATCACTGCGCGTCATATTCGTCAGCTGGAAAAAGACGGTATCCAACACATCGAAGTGCCTGTTGAATACATCGCGGGCAAAGTGGTTGCTAAAGACTACATCGATGAGAACACCGGTGAGCTGATCGTCGCGGCGAATATGGAACTGTCGCTGGATCTGCTGGCGAAGCTGAGCCAGTCTGGTCACAAGCGCATTGAAACGCTGTTCACCAACGATCTGGATCACGGCCCTTACATCTCCGAGACGCTGCGCGTTGACCCAACCAATGACCGCCTGAGCGCGCTGGTTGAGATCTACCGCATGATGCGTCCTGGTGAGCCGCCAACGCGTGAAGCTGCAGAGAACCTGTTTGAGAACCTGTTCTTCTCTGAAGATCGTTACGATCTTTCTGCAGTCGGCCGCATGAAGTTTAACCGTTCGTTGCTGCGTGATGAAATCGAAGGTTCAGGTATCCTGAGCAAAGAAGACATCATCGAAGTGATGAAAAAACTGATCGACATCCGTAACGGTAAAGGCGAAGTGGACGATATCGACCACCTCGGTAACCGTCGTATTCGTTCAGTCGGTGAAATGGCTGAGAACCAGTTCCGTGTCGGTCTGGTACGTGTTGAGCGTGCAGTGAAAGAGCGTCTTTCTCTGGGCGATCTTGATACGCTGATGCCACAGGACATGATCAACGCCAAGCCCATTTCGGCGGCGGTGAAAGAGTTCTTTGGTTCCAGCCAGCTGTCTCAGTTTATGGATCAGAACAACCCGTTGTCAGAGATTACGCACAAGCGTCGTATCTCTGCTCTCGGCCCGGGTGGTTTAACCCGTGAGCGTGCCGGCTTCGAAGTGCGTGACGTACACCCAACGCACTACGGTCGTGTCTGCCCAATCGAAACCCCTGAAGGCCCGAACATCGGTCTGATCAACTCCTTGTCTGTGTACGCGCAGACGAACGAGTACGGTTTCCTGGAAACACCTTATCGTCGCGTTATTGACGGTGTGGTTTCCGATGAAATTCATTACCTTTCTGCAATCGAAGAAGGTAACTACGTTATCGCTCAGGCGAACACCAACCTGTCAGAAGAAGGTGCGTTCGTTGATGACCTGGTCACCTGCCGTAGCAAAGGCGAATCAAGTCTGTTCAGCCGCGATCAGGTTGACTACATGGACGTTTCCACCCAGCAGGTGGTTTCTGTCGGTGCGTCACTGATCCCGTTCCTGGAACACGATGACGCCAACCGCGCCCTGATGGGTGCGAACATGCAACGTCAGGCCGTTCCTACTCTGCGTGCTGATAAGCCGCTGGTAGGTACCGGTATGGAGCGTGCTGTAGCCGTTGACTCAGGTGTTACCGCGGTTGCGAAACGTGGCGGTACCGTTCAGTACGTTGATGCATCTCGTATCGTTATCAAAGTAAACGAAGACGAAATGTATCCGGGCGAAGCGGGTATCGACATCTACAACCTGACCAAATACACCCGTTCTAACCAGAACACCTGTATCAACCAGATGCCATGTGTGTCTCTGGGTGAGCCAGTTGAACGTGGTGATGTGCTGGCTGACGGCCCATCCACCGATCTCGGTGAGCTGGCGCTCGGTCAGAACATGCGCGTCGCGTTCATGCCGTGGAATGGTTACAACTTCGAAGACTCCATCTTAGTCTCCGAACGCGTGGTTCAGGAAGATCGCTTCACTACCATCCACATTCAGGAACTGGCATGTGTGTCTCGTGACACCAAGCTGGGGCCAGAAGAGATTACCGCTGATATCCCGAACGTGGGCGAAGCGGCACTCTCTAAACTGGATGAGTCCGGTATTGTTTATATCGGTGCTGAAGTGACCGGCGGTGACATTCTGGTGGGCAAAGTGACGCCGAAAGGCGAAACCCAGCTGACACCAGAAGAAAAACTGTTGCGTGCGATCTTCGGTGAGAAAGCGTCTGACGTTAAAGATTCTTCTCTGCGTGTACCTAACGGTGTCTCCGGTACGGTTATCGACGTTCAGGTCTTCACCCGCGATGGCGTGGAAAAAGACAAACGTGCGCTGGAAATCGAAGAGATGCAGCTGAAGCAGGCTAAGAAAGACCTGTCTGAAGAGCTGCAGATCCTGGAAGCGGGCCTGTTTAGCCGTATCCAGTCTGTTCTGATTTCGGGTGGCGTTGAAGCAGACAAACTGGACAAGCTGCCGCGTGAGCGTTGGCTGGAACTGGGTCTGACTGACGAAGCCAAGCAAAACCAGCTGGAACAGCTGGCCGAGCAGTACGACGAACTGAAGCACGAGTTTGAGAAAAAACTCGAAGGTAAGCGTCGTAAAATCACACAAGGCGATGATCTGGCACCTGGCGTGCTGAAAATCGTTAAGGTTTATCTGGCCGTTAAACGTCAGATCCAGCCTGGTGATAAAATGGCGGGTCGTCACGGTAACAAAGGTGTTATCTCTAAGATCAACCCAATCGAAGACATGCCTTACGATGAGAACGGTACGCCGGTCGATATCGTACTGAACCCGCTGGGCGTACCATCGCGTATGAACATCGGTCAGATCCTTGAAACTCACCTGGGGATGGCAGCGAAAGGTATCGGCGAGAAAATCAACGCGATGCTGAAGAAGCAGGAAGAAGTCGCCAAACTGCGCGAATTCATCCAGCGTGCTTACGATCTGGGCACTGATGTGCGTCAGAAAGTTGACCTGAATACCTTTACTGATGACGAAGTCCTGCGCCTGGCTGAGAACCTGAAAAAAGGTATGCCAATTGCCACGCCGGTGTTTGATGGTGCGAAAGAGAGCGAAATCAAAGAGCTGTTAGAGCTTGGCGGTCTGCCTTCTTCCGGTCAGATTACCCTGTTTGATGGCCGTACGGGCGAGCAGTTCGAACGTCAGGTAACCGTGGGTTATATGTACATGCTGAAACTCAACCACCTGGTTGATGACAAGATGCACGCACGTTCTACCGGTTCCTATAGCCTCGTTACTCAGCAGCCGCTGGGTGGTAAGGCACAGTTCGGTGGTCAGCGCTTCGGTGAGATGGAAGTATGGGCGCTGGAAGCTTACGGTGCTGCGTATACCCTCCAGGAAATGCTTACCGTTAAGTCTGATGACGTTAATGGCCGTACCAAGATGTATAAGAACATCGTGGATGGCAACCATCAGATGGAACCTGGCATGCCTGAATCGTTCAACGTACTGTTGAAAGAGATTCGTTCGCTGGGTATCAACATCGAGCTGGAAGACGAGTAACCCTCAGTAACAGGCCTGGCCTGGAAGCGCAGGGTTAACGCGCTCGCATTTGTACTGGTTATGGGGCGTTCAATTTCGGTTGGACGCCCCTGAGTCTCACTCCGACGGGAGCAAATCCGTGAAAGACTTACTTAAGTTTCTGAAAGCGCAAACTAAAACCGAAGAGTTTGATGCGATCAAAATTGCGCTGGCATCGCCAGACATGATCCGTTCCTGGTCTTTCGGTGAAGTGAAAAAGCCGGAAACCATTAACTATCGTACCTTCAAGCCAGAGCGCGATGGTCTGTTCTGTGCCCGTATCTTTGGGCCAGTAAAAGATTACGAATGCCTGTGCGGTAAGTACAAGCGTCTGAAACACCGTGGTGTGATCTGCGAGAAGTGCGGCGTTGAAGTGACCCAGACTAAAGTGCGTCGTGAGCGCATGGGCCACATTGAGCTGGCTTCACCTACCGCACACATCTGGTTCCTGAAGTCACTGCCTTCGCGTATCGGCCTGCTGCTAGATATGCCACTGCGTGACATCGAACGCGTGCTGTATTTTGAATCTTATGTCGTTATCGAAGGTGGCATGACCAACCTTGAGAAGCGTCAGATTCTGACTGAAGAGCAGTACCTGGATGCGCTGGAAGAATTCGGTGACGAATTTGACGCGAAGATGGGTGCAGAAGCGATTCAGGCACTGCTGAAAAATATGGATCTGGAGCAAGAGTGCGAACAGCTGCGCGAAGAGCTGAACGAAACGAACTCCGAGACCAAACGCAAAAAGCTGACCAAGCGTATCAAGCTGCTGGAAGCGTTCGTTCAGTCTGGTAACAAGCCAGAGTGGATGATCCTGACCGTGCTGCCAGTCCTGCCACCGGATCTGCGTCCGCTGGTACCACTGGACGGCGGCCGCTTTGCGACATCAGATCTGAACGATCTGTATCGCCGCGTGATCAACCGTAACAACCGTCTGAAACGCCTGCTGGATCTGGCCGCGCCAGATATCATCGTGCGCAACGAAAAACGTATGCTGCAGGAAGCGGTAGATGCCCTGCTGGATAACGGTCGTCGCGGTCGTGCGATCACGGGTTCTAACAAGCGTCCTCTGAAATCTTTGGCTGACATGATCAAAGGTAAGCAGGGTCGTTTCCGTCAGAACCTGCTCGGTAAGCGTGTTGACTACTCTGGTCGTTCTGTTATCACCGTAGGTCCTTACCTGCGTCTGCATCAGTGCGGTCTGCCGAAGAAAATGGCACTGGAGCTGTTCAAACCGTTCATCTACGGCAAGTTGGAACTGCGTGGCCTGGCCACCACCATCAAAGCCGCTAAGAAGATGGTTGAGCGTGAAGAAGCTGTCGTTTGGGATATCCTGGACGAAGTGATCCGCGAACACCCGGTACTGCTGAACCGTGCACCAACCCTGCACCGTTTGGGTATCCAGGCATTTGAGCCCGTCCTGATCGAAGGTAAAGCTATCCAGCTGCACCCGCTGGTTTGTGCGGCTTATAACGCCGACTTCGATGGTGACCAGATGGCTGTTCACGTACCGCTGACGCTGGAAGCCCAGCTGGAAGCGCGTGCGCTGATGATGTCTACCAACAACATCCTGTCACCTGCGAACGGCGAGCCAATCATCGTTCCTTCACAGGACGTTGTACTGGGTCTGTACTACATGACCCGCGACTGTGTTAACGCCAAAGGCGAAGGCATGGTGCTGACTGGTCCGAAAGAAGCTGAACGCGTTTACCGCGCTGGCCTCGCTTCGCTGCACGCTCGCGTTAAAGTGCGTATCACTGAGCACGAGAAAAACGAGCAGGATGAGTGGGTTTCTAAAACCAGCATCATCGACACAACTATTGGTCGCGCCATCCTGTGGATGATCGTGCCAAAAGGTCTGCCTTTCTCCATCGTCAACCAGGCGCTGGGCAAGAAAGCGATCTCCAAGATGCTGAACACCTGTTACCGCATCCTGGGACTGAAACCAACGGTTATCTTTGCTGACCAGACCATGTACACCGGCTTTGCCTATGCGGCACGTTCAGGTGCGTCTGTGGGTATCGACGACATGGTTATCCCAGAGAAGAAAGTGGAAATCATCACCGAAGCGGAAGCAGAAGTGGCTGAAATCCAGGAACAGTTCCAGTCTGGTCTGGTGACCGCGGGTGAACGCTATAACAAAGTGATCGATATCTGGGCTGCGGCCAACGAACGCGTTGCTAAAGCGATGATGGAAAACCTCTCTACCGAACTCGTGATCAACCGCGATGGCGTGGAAGAGCGTCAGGTTTCCTTCAACAGTATCTTTATGATGGCCGACTCCGGTGCGCGTGGTTCTGCTGCACAGATTCGTCAGCTGGCCGGTATGCGTGGTCTGATGGCTAAGCCAGATGGCTCAATCATCGAGACGCCAATTACCGCGAACTTCCGCGAAGGTCTGAACGTACTCCAGTACTTCATCTCGACGCACGGTGCACGTAAAGGTCTGGCGGATACCGCACTGAAAACGGCTAACTCCGGTTATCTGACGCGTCGTCTGGTTGACGTTGCGCAGGATCTGGTTGTCACCGAAGACGACTGTGGCACGCACGAAGGCATCATGATGACGCCAGTCATCGAAGGTGGCGACGTAAAAGAGCCACTGCGTGAGCGTGTTCTGGGTCGTGTGACAGCAGAAGACGTCCTGAAGCCGGGTACTGCTGACATTCTGGTTCCACGTAACACGCTGCTTGATGAGCACTGGTGTGACGTGTTGGAACTGAACTCAGTAGACAGCGTGAAGGTACGTTCGGTTGTAGGTTGTGAAACCGATTTTGGTGTGTGTGCACATTGCTATGGTCGCGACCTGGCACGTGGTCACATCATCAACAAAGGTGAAGCAATCGGTGTTATCGCGGCACAGTCTATCGGTGAGCCGGGTACACAGCTGACGATGCGTACGTTCCACATCGGTGGTGCAGCATCACGTGCGGCTGCTGAATCCAGCATTCAGGTGAAGAACAAAGGTACGATCAAGCTGACCAATGCCAAGTCGGTAACCAACTCGGCAGGTAAGCTGGTTATCACCTCGCGTAACGTTGAACTGAAAATGATCGACGAATTTGGCCGTACGAAAGAGAGCTATAAAGTTCCTTACGGTGCTGCCATGGCGAAAGGTGATGGTGAGCAGGTTGCAGCGGGCGAAACCGTTGCAAACTGGGACCCACATACCATGCCGGTTATCACTGAAGTGGGCGGTTTCATTCGCTTCACTGATATGATCGACGGTCAGACCATTACCCGTCAGACTGACGACCTTACCGGTCTGTCATCGCTAGTGGTGCTGGATTCTGCCGAGCGTACCGCGGGTGGTAAAGACCTGCGTCCAGCCCTGAAAATCGTTGATGCTAACGGCAACGATGTCCTGATCCCTGGTACCGATATGCCAGCTCAGTACTTCCTGCCAGGTAAAGCGATTGTACAGTTAGAAGATGGCGTGAAGATTAGCTCGGGTGATACCCTGGCGCGTGTTCCGCAGGAATCTGGCGGTACCAAGGATATTACCGGTGGTCTGCCACGCGTTGCTGACCTGTTCGAAGCGCGTCGTCCGAAAGAGCCAGCTATTCTGGCGGAGATCAGCGGCATCATCTCCTTCGGTAAAGAGACGAAAGGCAAGCGTCGTCTGGTCATTACTCCGCTGGATGGTAGCGATCCGTACGAAGAGATGATTCCGAAATGGCGTCAGCTGAACGTGTTCGAAGGTGAACGTGTTGAGCGCGGTGACGTGGTTTCCGATGGCCCTGAGTCACCACATGACATCCTGCGCTTGCGTGGCGTGCATGCGGTTACCCGTTACATCACTAACGAAGTGCAGGAAGTTTACCGTCTGCAAGGCGTTAAGATTAACGATAAGCACATCGAAGTTATCGTTCGTCAGATGCTGCGTAAAGCGACCATCATGAGCGCGGGCAGTACCGAGTTCCTGGAAGGTGAGCAGGCTGAATTCTCTCGTATCAAGATCTCTAACCGTGAACTTGAAGCGAACGGAAAAGTTGGCGCAACCTTCATGCGTGATCTGCTGGGTATTACCAAAGCGTCACTGGCAACCGAATCGTTCATCTCTGCGGCATCGTTCCAGGAAACCACGCGTGTCCTGACCGAAGCGGCAGTGGCAGGCAAGCGCGACGAACTGCGCGGTCTGAAAGAGAACGTTATCGTGGGACGTCTGATCCCAGCCGGTACGGGTTATGCTTATCATCAGGATCGTATGCGCCGCAAAGCGGCAGGCGAAGTACCGGTAGCACCGCAGGTTACTGCGGATGAAGCCTCTGCAAGCCTGGCTGAATTGCTGAACGCTGGTCTGGGCGGTAAAAACGACGAGTAATCGTCAAACGCCCGATAAAAAACCCTGCTCAGGCAGGGTTTTTTTTTATCTTAGAATCATCAGCGGATATCGTTTCGGTCTAGCCCAATGTCTTTTAATTGACAGTCACTGAGCCGGGATAAAATAGCCCGGGTTTCACGCTGACATTGCCAGCGTCTGATGCTGCCCCAGACGAGGCGTAAGAAACGAAACGGTCTTATCGTAAATGGCCTGGCCGCGCGGTTTTCTTCATATCCCATGATCCTGCCCTCAGTTGTTTATCTGAGAAACATTTTCACGCAGTGCGTATTTTCAATACAGATGCACGATAAGCAAATATTTAACATACAGATTGCGCTGCAGGCGAACTGAATGGTAGAAATAATCTCTATCTGTACTGCTTTACGGGGCGGTCAATTTTCACAGGGCATACAATGACGCGATATCAACATTTGGCCATGCTGCTGGAAAAGCGCATTGAGCAGGGGCTGTATCGGAGCGGCGAACGTTTACCTTCAGTGCGGAGTCTGAGTGCTGAGCACGGCGTCAGTATCAGCACGGTGCAACAGGCGTATTATTTGCTGGAGCAGAAACAGTTAATCGTTCCACAGTCGCGTTCAGGCTACTTTGTTGCGCCCCATAAGGCGATGCCGCCCATCCCGGCACTGACCCGACCGGTGCAACGACCCGTAGAAATAACCCAGTGGGATGCGGTATTTGAACTGCTTAACAGCCGGCTGGAAGACGATATATTGCAGTTGGGCAGCGGCATGCCGGATTTAACACAATCCACCCTGAAACCCCTCTGGAAAGCCTTTAGCCGACAGGCTCAGAAGCAGGAAAGTCACCTGCTGAATTACGATAATCTGTATGGTGTAGCCTGCCTGCGGGAGCAGATCGCCCGACTGATGATTGACAGCGGTTGCCAGCTTACCCTTGAAGACATTGTGATAACAACCGGCTGCCATGAAGCACTGTCCGTGTCCGTTCGTGCTGTCTGCCAGCCGGGCGATATCATCGCCGTGGAATCTCCATCCTTTCACGGCATTATGCAGACGCTGCGTGGTTTTGGCATTCGCGCCATTGAGATCCCCACGGATTCGGTGACGGGCATCAGTCTTGAGGCGCTGGAGCTGGCGTTTGATCAGTGGCCAATTAAAGCTGTCGTAGTGGTGCCTAACTGTAATAACCCGCTTGGCTTTATCATGCCCGAGAAGCGAAAGCGCGCCTTGCTGACCCTGGCGCAACGTTTTGACGCCGCGATTATTGAAGACGATGTGTATGGTGAACTGGCCTGGGAGTACCCGCGACCGTCATCCATTAAATCTATGGATGAAGATGGGCGCGTGTTGCTGTGCAGTTCATTTTCCAAAACGCTGGCACCGGGTTTACGCGTCGGTTGGGTTGCGCCGGGACGCTACCGCGATCGGGTACTGCATATGAAATATATCGGCACCGGCTCCACCGCGACCCAGCCGCAGCATGCGGTAGCAGAGTTTATTCGTCAGGGGCACTACCAGACCCATTTACGGCGGATGCGTCAGGTTTATCAGCACAACTACGAAACCTTTATTTGCTGGGTCAGGCACTATTTTCCTTGTGGGATCTGCGTTACGCGGCCTCAGGGCGGCTTTCTGATGTGGATTGAACTGCCAGAAGCCTTTGATGCGGTGCAGCTTAATAACACGCTGCGCCAGTCGGGTATTCAGATTGCTGTCGGCTCGCTGTTTTCCGCCTCGGGCAAATATCGTAACTGCCTGCGTCTGAATTACGCGCTGCCCGCCAGTGATACCATCGAACGGGCACTGGCGATAACCGGCAAGGCCGTGGAGCAGGCAATCATAGCCTGCTCCCATGATAAATTGATGGAGTCAGTCCCTTATCTCTCTGAACCTGCAGTTGAGAAGCAGGGCCAGAAAGAGGAGGAGGCTGGCCCTGGTCCGGCAATCCCTGCTGGACGCCTGTGACTTTAAAGGGCATTAAAAAACCGCGCCAGCAGCAATATGAATTGCCGTGCGCGGCTTTCCAGTTTTTATCTACCGATTGCACTGACTGCGCGTATTTTTGCGCGATAACGCCAGTTAATGCGCGGTTTCAGGCTCGGCAAGCTGCAGCAGAATACGCGTGGCTTCCTGCCAGTCTTCTGCCTGGGTAATCGCGCTCACCACCGCAATGCTGCCGACGCCGGTGGCTAAGACCTCAGGTGCACGGGCAATGCTGATGCCACCGATCGCGACAGTAGAAATGCCCGCCAGCCGACCCAAATGGCGTTTAAGTTCAGCCAGCCCTTGCGGAGAAGAAGGCATCGCTTTCGTCTGCGTGGGGAAGATGTGCCCCAGAGCAATGTAAGAAGGGCGCAGCGCCAGCGCCCGATCCAGCTCCGCATCGTCATGGGTTGACAGCCCCAGTCGCAAGCCAGCGTGCAAAATCTGCTGAAGATTCGCGACGTCTAAATCCTCCTGGCCCAGATGAACGCCATAAGCCTGATGTTTAATCGCCAACTGCCAGTAATCATTGATAAACAGACGTGCCTGATAGCGCTTACCTGCGGCGATAGCCCGAATAATAAAGGGTTCAACCACCTCATCGGGCTGATCCTTGATCCGAAGCTGAAGGGTTCGCACACCGGCGTCTAACAGACGTTCAATCCATTCAACGCTGTCGACAACCGGATACAGCCCTAAGCGTGGTGCGGTGGCGGGAAAGGCGTCCATTTATTCCTCCTTAAGAGCGGTTGCGGGATGATAGAGCTCACCGCCGCGCTCACGAAAATTATCTGACATCTTTGCCATCCCCACTTCAATCGCCTGGGCTTCTGCTTCCTGCTTCGCGGCATAGTCGCGTACTTCCTGGGTAATTTTCATTGAGCAAAATTTGGGGCCGCACATGGAACAGAAGTGCGCAACCTTACCTGATTCCTGCGGCAGGGTTTCGTCGTGATAAGCGCGTGCCGTATGGGGGTCCAGCGCAAGATTAAACTGATCTTCCCAGCGAAACTCAAAACGCGCTTTCGACATGGCGTTGTCGCGGATCTGCGCCCCCGGATGGCCTTTTGCCAGATCGGCGGCGTGCGCGGCGATCTTGTAGGTAATCAAACCCTGTTTCACATCGTCTTTATTCGGCAGACCCAGGTGCTCTTTCGGCGTGACATAGCAGAGCATGGCGCAACCGAACCAGCCAATCATTGCCGCACCAATGCCAGAGGTAAAATGATCGTAACCCGGAGCAATATCGGTGGTCAGTGGACCCAGGGTGTAAAACGGCGCTTCATGACAGTGTTCCAGCTGTTCAGTCATGTTGCGACGGATCATTTGCATGGGAATATGACCGGGGCCTTCAATCATGACCTGTACATCGTATTCCCAGGCGATTTTTGTCAGCTCACCCAAGGTGTGCAGTTCTGCAAACTGCGCGTCGTCATTGGCATCCTGAATTGATCCCGGACGCAGACCGTCTCCCAGCGACAGCGAAATATCATAAGCAGCACAAATTTCACAGATGTCGCGGAAGTGCTCATAGAGAAAGCTCTCTTTGTGATGCGACAGGCACCACTTCGCCATAATGGACCCACCACGAGAGACGATGCCGGTCAGGCGTTTCGCGGTCATGGGGACATAGCGCAACAGCACCCCAGCATGGATAGTAAAATAATCCACGCCCTGTTCAGCCTGTTCCAGCAAGGTATCACGGAAGGTGTCCCAGTTCAGGTCTTCTGCTACACCGTTAACTTTCTCAAGCGCCTGATAGATCGGGACTGTACCGATCGGCACCGGGCTGTTACGCAAAATCCATTCGCGGGTTTCATGGATGTAGCGCCCTGTAGAGAGGTCCATAACGGTATCCGCGCCCCAACGGGTTGACCACACCAGCTTTTCCACCTCTTCCTCAATGGAGGAGGTCACGGCGGAGTTGCCAATATTCGCATTTACCTTCACCAGAAAGTTACGCCCAATGATCATGGGTTCGGATTCAGGATGATTGATATTCGCCGGGATGATGGCGCGTCCGGTTGCCACTTCCTGACGCACAAACTCAGGTGTAATATTTTCCGGCAAATGCGCGCCAAAGCTGTGCCCCGGATGCTGTTGTAACAGCACTTCACCACGGATGCGTTCCCGGCCCATATTTTCCCGCAGCGCGATAAATTCCATCTCCGGCGTGATAATGCCCTGGCGTGCATAGTGCAACTGGGTCACGCAGCGGCCGGCTTTAGCGCGACGCGGCGTTGGCAGGTGTTCAAAACGGAGATGATCCAGCCCGTCATCGGCCAGCCGCTGCTGCGTGTAGGCTGAGCTGATTTGCATCAGATTCTCGCTGTCATTACGTTCTTCAATCCAGCGCGCGCGCAGTTTATCCAGCCCGCGATGAACATCGATTTGTGCTGCCGGATCGCCATAGGCGCCCGCCGTATCATAAATCGGTACGGGCTCATTCTCCTCATAAACAGGCGCGTCTTTACTGCCGCTGATCAGGGTAGGGCTGAGTTGAATTTCCCGCATCGGGACACGAATATCGTCGCGACTGCCGGTGAGCCAGATACGTTTTGAGTTGGGAAAGGCGCTGCCGCCCTGAAGAGAATCAATAAATTCCTGTGCCTGAGCACGTTGTTCGCGACGGGTCGTTTTCGCAGTAGACATAGCAATATTCCAGTAAGTGGGAAGGTTGCTTGTCCGGAGTTCGGAAGGAGTAACGGCACTGCTGGCACCATCCGGTGGCGTACCGTATAAATTTACTCTTGTTCCCTTCGCAGGTTCTAACCTGATCAGGTTCCGCGGATCCCGAATTAACGGTCTCAGCCCAGAGGGCACTCCGACAAGATGTGGTTTTAACGCTTTACGCGACGACGCCTGCGCTGCCTTACCTGTAAATAACCGATAACGAGAGCAGGACGTGTAGGTAACGTTTCAACCGTAAAACACCGACTACATTAGGCATTACGTTTAAAGCCCACTCAGCATAAGGGGGCTTTTTACTAATCACAAGTCTTTTACAATCGATGAGGTTTTAGGCAGGGCGGGCAATTTCGCTGTCGTTAGCCACGGGCGGGGTAAGGTGGTTATCCCATGCCATCTGAATTAACTTGTCCTCAAGGGTAAAGCGTCCTTCAAGGGCTTCACCCACCTCTGAGAGGGCATTCTGAAAGGTGACATAGTTATCGTCATCAATCGCCTGCTGAAGATGCCCGTCATACAATTGCATCAGTTTTTCGGTGTTGGCTTCCAGCGAGGGATAAATCTGCGTGGCGGCCAGCAACGGGCTGGTGCCGTCCATTTCACCGATCAGGCGTTGGTAAAGACTAAAGTGGCCTGATGACAGGTAATCGACCAGATTATGGCAAAAGTTATCAAGCGCCTGTTCATCCAGACGAGTCAGTGCCTCTTTCTTTGGCTTAATACCGACCAAATGATAATAAGAAACCAATAGCTGGCGGCGAGCGGCCAGCCATGAATCTACCAGTTCATTACTGCCACCTACGCGTTTGGTCAGAACGTCTAACTGGTTGAGCATAGTTAACTCCGTATGAGTTATGCACCTTCATATTTCAGATTAGCGATGCGTCAATTGCGCTTGTTCTCCACGAGCCAGTCGGGGATAAATAAGCGTGCTGTCGTCTTGCAACCAGAATTATTTGGGTATAGTTGTTCATCTACACACTTAACATCGGGACTTCAGCGTGCGGGTTGACGCTAAGGATGACGAAATAAATGCAATGCGAAATTTCAAGCGTAGACGCTGGATGGTGGATTGTCAGCAGTGAACAGAAAATTTGGTTACCGCAAGGGGATCTCCCTCACGGTAATGCGCAACAGTTTGGCCTGACAGGCCATCAGGGACGCGTTATCGGCGAATGGCAGAGTGAGAAAGTCTGGCTGGTTTGCGAAGCACGTTCAGAGGATATGCTGTCGCTGCGGCAGTTGCTTAACGAAGATCCGGCGCTATTTCAGCTGGCGGGGCGCGGTGTACAACTGGCCGAGTTTTATCGCTCTCATCGCTGGTGTGGCTACTGTGGTCATGAGATGCACCCCAGCAAGCGTGAGTTTGCCTGTCTGTGCAGTCACTGTCGTGAACGTTACTATCCACAAATTGCGCCCTGCATTATCGTTGCGATTCGCCGGGGGGACGAGATCCTGCTGGCTAATCATGCGCGCCATCGTAATAACATTTACACTGTGCTGGCCGGGTTTGTTGAGGTCGGTGAAACCATTGAACAGGCTGTCGCGCGTGAGGTGATGGAAGAAAGCAATGTGCGTGTCAGGAATGTTCGCTATGTTACATCGCAACCCTGGCCCTTTCCGCAATCCCTGATGATGGCCTTTATGGCGGAATATGATGGCGGTGAGTTACAGCATGACGGTAAAGAGCTGCTGGATGCCGGCTGGTTCCGCTTTGATGCGCTGCCGTTACTTCCTCCGCCCGGTACCGTTGCCCGCCGATTAATTGAAGATACCGTGGCCCTCTGCCGCGCTGAGGCGTGAGAGTGCTACACTACTCGCTTGATACCGAGAGAGTCCTGACATGAGTGAACTGAAGAACGACCGTTATTTGCGCGCCCTGTTACGCCAGCCTGTAGATGTCACCCCCGTATGGATGATGCGGCAAGCCGGGCGTTATTTGCCGGAATATAAAGCGACGCGCGCCCAGGCGGGTGATTTTATGTCGCTATGCAAGAATGCCGAACTGGCCTGCGAAGTCACCCTCCAACCCCTGCGTCGCTTCAAGCTGGATGCGGCAATCCTCTTCAGTGATATTCTCACCATTCCTGATGCCATGGGGTTAGGGCTGTACTTCGAAACGGGTGAAGGCCCGTGTTTCTCTAATCCAGTAACGTGCCGTGCCGATGTCGATCGCCTGCCCGTACCCGATCCTGAACAGGAACTGGGTTACGTGATGAACGCGGTGCGCACCATCCGTAAAAATCTCAATGGCGAGGTGCCTTTAATTGGCTTCTCAGGTAGCCCGTGGACACTGGCGACCTACATGGTTGAAGGGGGAAGTAGCAAAGCCTTCACCAAAATTAAAAAAATGATGTACGCCGAGCCGGCCACGCTGCACGCCATGCTGGATAAGCTGGCTGACAGCGTCATTCTCTATCTCAATGCCCAGATTCGCGCCGGTGCGCAGTCGGTGATGGTATTTGACACCTGGGGCGGCGTGTTAACCGGGAACGACTATCGTGAGTTCTCGCTTTACTACATGCATAAAATTGTCGACAGCGTGCTACATGAAAACGAAGGCCGTCGCGTGCCGATCACCTTGTTTACCAAAAATGGCGGGCAATGGCTGGAAGCGATTGCCGAGACGGGCTGTGACGCACTTGGTCTGGACTGGACGATCGATATCAGCGAAGCCCGTCGTCGCGTTGGCCACAAAGTCGCTTTGCAGGGCAACATGGACCCATCCATGCTCTACGCACCGCCCGCGCGAATTGAGCAGGAAGTCGCTACGATCCTGGACGGGTTCGGCAAGGGCGAAGGCCACGTCTTCAATCTTGGGCACGGCATCCATCAGGATGTGCCGCCAGAGCACGCAGGTGTATTTGTTGAGGCGGTGCACCGGCTCTCACGCCCGTATCATCAGGAGTCTTAATGGATATCGCTGCACTCCGCGCGGAGCAATTACAGCGTGCCGCAGAGGTCGTGCGGCAGGATGATTTTGACGTACTGCCGCCACGCTTTATCGGTGGCGCAGACGTCGGTTTTGAGCAGGAAGGTGCAGTCACGCGTGCTGCGCTGGTCATTCTTGAATACCCGTCCCTGAAGCTGGTGGAGCATCGCATCGCGCGCATTGACACCACCATGCCTTACATTCCCGGTTTCCTCTCTTTCCGTGAGTATCCGGCGCTGTTGGCGGCATGGAACATGCTGGAGCAGAAGCCCGACCTGTTATTTGTCGATGGTCATGGCATTTCACATCCACGCCGGCTCGGTGTGGCTTCGCATTTTGGGTTGATGGTCGATGTCCCCACTATCGGCGTCGCGAAAAAACGTCTGTGCGGGCGCTTTGAGGCGTTGGATGAAACCCCCGGCAGTCGCCAGCCGTTAGTGGACAAAGGTGAGCAAATTGGCTGGGTATGGCGCAGCAAGGCGCGCTGTAATCCGCTGTTTGTGGCCACCGGACACCGCGTCAGTCTGGACAGCGCCCTGCAGTTGGTCGAAAAGTGTACACAGGGATACCGTTTACCGGAACCTACCCGCTGGGCGGATGCTGTGGCATCCCAACGCCCCGCATTTCTGCGCTGGCAAAGCGCGCTTTAACACTGTTTGTATGGCGCTTTTGCGTTACACTGCCGCCAGCGAAATGAATAAGAGCTCTGTGTATGTTACAAAACCCTGTGCATCTGCGTCTGACCAAGCTGGAAAGCTGGCAACATCTGACGTTTATGGCTTGCCTGTGCGAGCGCATGTATCCCAACTACGTGGCTTTTTGCCAGCAAACCGAGTTTGCCGATCCTGCCCTTTACCGCCGTATCCTGGACCTGATTTGGGAAACGCTGACGGTAAAAGACGCAAAGATCAATTTTGACAGCCAACTGGAAAAGCTTGAAGCAGCGATTCCCGATGGTGATGCGTTTGAGGTATACGGTGTGTATCCGGCAATTGATGCCTGCGTTGCATTGAGTGAAGTCCTGCACTCGCAGTTAAGCGGTGAAACGCTTGAGCATGCGATTGAAGTCAGTAAGACTTCGATCACCACCGTTGCCATTCTGGAAATGACTCACGAAGGTCGCGAAATGACCGATGAAGAGCTGCGAGAAAATCCGGCTGTCATCGACGAATGGGACCTGCAATGGGAGATTTTTCGCCTGCTCGCGGATTGTGAAGAGCGAGACCTTGAATTGATAAAAGGTCTGCGATCCGACCTGCGTGAAGCGGGAATTAGTAACATCGGTATAAAAATTCAGCAATAAGGCGAGAAAACGTGACTTCAGGCCTTAATTAGCGCGCCTGGAGGCTTCACATCAGCCCCCTGTCTGGTCTACATTTGGGGGGCTGAAAATTGTGGCTATCGGTGCGTGCAGGCTGAAGAGTGCCCGAAGCCGGCTTTTCCCTCGCACTCGTTGCTTAGCAAGCGATAAATACACTTTAAGGATAACTTATGAACAAGACTCAACTGATTGATGTGATCGCAGAAAAAGCTGACCTGTCTAAAACCCAGGCTAAGGCAGCGCTGGAATCTACTCTGGCTGCAATCACCGAGTCTCTGAAAGAGGGTGATGCTGTACAACTGGTTGGTTTTGGTACTTTTAAAGTGAACCACCGCGCTGAGCGTACCGGTCGTAACCCACAGACTGGCAAAGAAATCAAAATCGCTGCGGCAAACGTACCTGCATTCGTGTCTGGTAAAGCTCTGAAAGACGCCGTTAAGTAAGACGTCGCATTGCGGTAACGTTTTAAACAGGGGCGATTTCGCCCCTTTTGTTTAAGGGCCAGCCACCATGACTACGCTGTTCCAGCGATTATCTGCCCTGTTCCTCTCCTCACTGATTATCGGGTGCAGCTCAACCCCCGACATCCCGGCTTTCTCGGCCAGCGGTTACCTTGCCGATCGCGGCAGTGTACGTATCTGGCGCAAAAATACCGATCATCATTCGGTACATATTCGTACGCTGTACAATCCGTTCAACAGTGAAAAAAGTGAAATTACTGATTATCGCTGGCTTGGGGATGACTTAATCAGCGTAGAGCGTCAGGTCAAAGGCGATAAGCCAGACGACGTCACCTTACGCTTTGATCAAAATGGCAGCCTTAATTTCATGCAGCGCCAGCTCGCGACGCGCCGTGAGGCAGTCAGTCCAGATGCAGTGGAGCTTTACAAGTTCGATGCACAACGTATGCGCGAAGTCAGCGATGCGCTGTTAAGTGGTCGTGTGTTCTTGAAACAGGGGCACTGGTCAGGCGGAAGGGCTGTGGAAACCTGTGAGGGCCAGCAGGTGACGCCTGCTTTTGACAGTTATGCCCTGCAGACGCTAACACATTACCGCAGCAATAAGACGGGACCGTTGATGATTTCGTGGCTGGAAGCCCCTGAAGGCGTGCAGCTACTGCGTGTCAGTCAAAAAGATGAGTGTGCAGATGCGCCTGAAGAGGCAGACTTCTGAGACAGTAAAAAGGGGCACTGGGTGCCCCTTCGTTCTTTATTTACGGTCAATTGCACGATAGCCGATATCGCGTCGGCAGAAGCTGCCTTGCCAGGAAATCGGTTTAGCCAGTTCGTAAGCCCGTTTCTGTGCCGCAGCGACATCGTCGCCTAAGGCGGTGACGCACAAAACGCGCCCGCCGTTGGTCAGCACCCGATCGTCTTCAAGGCGAGTCCCAGCGTGGAAAACTTTGCCGTCGGCAGCCTCTTCCAGCGGCAGACCGTGAATGTGATCGCCGTTATTGTAGTGACCGGGATAGCCGCCAGCGGCCAGCACCACACCAAGCGATGGACGCGGGTCCCATTGGGAATCCTTCTGGTCTAGCTTTCCGTCGCAGGCCGCCAGACAGAGATCCACCAGATCCGACTGCAGGCGCAGCATGATAGGCTGCGTTTCTGGATCGCCGAAGCGGCAGTTGAATTCGATCACTTTCGGCTGACCCGCCTGATCGATCATCAGCCCGGCATATAAGAAACCAGTATAAACGTTGCCTTCTGCCGCCATGCCGCGCACGGTTGGCCAGATAACCTGATCCATTACGCGCTGGTGGATCGCATCGGTTACAACCGGGGCAGGGGAATACGCGCCCATTCCCCCGGTGTTCGGTCCGGTATCGCCGTCACCCACACGTTTATGATCCTGGCTGGTGGCCATCGGCAACACGTTCTCGCCATCAACCATCACAATAAAGCTGGCTTCTTCGCCGTCCAGGAACTCTTCAATAACAATACGGTGTCCCGCGTCACCAAACGCATTGCCTGCCAGCATATCGTGCACGGCGTCTTCTGCTTCCTGCAGCGTCATTGCCACAATGACACCTTTACCGGCTGCCAGTCCGTCGGCTTTGATGACAATCGGCGCACCCTTTTCACGAAGATAAGCCAGCGCAGGGGCGACCTCTGTAAAATTCTGGTACTCCGCACTCGGTATGTTATGACGTGCCAGGAAGTCCTTGGTAAAGGCTTTAGATCCTTCCAGTTGCGCGGCGGCCTGGGTCGGGCCAAAGATTTTTAAGCCCGCCGCACGGAACGCATCAACGACACCTGACACCAGCGGCGCTTCAGGGCCAACGATGGTGAGATCGATCTGTTCACGCTGGGCGAAGGCCAGTAAGGCAGGAATATCGGTTGGTGCAATGTCGACGTTCTGCAACGCGGGTTCCAGTGCGGTGCCTGCATTGCCCGGTGCAACAAAAACGGTTTCCGCCAGCGGCGACTGTGCTGCCTTCCAGGCCAGTGCGTGTTCACGTCCGCCGTTACCAATGATTAAAATTTTCATAAAACGCTCCACAGAATTAATGGCGGAAGTGACGCATATCGGTAAAGATCATGGCAATGCCATGCTCATCGGCTGCCGCAATGACTTCATCGTCGCGAATAGAACCGCCCGGCTGAATCACACAGCTGACGCCCACGGCAGCAGCGGCATCAATGCCGTCGCGGAACGGGAAGAAAGCATCGGAAGCCATCGCGGACCCTTTCACTTCCAGACCTTCATCACCGGCTTTAATGCCTGCAATTTTGGCTGAGTAGACGCGGCTCATCTGTCCGGCACCAATGCCGATGGTCATGTTGTCTCGTGCATAGACAATCGCGTTAGACTTAACGAATTTGGCTACTTTCCAGCAGAACAGCGCGTCACGCAACTCCTGCTCTGAAGGCTGGCGCTGACTTACCACGCGTAGCTGGCTGGCATCGACCATACCGAGATCGCGATCCTGAACCAGCAAACCTCCGTTCACACGTTTGAAATCAAGGGCGGCGACCCGACCTTGCCATTTACCGCATACCAGAACGCGGACGTTCTGTTTAGCCGCCGTAATTTTCAGCGCAGCTTCCGTTGCTGCAGGGGCGATGATGACTTCAACAAACTGCCGACTGATGATGGCCTTTGCGGTAGCCTCATCCAGTTCGCGGTTAAAGGCAATAATGCCGCCGAAGGCAGAAGTGGGGTCAGTCTGATAAGCGCGCTCGTAAGCCGCCAGAATGGACTCGCCCACAGCGACACCACAAGGGTTAGCATGTTTGACAATAACGCAGGCGGGCTCAACAAACTCTTTCACGCACTCAAGCGCGGCATCGGTATCCGCGATGTTGTTATAAGACAGCGCTTTGCCCTGCACCTGCCTGGCGGTAGCGACTGATGCTTCCTGCACATCTTCTTCTATATAGAAGGCCGCGTCCTGATGGCTGTTCTCGCCATAGCGCATATCCTGCTTTTTAATGAAGTTAAGATTGAGAGTCCGCGGGAAGCGGCCTGCAGGTTGGCTGGTTTCGCCATGATAAGCCGGGACCAGGCTGCCAAAATAGTTGGCGATCATGCTGTCGTACGCGGCGGTATGTTCAAAAGCTTTAATCGCCAGATCGAAACGGGTTTCGAGCGTGAGCGAGTTCTGGTTGGCGTCCAGCTCGGCGATAATGGCCTGGTAGTCGCTGCTCTTAACCACAATGGCTACGTCTTTGTGGTTTTTGGCTGCCGAACGCACCATCGTTGGGCCGCCAATATCAATATTTTCGACAGCGTCTTCCAGTGAACAATCCGGCTTTGCGACGGTTTGGGCAAAGGGATAAAGGTTTACGACCACCATATCGATAGGGCTGATAGCGTGCTGCGCCATTACGGCATCATCTTGCCCACGACGTCCTAAAATACCGCCGTGTACTTTTGGGTGCAGTGTTTTAACGCGTCCATCCATCATTTCCGGGAAACCGGTGTAGTCAGACACTTCGGTGACGGGCAGTCCCGCCTCTGCCAGCAGGCGAGCGGTACCACCTGTGGAGAGTAGCTCAACACCGCGCTGGGAGAGTGCCTGAGCAAATTCGAGGATGCCGGCTTTATCAGAAACACTGAGCAGGGCGCGGCGTAAAGGACGAGGTTGTTGCATGGTGGTTTTATCCCTTGGCTTTGATTCGCGTAAATAAGAGCGTTACATCAAGCTTGCGTGCTCACTTCTCTCTATATAGAGAAGCAAAAGCGTAAAAACTTCAGGTAACGCCCCGAAAAGGGGCATCCATTGCGTTGCGGGGCATTGTAGCGAAAACGTTTGCGTGATGCTCGTCTAAATTTAACGCTTCCAGGAATGTGGATAACTTTGTGTGTAACTGCGTATAAAGTGGGGTTTTGCTGTGGAATGCAGCGAACGGTCATTTTTATTGAATTTAGCCCTTGTCAGCCTGAGAGAACTCCCTATAATGCGCCTCCATCGACACGGCACAACGGCTTACGGAATGCGGTGTTGAGAGGTTCAGGAAACTGAACCGCCGGAGAAAAACTTCTGAAAAAGAGGTTGACTCTGAAGGAGGAAAGCGTAATATACGCCACCTCGCGACAGACGGTTAACCCGCTGTTCGCA
>NZ_VIVB01000023.1:0-15581 GCF_007828605.1 Pantoea sp. SJZ147
CTCATCAATATAATGGTGGTTTGACGCCGAATGAATCAGAAAGATTGTTTTGGAAAAACTCTAAAGCCGTGGCCAGTTTTTGTTGACCACTACAGCCCAATACCTTTTCCGCGTTGTTCTGCATCCACAAATAGCATTTCAATACGTTTTTTGCTTACCCCTGTACAACCCAGGATAGAGTCGTCACAGCATCCACGAGCAATACTAATAGTTAAACCAGGAAAATAGCTATGGAGTATCAGCGGGCGCAGCACTTGAATATCCTGTTCTTGTAAAAATCATGCGTAGCACGTACGGATGACTCCCAGACCTTTAGTAAAATCGGGTAATGAATTTGCATACCTGCTTCAATCGTTATCATGATTTTCCTTAGCCATTAATTACCCTTGCATCATCATGATAGCGGTGGGTTATTATTTGTCACATTGTGGCGAGTCAATGTCCGCCATGAGTTAAAAATGCCCGTTTAAATGTTTGTCTAACACCACTGGATTTCAGCTACTACTTTTCCAGGTCTTCGCGGGTGGGTCCCTTAAAGTAGATTGTACTTATATGACAACTACGAGGTTGTTTCAGCACAAAGTGAATCGTCTCCCAGACAGATCGTCCATTCATCAGACGCTCCCCCATTCTGGATTGATCATCGACAAACGTATCTAACCCAGTCAGCTCGAAATCTGGTGGGTACAGCCCGGTAACACGTATATTTTCTTCGGATAGCTGCTGGGACAGTTTTGTTGTAAACCCACTAAGACCATGTTTACTGGCGAAAAAAGCGGGATGCGCAATTGAATCTGTAAAATTCGGAATGCCGCATGAAGATATTATTGAGACGATATCAGCACTGTCCGAACGTCTTAATGCAGGCAGTAATGCCTGAGTCAGTAGAATAGAACCTGTCAGGCCTGAACTGACAGTATTGATAATTTCTGTAACTGGTTGATTGTCTAATGTCCCTGACAGCCACTGAGCAGCATTGAGGATTAAAATGTCTACAGGCTTATCTGAATTTAACAGCTGTGAAGAAAACTGAGAAAGAGATTCAGGACGGGTTAAATCACAGATATACCCGTTTGCCGTGCCGCCTTCAGCACTGATGCTGCTGCAGGTATCTTGTATCTCCTCTGCACGTCGTGCGCTAAAGTGCACCTCGACTCCCTCTCGCGCCAACCATACGCATAATGCCTGACCGAATCCCTTGCCTCCACCTGTAATAACCGCTCTTTTACCTCTCAGCATACTTGTGCATCCTTTTACTAATGATTATGTGGTTCAAGCTATACATGAGGAGGCGAAGTGACATCTTTCCGTCAGTGCTATTTTTATCTCAGGAATACAAAAAACGGTACTACGAACTGTTGAATAGTTTGCCCGAGGGATTTGCAATGTACGCTTCTGGCACAAAACGAGCCTGTCAGCATAGTGAGGTCCACTATGAGTGAACAGCACACATTTACTTATAGCGACTGCATACGTTCATTCTGGTAAACATCACATCCCTGCCGTCTCCCCCGCATGCGCGCTCAGTGTGCTCCTGACGCGAGTCGTCTTTTTCCGGTACGCTTCTGTCCGTATACCCAACACTATACCTGATGATTTTTACGCCGCTGCGTGGCTGTGCACAGTGCAGTAGTGTTATGCCGTTCTGGACGTCGGAAAGTGCAGGTTTCTGCGGGCGATAAACTGTTTTTATCGCTTAACGCGTTACCTGTTTTCAGCTCGTAGCTCAGAAACCGAAAAGGAACTTATCGAAACTGCAGCAATTCCTGGCAATATCAGCAATATGAGGAATGATGCCTTGTTCACGATCGGCCCGATAAATTGCGCTGTATCTGACAAGAGGCAGCCTGGGTTTGAAATCAAGCTCCCTGAGTATCCCTTTTTCCAGCAAAGGCATTAAAGGTTTTCGGGGGAGATAGGTAATACCCATACCGGCAACCGTCAGCCCAATCTGGGCAAAGAGGTTATTACAGACAATATTGCGGTCAAATTTAATGCCGCGCATTGAAAAATAGCGTTCATATATCAAACCTGTGCCGGACGTGGGACCCTGCACAAAAAAGGAATATTTTGCTGCTTCGTCAATATCAATTTTCTCTTCAGCGGGTATAAGTGCTGTCGACGACATCCAGGAATTTTCGACACTGCTCAGAAGGCACGCGTTGAGGCGAACGTCGTCGTACATGTCAGGTGCAATAATCAGATCGAGCTTGTCATTCTGGACGGAATCATACAGAACGGGAGAAGCATCCACGGTAGGTACTATCTGTACCTTGGGATAGACTTCCCGGATTTGCTGAATCAGCTCGGGTAGCCAGGTAAGGGATGTCAGCTCAGTTACGCCCAGCCGGAGTTGTGAAATCAGAACCTTCCTGTCGCTGATCCTCTCAAGCAGGTGGTTTCTTTTCTCTACCAGCTCCTGACTGTAAAAAAGAAGCTCTCTTCCCTTCTCTGTCAGCCGCGCATTTCTGCTCGACCGGTCAAATACCTCAATATCAAAAGAGACTTCAAGTTCATGTATGCGCTTTGATATAGCAGACTGCGTCATATTGAGCTTCTCCGCGGCCGCTTCAAAACTGCCGAGATTAACTATCCATATCAGCGCATCCATTTGTTTGAATGTTATCACCTGGGTTACCTCTTAAAACTGCCGACAAAAAGTCCAGAATGTTGCGAAAGCCACAACCCGTCTCTGGTGGGGCCTCGCTATGGGAGAAAGAGACCTTTAATAGCAGGGGCGAAAAATTCCTGCTCAGATCACAGAACTGACATAGGAAATTCATATGCCTTCGCCGAAAAGCGCCTTTATTCCCATAAAAGAGGCGAGCTTACTGCTTTTACATTCACAGCTTACCGCCATATGTTTTTGATATTTATCAATTTTATAGCCACAACATTTTTCTTTCATGAAAAAAAGGACTGATTAACTATATCAAAATATCGCTAAAAACAATCTTTCATGGCCGATAGTATCAAACATAACCAGTTTGTTAATTTAATGTTAAAAATCACTGAGGCCATTTATGTCCATCCCAGGAAGCCATATCAATCCGCCCGCCAGACCACTGACACGCGCTGAACGTGAATCTTTCAGAGACGTTGTGACCCCACATCTCAGCGACAACATGTCGCGAAATATCGGTATTAGCGGTCTGCAGCGCTTCAATAAAACCGGAAAACTTATCGGTACCGCATTGACCGTAAAGGTGCGCGGCGGAGACAACCTTATGGTTTACAGGGCGATGACCATGATTGAAGAAGGCCATGTGCTGGTCATTGACGCACAAGGCGATACGAATAACGCCATCATCGGCGAGCTGATTAAACTTGAGTGTCTCCGCAGGGGATGCGCAGGATTTGTTGTCAATGGCGCCATCCGTGATGTTGCCTCTTTTGAACATACCCCTCTCTATGCAAAAAGCATCATTCACAAAGGACCTTTCAAAACTGGTCCCGGTGAAATAAACGTGCCTGTGAGCATCGGCGGTCAGGTTATCTGCCCCGGGGACATCATCATCGGAGACGAAGATGGCATCGTGAATTTTGCATACGAATTTAAGGATGAACTTCTTAGGCTGGCGGCAAAACATGCGCAGAAGGAAGAGGCTGTAAAGGAAATGATTGCTTCAGGCCAGGAAGACCAAACCTGGTACACAGACCTGCTTCGTGAAAAAGGATACCTGTGATGAAACTGAATCAGCGAGTGTCTCAACGATTAAAAAGCATCAAGCCATCACCCAGCATTGCCGCGAACGAGCTTGTTACTCAGTTGCGATCCGAAGGTTTTAATATTATCAATTTCACCATCGGAGAGCCTGATTTTGATACGCCCGAACATATTATCAAAGCGACCATTGAAGCCCTTAAAAACTCGGAAACGCATTACACTCCCGCAGCAGGAACGGTGGTTCTGCGTAAGGCAATCTGTGAAAAACTGGCGCGTGATAACGGGCTTCGCTATGAGTTAAACGAAATTGTCTGTGGTAGCGGCGGAAAGCACATCATTTTTCACGCTTTCGCTTCCACGCTGGATAAAAATGACGAAGTCATTATTCATGCTCCTTACTGGGTATCTTATCCGGACCTTGCCATTCTGAATGAAGGCACACCGGTTATCGTAGAGGGTGATGAATCCAATGACTTTAAGCTCACGGCTGAGCAACTGGAAGAGAGCATAACGGCAAACACCCGCTGGGTGGTGCTTAATTATCCGAACAATCCCACCGGTGCGGTATACCGTGCTGAAGAACTCATGGCGCTGGCCGACGTGCTGCGAAAATATCCTGACGTGCTCATTATGCTTGATGAGATATATGAGCACTTTGTATACGAAGACGCTACACACCTTTCACTGGCCGCTGTCGCGCCGGATCTGAAAGAGCGGATACTTATTATTAACGGCGCCTCAAAGGGATACGCAATGACCGGATGGCGTCTTGGATTTGGCGCGGGTCCACAGTGGCTGACCAGCGCTATCACCAAACTGATTTCCCAGACAACAACCTGCCCGAGTTCGGTAAGCCAGGCGGCTGCAGTAGCAGCGTTCGCAGGTGATCAGCAGCCCGTAAAGGAGATGCTCGCCATCTATACCGCGCGCAGAAAGCGCATTGTCGAACTGCTCAGCAATCTGCCAGGCCTTAGTTTTAACCCACCAGCAGGTGCATTTTACCTTTTCATTAATGTGTCCGGGCTGATCGGTAAAATAAAACCCAATGGAAGCCGTATAACCTCTGACGATGACGTCGTGGAGTATTTTTTACGTGACGCAGGCGTCGCAACCGTTACAGGCAAAGCATACGGGCTTTCTCCTTACTTACGCATTTCTTTCGCAAGTTCAGTTGACGTCATTGAAGAAGGATGCCGGCGACTCAAAACGGCCATTGCATTGCTTCGCTAGCAGACTCTTAATTATTAACCAACACCAGGTACGAACTAAATGAAAAAGCCAGGAATCCCCCTTGTATGGCAGATTGTTGTCGGCCTTGTGGCAGGCATTGTAATAGGTTACCTACTTAATCTATATCCCGCGCACAGTGCGTGGCTTATAGAACAGATATTTAAGCCTGCCGGCGATATTTTCATTAAATTAATGAAAATGATCGTTATTCCGGTTGTTTTTTCGTGCCTGGTGGTGGGTATCGCAGGTCATTCTGACAGTAAAGCAGTGGGAAGAATGGGGCTGAAGACCATTTTTTATTTCCTGTGCGTGACAACCACCGCCATTATCGTGGGCTTGATTGTAGGAAACGTGGTGAAGCCCGGCGCAGGGGCCGACCTGTCTTCGATGGTGCAGCATCAGGTCAGTGTCGCTACGCCCGCGTCAGCGAATCATGGGCTTGGTCAGGTGATCCTGAGCATTATCCCTGAGAATATTGTTGATGCTATGGCCAAAGGCAATCTGTTGCCCGTGATCTTCTTTGCCGTCATGTTTGGCATTGGTATTGCTTCGCTTGAAAATGAAAAAAAGGCGAACGTGGTCAATTTCTTTTCTGCCATTGCTGATGGGATGTTCAAAGTTACAGGCATGATCATGGCCTATTCCCCTATCGGGATATTTGGCATGATAGCGGTAACGGTGACCGATTTCGGCGTCGCGTCTCTTCTGCCGCTGGTGAAACTGATTGCCACAACTTATATTACCGCCATTCTGTTTGTTATTATTGTTTTTGGACTCATCGCCCGATCCGTCGGCATTAATATTTTTACCATTATCCGCATTATCAAAGATGAATTGATACTTGCTTTTTCAAGCGCCAGCTCAACATCTGTTCTGCCACAGCTGATCCAGAAAACACAAAAGTTCGGCGTCGATAAAACGGTTTCAGGGTTTGTTATTCCTACGGGGTATTCATTTAACCTTGATGGCGCCTCTCTTTTCCTTGGCATCGGCACGCTGTTTATCGCGCAAATCTATGGCATTCACCTGACCCTTGCCGATCAGATGATGCTTGTTGTGACGATGGTCATCACCTCTAAGGGCGCAGCCGGTGTTCCTGGTTTTATGTTCGTCATTCTTTCCGCCACGCTCTCTAGTGCTGGTATCCCGTTAGAAGGTATTGCTTTCATTGCCGGCGTTTACCGCTTAATGGATATGCCTAATACGGCGCTTAACGTTCTGGGAAATACGCTGGCCCCTATTGTCATAGCCAAATGGGAAAACAAGTTCAGCGATAAACGCTACGCTGAAACTGTGAAACAACTTTAGATTTCAGTCTTTCAGACAGGTTTACGGCGTATTTTGCTAAGTGAACTTTCATACATCGACGATAAAGAGGGAACGGCGTACAGCACAGACCTTAAATTAGCTCAAACTACGCCGTCGGCATTTACCGAATGGCCGGGCGATGCGGGTGCAGAACATTCCCTATAAAGGTTGTGTAACGCACCGCCGGCACGCCTGTCAGTATGGCCGTCAGTTATCAGGACAATAATTGACGGGAGCTTTGCCCTGATGGCATCCCTGAAAAGGAGGCATGTGTTTTTTGTTATCGATCCCTCAGGCATGCACTTTCTTTCCAGTTAAAACCTGACCCGCGGCGCAAAATGTAAGCGCCGCCGGCAGGTCCTGATAAGGGCAAAGACTTCACTTCTGAATCCAGTAAGGCCCTGGCCTGCCAAAGAGATATCCCTGTAGCAGAGGACATTCATATTTTCTGAGCCACTCAGCCTGTGCAGGTGTCTCCACGCCCTCTGCGGTAACTTCAACCTTTAGTTGACGACAAAGTGAAAGAACGGAGCTGACGATAGCTGCCGCTCCGGCATCCCGGTGCAGGTCGCTGATAAATGACTTATCTATTTTTATCCTGCTGAAAAGTCCTGAGCTGAGGTGGCTCAGTGAAGAAAAACCGGTGCCAAAATCATCCAGTACCATATCAATGCCCGTCTCCCTGAATTTCCGTATCACCTCATAACTGAATTCGGGGTTGTCGAACAGAGCGGACTCGGTAATTTCGAGTTCCAGCCTGTTGGGATGCAGCCCACTATGAATCAGGACGTTTTTCACTCTGTTCGCCAGTTGCGGGTCTCTGAACTGTCGGGGCGAAATGTTTACTGCCACCCGCGCCTGTCCCGACCAGCCTGCCATGTCAGTACAGGCACGCGTAAGCGCAAATGCACCGATATCATGGATAAGCCCGGTTTTTTCAGCAAGCGGTATGAAAACGTCAGGCGGAACGCTTCCCCTTACAGGATGATGCCAGCGCAGCAGGGCTTCATATGACACGACTTCTTCACTTACGCTGCACACAACGGGCTGGTAAAAAAGCTGAAGCTCACCGTTCTCCAGCGCACCACGCAGGTCGTTTTCCAGACTGAAGCGCTCTTTCGCTGAACTGGCAAGCTCATCTGTAAAGATGACCCAGCCATTACGTCCGGCTGACTTGGCCGCATACAGGGCGATATCTGCTGCCGATAACATGCTTTCAGCATCCCGCGCGTAGCCCGGAAAAAGACATACTCCGAAGCTGCAACCCGACGTGACCTTGCGGCCTTTCAGCATGAAGGGTTCCTTCAGCACTGCGGTGAGGCGTGATACCGTTTCGCTTGCTTCTGCTGCTGAGCTTATACCCGGTAAGACGGCAACGAACTCGTCGCCGCCTGTGCGGGCCAGGATATCTTCAGGGCGCAGGACGGACTGTAGCCGCGCAGAAACATCAATGAGCAGTGCATCCCCTGTGGGATGGCCCAGAACGTCATTGATGCTTTTAAAGCGGTCAATGTCAGAGACCATGACGGCAAAGGGGCTGTCGCCACTCAGAAGCGTCTCCAGTCTGGGCATCAGGCCACGGCGGTTAAGCAGCCCTGTCAGTGGATCATGCAGTGCCAGGTGATTAGCCCTTGCCGCCGCCTGATACTCTGCGGTGACATCCAGTATGGTATAGAGAAGATAGTCCTCTCCGCCGCCCGAATTCAGCCTTTCTGCAGAAATCCGCAGTGAAAATTCTGGTGCGGTATCGTCTGAAGAGACAGTTTCACTGAACCCTTCATCGGGAAGGAGATCATAGGCTTGCCTGAACACAGCACTCAGATCGGCTGGCAGCGCCTCAGGGATACCGGTCAGGGTATTACCGCTCAATACCAGCGCCTGCAGATGGGGCGAATTCATGGCTGTCGGGTTCGCGCGTATTATGCCACCCGATTTTACGTCACACAGAATGAGGGCGCAGGGCGTGTGGCAGAACACAGCGTCGAGCACCTTATTGGTGTCTGATAACTCCGTTTCCCTTTTCTGGATAACCTGTTGAGCGATGCGTAGCGCCGCCCTTTCCTGATAATCATGCGAAACGTCCCGCACGATTTTAATAAAAGCAGCGTGTTCTTCCTCAGATGGGTTGAGAAATTCTATTTCGACTGATGCACGGAATGTGCTGCCGTTTTTCCGGAGGCGCCAGCCCTCGCCTGTAAACTTGCCATGCTCACGTGCATACCCCAGATCGGCCTCAGGTATGTTCCTGGCCTGTTCATCTTCATCGTAAAAAACCGAAATATGTTGCCCTCTGATATCACGGCTTTCCCAGCCCTTAATTTCACGGCATCCAAGGTTCCAGCTCATCACCTCTCCGGTTGAAGAAAGAAGGTATATTGCGCAAAGCGACGTTCTGGCCACGGCGGCCCCCAGTTGGTCATTGGTTACGGATTTCATGCGGCTGTCCTTGATGAGTTCATCGACCTGCTCAGAGATGATCCTGCCTGTAAAATGAGTATCGGCCTCGCTCACCTGATATCGAGAAACAATTTTGTAAAACTTTAGCCTGAAGCATAAAGACTACCGTTAATTCACTTCTGTTTAGCCTTAGCCGGTACCAGGCTTCATGACACCACCTAAGGCTGTACCTGTCGGCACCTGCGCGATTGCTACAAACATACCTTCAAATTTTCGGTTTAAGCGCTTTTTATCTCTGAGTATGTAAATAATCGAATTGCGCTTTTTAAGGCAACTGTTATGCATGCCCGTCATTTTGAGTAAATAACCCACTGCCAGGAACCCTGCACCGTTAATTAACACGGACTGACGTCAGGTACATCTGTGCCTGGTACACAGCTGTATGACAAAACCATATTGATTATTCAGGATTTTTACGCTCTGCAAATGGCTTATGCGCTGAGCTGATGCCCTGGCCACAGGTTATGGCAGGACGGCCCGCCGAGTTCAGCCAGACCGCTGCCATTTTGAGATTTTTCTGCCTTAAAGGCTATCCGGCTTAAATACTCACTTCACCTTTCAGAGGCAGCCCGGTGCCTGCCGGACCGGTGATGCAGAAGACAATGAGCATAAATAACGTCACCAGACTCAGACGAATTTGTTCCGGCACAGGTTAGATATCTTACAGGGCTGACCAGCCCCCGCCGATGAGCACATCCCGATTTGAGCAATATGCGCTTCTTGCTCATAGCGGACCTTCTGCTTAGTCCGCTCGTCTGCTTCGTGCCAGGAGTGCACAAGGTAGTTGTGAATTTTGATAACGCTACGACTGGCGTTCGCGCGCGGGGTGACAGGACCGATTAGCCCCCTGCTGGAGGCTGCTCTTAATGGAGGTTTTCTTTAGCGCTGACGCAAGCTGTGGGGCGCTGAGAGTAAAGGTACTCATACAGCAGCAGCATGCCTACCGGATTACCTTCGAGATTTTCGAAATCAACATGCGTTTTCTCCAGAAGATACTTTCTCAAATCCTCTGGAGAGATATTTTTATGGGAAGCCAGTGCCCGGCACAGTTGTGTCACTATCTCGCATTTTACTGCATAGGGCACTTCAGGATTATAAATTTCCGGAACAGAGTGGGTCTGATTCATTAAAATACCCTCTATAAGCGCTTGAAATGACTAGAGAGGCCAGAGTGCACGCCGATGTGAGATAAGATATAGCAAGTATCGAACCTCGTGTAAATGATCAAACTTATTGCTGTCAGGTCCGGACTCAGGACCTGGCTAGTCATCGTTTTATACCATAGAGAAGGTGCAGTAAAAAAAGTAGCTTTTGACGCTGATTGCCCGCTTTCCGCTCACAGCGGAGGGCCACCTGGAGCTATCTGATGTCCGCTGAGTGCCAGGAGCGGACGTTTCTAACATCTTCCTGAAATAATCCGTGAAGAACCGATTTCACTGCTTAGTAGCGCAGACATGTCGAAATTATCAGCGGGCTAAGGTTCAAATGGCTTAAATGACCACTCTTGGCACAATGATAGTTAAGTGCGGGCTGATCTCCTAAAAAAGTGACAATCAGTGCCATTACACTTTTGTGAAGTTATCATTTTTTTTGTAAAATTGTTAAAATTAATGTGAGTAATATCACAAAGTCATAACATTAGTGCGCCTAACTTTTTAAATTTCTTTCCAGTATCATTCCTTAAGTGATAAAAAATATTCCCGCTCCCTGCTAATGGGTTTTTCATGGAAGATTCATCTTTAAGAAGAAACGAAAGAAAAAGAATTGCCATCATTGGTGGGGGCGTCTCATCATTAATGGTACTTGAATCCCTGAGCAAAAAAATTTGTAAAATAACTGCTAAGCCAGAAATAACCATATTCGAAAAAAATACTTTACTTGGTAGAGGCCTTGCATATCGCACTAATGTTAAAAGCCTTATCCTTAATACTACCATCGATACAATGAGCGTGTGCGAATATGACAAATTAGACTTTTATCTATGGTTGCAGCGCTCCCATAAAAAAGAATCTGAATCCAATGAGATTCCCAGAGGAATATATGGGGAATACCTCGAGGAAAAAATGTCAATTTGCCTGCAGAAACTTTCTTCGCTGGGTTGTATTGTCAGGAAAATAAATGCTGAAGTTAAGAGTGTTTTTGTCGGCAATAAATACACATTAAGCTTCCCGGGGTATTCTGAGGAATTTGATATTTGTATCGTTGCAACCGGCGCTCAGGTTTCAACACCTGACAGCATTGAGGACTCTGTTAAAGACAGATTACTGAGTATTTTCGATGAAGAAAAGTTATCTTCTATAGAAGAATTTAGCAGAATAGGTATTTTAGGGTCAGGTCAAAGCGCTATAGATGCCTGTATAATGCTGGAAAGCTATGGTCTGCGTGGAAGTTACACCCTAATATCACGTAGCGGTGTGCTGCCAAGAGTCAAATCGACTTTTATTGGCGAAAACTTAATGGGCGTTTTGAACAGACTTAACATTAAAAATTCCAGTCTTATTGCACTTTGTAATGAGATGCTTGATTCAATCAAGTGGAAAGCCAGGCAGACTGGTATAATTGAATTAACACCTGCATCTTTTCGCTCGATGGAGGTTGATTTAAAAAGGGCATCAAGGAAGCAGCCTTCCTGGCAAAAAATAATGATAGAAATAACACCATTTATCAATGAATTGTGGTCATTTCGCACTGATTGTGAGAAACGGGATTTTAATAATACATGGCAAAAAAGCATGTATTATTTACGGAGCGCCATCATGCCAGAAAGTGCGAGTCGCTTTTTAAAAATATACAAATCTGGCAGAGTTGGGATGATATGGGGAAACTATAAAATCACATTTAAAGACAATATTTTTCAGGTTTCAGCTAACAATTCATTACTTAATTTCGATTATGTTATTAATACAACCGGAGTGAAAGCTTATGCTCACTTGAAATTATTTGATGAAGCCATCAAGTCAGGCGCTGTAGCGATTAATGAGCAGCGTGGTTTTAGAATCGAGTTCGAGTCCATGAGTATATTAAACAGTTCCGGGAACAAGAATAACGGTCTTTATTCACTTGGTTATCCTACTCAAGGCTCGGTTTTAATATCAAATTCCGTTGAATTGTTACGTCAGAAAGCAGTGAAAATAGCTAATAAAATCACAGAAAACCTTGAGCAAGGACAGTTATGAAAATCATTTTTATTGGCACTAAAAACTTTACTTTTTTTTCTAAAGAACTGCTCAGCCAGTATGATAAAACCATTATTACCAGTATGGACTACCATATTCCTGAATTCATAAGCAGTGATTCGAAGATTATTCGTGTCAATGAAGTATACGATGCAAGTTCTATGACATTTAAGCTTAATGTCAATGAATGCATTGAGTCACTTGAATCTATTATTACACACGAAGAAAACGTAAAAGTTTTTTGCAATCAGGAAGCAAACCTTGAAGTGGCAGAAAAAATACGCCAGCACTTCGGGGTTTATGATCACATGGGATCACGAGTTGAAATTTTCAGAGACAAACTTCTCATGAAAGAGACACTCAATCGTTCTAATCTTCGCGTTCCGCGATATACTGCGTTAAATCAGAATTTATCAGTTGATGATTATGAAAACCTTTTAGAAAGGCTTTCGGAGAAGTTTATAATTAAACCGAGCTGTTCTGTTGGTAGCCGTGGGGTCTATAAAATTTTCAATAAGCATGATTTCATCAGTTTTATTAATGATAACTCTGGTGACTTAGCTCATTTTGAAGCCGAAGAGTTTATCCATGGCGACCTTTATGAATTTGATACCGTAGTTCAGGATGGTGAGTTGATTTACAGTAATGTCAGCCGCTATAGCTGTCCCATGGCTGATTTACAGGAAGGAACAACACTTGGGTCCATCATGGTGGACCGGGATGAGGAGATACATAAACGCATAAGCCATTTTGGTAAACAATGTCTTAGTTCACTTGAAGCTTTGAATGGTTGTTTCCATATGGAGTTGTTTCGTAGTAGTAGTGACGAATTGGTTTTTCTTGAGGTGGCAGCGCGTTCGCCGGGCTTAATGACTGTTCCTGCTTATCATCGCTGGGAAGGCGTCAATATGTACGATCTGGAGTTAATGGTACAAAGCGGTAGAAAGGTATCAACTGCAGATGTATCTTCAATATCTGGTTTTCAGTCGCGGCCATCTTTTTTCATTGTATACCCAAAAATCGCTGGCAAGGTAATTTCCATCAACACACCTGTGACAGATGCTGAAGTGGATATCGACTGGCAAGTCTCTCAGGGGCAGCTTGTTGAAGGCACCACGACCAATATTGATTACGCCGCTCGATTCTTTGTGACCTGTAAAAATGCAGGCCATGCACAAGAGGTTTTTGAATGGCTTACAAAGGAGTTTAAAGCCGTCACTTATGCTTAAAAAAACTGAACATAAGGAAATTAAATTAAAAGTCCCTTTATTCCGCCCATTGGTTCATCCCGAATTTCGCCACCTGTGTGTGGCGAATTTTCTGGCAAACATAGGAAGCTGGATGCAGATTTTTGCTACCGGATGGCTCGTTGCAATTCAGACTAAAGATCCATCTGTATCTGCAATGGCACAGACCCTTACACAGATCCCAATATTTCTTTTTTCAGTACTGGGCGGGGTTATGGCTGACAGATATCAAAGTTTTCGTTATTTAGGAAGTGTCAACGTAAGTATGATGATCTCTTCAATCATACTTGCAAGTTTCTGCCTGCTCTCTGTACCCGCCATTAGTATAATTTTCATATTCACTTTTCTGACTGCGTCAGGTACTGCACTTAAAGCATCTGCATGGCAGGCAACCATGTCTTCCCTTGTTGCACCTGAAGAGATCGAAGCGGCAGCAACGCTTAACGGGTTAAGCTACAACCTTGCATCAATCATTGGTCCGTCATTAGGGGCTATGCTTTTTGCCATTACAGGTGCAGCAGCGCTTTATTTTACCAATGCTATCTGCCTTGCCTCACTCGCTGTAATTTATTTCTGGATGCAGAAAGGAGCATCAAAATCTCAAAGAAATATAAAGAAAAGCTTTTTATCTTTGTTAACTGAAGGTTTAAGAATTAGTACTGGTAGCATAAAATTCAGGGGCATATTGATTGTCACTGCTCTGATTTTTTTCTCTGTATCAACTTTTCAGGCAATGCTACCGGCTTATGTAAGCCTCATAGTAAAAGGTAATAGTCATACTCTTGGACTACTGATGGGCGGATTTGGTGCAGGTGCAGTGATCGCCGCCTTTTCCTTGTCGACATTGAGAACGATATTATTCCGGCATCAACTTCTTGCGCTGGCCTGTGGCGTGTATGGTATGTTTTTGTTTATTTTTTCAACTGGAGCACCTGTGATTGTTCTTGTGCCAGTTGCCATAGTTGGAGGTTTTGCATGGGCATCCATTGTATCGACTATGAACTCCTCTGCTCAGTCGGTTTTTGATTCATCACTCAGGGCCCGTGCATTGTCGGTTTACAGCATGTGCTTTTATGGATCTCTTACACTTGGGAGCCTGACTTGGGGGAAAGTGTCAGCACTCTATGGCATTCAGACAGCATTTTGCATTTCTTCTAGCCTGATGGCTTGTACAGCTTTGTATGTATTTTTCGCTTCAAATACTCGCGACTAAACACGCCAGAATTTCATGAAATATGTATCATTAGGGATGGTTTTAATTTGAAACTTTTGAATAGTCAGATTGAGCGAGTGATGGAAAAACTCCGAATCCCCAGATCGCCAGAACCTACGCTGGAGGGGCTTGGAGAGCTCTATCGGGCATGGTGTCGTTATGTTCCTTTCGACAATATACGTAAGCGAATAGACAGCACCAGCAATACAATCAAACCCTTGCCTGGAGCAAACCCTCATGACTTCTTTTCTCACTGGTTGGCAAATGGAACCGGTGGAACGTGCTGGGCTGGCCATGGTGCTCTATATGCTTTATTAAAGCATTTCAATTTTCCGGTTCAATACGGAATATCAACGATGCTTTCAGCGCATCCGGTATCATTCAACTCGCCAGGGCATGGTACGCTTTTAGTGCCTTTAGACAATGAAACCTATGTTATTGACGCTACGATGCTGCATGGTGCTCCTCTTCCTTTGAGAGAGTGGCAATCAAATCATTCGGTCTGGGGAACCCGGGTACATTTTTCTGAGGGACACTGGTGTATTAACTGGAAACCTCTGGGTCGCCCCTGGCTTGACTGTAGGCTGCTTGAGTCAGATGCAGTGGAAGCAGAGTATACGCGCCGACATGAACTCAGCAGGGATAATAGTCGTTTTGACGGTTCTCTCCTTATAAGGTTGGCCGGAAATAATGCTATTACAGGTATTGTTAAAGGCGAACTGATAATCAGGGATTCTGATGGAAAGGAGATCCATTCGACACTTTCTCATGATGAGCAATGTAAGATGTTAATCGAGCATTTTGGTATCAATGAAGAGACTGTTTTCTCCATTCCTCAGAATGAGCATGCCCGAATCGGCATATAGGGCTGTATTTTCTTACAGCGCATAGCGGGCCTTCAACTTAGTCAGCCTGTCCGCTTTGTGCTATGAGTTCAATGGGTCGATGCAACGCTATCCTTAAACAAGGAGGGACGTTGCCATGAAACGAAGAACGCGGATTACCTAAACTCCAGAGCAAAATGCAATTATCTGGGACAGATATAAGCAAGGTGATTCTTTACATGATATCGCCGGTATGTTCTACAGATATCATTCTTCCATTATGCCTGACCTGCTCCCTGTATATGAATGCACGGCTTCAGCCAATTCTTCATCTACTGTCGGCTAACTGCGAGCGTCCGCTCCTCGCTGTGAGTTCAACCGATGGATGCAACACACTGGCTAAACCGCTCTGCGGGTGATTCATAGTCTAGCGTTTTTCTCGGCCTTTCGTTGAGCTGT
>NZ_VIVB01000024.1:0-9576 GCF_007828605.1 Pantoea sp. SJZ147
AAATACGGCCGGGTGAAGGTAAAGTTCCACTGGGACCGTCTGGCGAAAGGGGACGACACGAGTTCGTGCTGGGTGCGGGTGTCAAGCGCCTGGGCGGGCCAGGGCTTCGGCGGGGTGCAGATCCCACGTGTGGGCGATGAGGTCGTCGTGGACTTTATTAACGGCGATCCGGATCGGCCAATTATTACTGGACGTGTTTATAACGAAGCCAGTATGCCGCCATGGGAATTGCCCGGCGATGCAACACGAATGGGCTTTATGACACGGAGTAAAGACGGACATCAGGCCAATGCCAGTTATCTGTTCTTTGAAGACAAGCCGGGCGGTGAACTGCTGAATATGCATGCTGAGAAAGACATGAATATTTCGGTAGAGAATGATAAGACCGTTGCCATTGATGGATCCCGGACTACCACTATTGGCAAAGAGCAGAGTGACGAAGTAACAGGTGATGCGACTTTTCATTATAAACAGAAGCGGACTACCTTCGTTGATGGCGCGGAAATAAAAACATTTAAAGATGGTGAGGATGTTACTGTCATCAATGGTCGAAAGTTAAATATTAAAAATAAAGGCGACGAAATTGACATAACTGGCGGGCGTATAACCAAAATTCGCGGTGGAGATAATTTAACCGTCCTCGATGGCGGCTATATTAAAAAGATCAAAGCAGGCGGAGTAGATTTTACAGTTAATTCTGGTGGTTGGACTCAGAAAGTGTTGGGTGGCGAAACTCTAATTACATCACCTAATAAAATCACCATTCATAGTGATACAGAAGTAAATATTGATGCGCCATATTGGGTGACTAATGCCCATGGACATCAGGAGAGTTATGTTGGTATTTCATTGGGTGTTGCTGTTCAAGGTACTGATTTCAAAGGCTTGAGTATGTCATTTACACCCTTAAGCTTTGGTTTGACAGGTGTAAAATTAGAAAATAACCCAGTTACCTTACATTTCGACAATGGTATGAAAACACGTGTGGCTGGAGTGGAGTTTGATTCTTTGGCTTTGAGTTTACGGGCTGCGGCCGCATTTATGTTTATCTGAGAGGAAGTTATGAGAATTTTTGCAAATATTATTGCAATTTCTGGGTTTGCTATTTTTGTTTATATTATTTCATCAATGCTTATTCGCGACATTAGAAATAAAAAAGAAAAAGAAAACATTCTTACTAACGGCGTTGATACTCAAGCTGTAATAACTAATGCTTACGGTCGATCAGGAGGGAATTCAGGGTTTATCAATGTTACATTAACGTTAGAGTTTAGGGCTGAAAATGGTGAGGATATAACAATTAAAAAGGATTCCGTCATAAATTCCATGGATGTGAATAAGTACCAGCCTGGTTCTAAAGTTAAAATTAGATATTATAAGGGGGATCCTAAAAAAATCATTGTGGATATTCCTAACCCTCTTGATTTAAGAAAGTGACCTCAAATCGCCTGGATAGTGAGAAGAGAGTTGTAGGGCTACTCTCTTTTTAACTTAGAATAGTCTTCGAGTTTTAATAAGTTATTTTTTTAAAACCTGATTTGATTCATTAATTGAATTTAATCGCAACCGAGATTTCACCATCTTATTTGTTACCAACCAGTATTAGGTTTGGTACTTTTTAATATGTTATTCATAACGAGGCCCAGGCATGAAAATTATTAAACCTCTCCGCCTGAGCGTACTTAATCGCCCTTTTCGCTGGCAGGGTAAAAACCATCTTGGCGTCACCGTGCTGGCGTTAGCCGATATGAGTGATAACCCGAAGCTCCGCCCGGAAATGGAGCTTTGGCAACTGGCTGCCAGCGAGTTACAGACCAGCGGCGGCGTTCTCGATTTAGCCATGCCAAAAGTGTGCGCCGAATTTCTGGCGACCGGCCATGCCTACACGCATCATCAAAGCGACAAAACCGCCTGTGTGGCAAAGATTGAAGTCGATACGCTAAGCAAGTCGCTGGCGGTATTTGGCGATCGCTACTGGGTTGGAAATAACATCACAGCGCCTCAGCCTTTTGAACAGATGCGGCTTGACTGGAGTCGCGCTTTTGGCGGTGAAGGCCATGATGACAATCCTTATGGAATTGGCATTCACCCCGAGGTGCATCAGGGCCATGAGTTCGTCCGCTTACCTAACATCGAAGCGATGAGCGGACGTCTTACGCAGCCTAAACAAAAGCCTGAGCCTGCGGGGTTTGGTCCGCTGGATATTAGCTGGCCACGACGTTTTAGTCGTATGGGAAAAAAATACGATTCTAGTTGGTTACAAAATGATTTTCCCGGTTTTGCGCGCGATATCGACTGGAAAGTCTTTAATGCTGCCAGTCCTGATCAATGGTGGGCAGATCGCGATACCTTACCTGAGCAAGCTGCCTGGCGAATCTGGAATATGCATCCGCAAAAGCCGATGCAGGAGGGCAAACTTCCTCCCTGGCAGGCACGCTGCTTTATTAATCGTCAGCGCGAAGATGAAACACTGTTTGAGGAAATTGCACTGCGCGCAACCACGGTATGGTTCTTTCCTCATCTGGAGCAAATGGTTCTGTTATGGCAAGGGAACACGCGCATCAATGAAGATGACGCGGCAGATGTCTTGCAGTTGATGCCCGCGTTGGAAAAACGGGGGGCACCACGCTCAGTTAATCACTATCGTAAGGTGCTCACGCAACGCCTGGATAAAGAAAAAGGCGCGCTGTTTTCATTTCGCGAAAAAGATCTTATCCCTGATGAGACCATCGGGCCCTGGATTGATAATCAGGTCGAGCAAACCCACAGTCCGATGCGGGATAACATGCAGATGCGGGCAAAACATCTCCGTGAGCAGCATCGTGCACGTCTTGAGGTATCCGGCGGTGACGTGGGTGACTTGCTCAAGGAACCCGATGAGCCTGAGCTACCTAAACTGGAAGATCTTCCGGAATTTATCGAAAAAATGGAGCGGCAGGCTGAGGAAATGAAGGCGCAGGCAGAACAACGTAAGCGCGAGATTGAGGCCCGTTATCCGCAAAGCGAAAGTGACGAGCATCAGCCACGCGGTCCGGAAACACTGTTCCGTATGCAAGAAATGCTGCAGCGCAATAAGGATAGCCTGAGTGAGAAGACGCTGACACAGATGCGTGATGCTCTCCATCAAATGTATCTCATGTCTGTTAAAAGCCAGCCACCAGCGCTGCGTCTGAAAGGCGATCTGGCACTGATAATTCGTCAACGCGCGGAACGAACGCTGGCACAGGGCGGCAACTTTAGCGGTATGGATCTTACCGGTGCTGACTTTTCTGGTATGGATCTTCGCGGAGCCGACTTTAGTAAGACGCTGCTGGAATGTGCTGATTTAAGCCATTGCCAACTGGACGGTGCCAATTTTCAGAGTGCGATGCTGGCGCGAACCGAACTTCACCACAGTTCGCTACGCAAGTGTAATTTTGAGAATGCAAGTTTTGCTTTAGCTCAGTGCTGCCAAAGCGATTTTTCAGGTGCTTACTTCAAAGAAACGCAGCTACAAGAGACGTTATTTGATAACTGCACGTTCAATGAAGCAATGTTCAGCGAATTACTGTTCAGGGAAACCTGGTTTACACAATGCCGCTTTCAGTGCGCCAACCTTCAGTCATGTGTGTTCATGGAACTCGATTTACCGGGTCTTGATTTTACAGAGGCCAAACTTACTAAAACAACATTTCTTAAATCCAAGCTTGTGCAGGTTGTTTTTGACCGCGCCGACTTAGAGAGCTGCTCATGGGTTGATACAGAGGCAAGTGGAGCAAGTTTCACTGGCACCACCTTGTCCACCTGCGCGGTGACGTCAGGTAGTACGCTCAGCGGCGCGGATTTTACCCATGCAACGCTTCGACAAAGTAATCTGCGTGGGATACCACTTGATGCTGCCGTATTCATGTTGGCAAAAGTGGAGAACAGTGATTTAAGCGAGGCAAGCTGTAAAGGCGCTAATTTCCAGCAAGCAAACCTAATGAGCAGCCTGTTTGTGCGTACGGATTTTCGTGACGCGAACTTCACGGATGCCAATTTAATGGGCGCGTTGTTACAGAAAAGCCAGTTGGGTGGGGCATGTTTCCGGGGCACTAACCTTTTTCGCGCCGATCTCTCACAGGCGTTCACCAGTGAAACCACGAAGCTTGACGGCGCCTTTACAAAAAGAATTAAAACGTTGCCAAAGCGAGATGGAGAAATTGTATGACCGCGCTTACTGCAACGGAGCTTCATCGGCGAATCAAACAAGGCGAAGTCATCAGCGAGCTGAATCTGGATGGTGTTGATCTGCAGGGATATGATCTTTCCGGGGGTATTTTTCAGGAAGTGTCCTTAACAGGGGCAAATCTGCAGGGTGCCAATTTGAAAGAAACAGTTTTCACTGAATGTCAGCTCGGTCAGACCGATTTTCGGCATGCAAAAATTGAGCAGTCTGCCTTTAACCAATGCGAAATGTCGGGGATGATTGCAGAGCAGACAAGCCTAAACGACACTGTATTTAACCAGTGTGCGCTTACGCATTGCAATTTTGCGCGTAGCGCGCTGCTCCGCTTGCAGTTTATTAAATGCCCACTTACGCACAGTCAGTTTAAAAGCGTGCAGTTTGATCGTTGCGTATTTTTTGAATCGGCGCTGGACGAGGCACACTTTGAGGGTTGCAAAAGTCTGCTTACTACGTTTTACAACATTGATTTACGTCAGACCTTCCTAAATCCCGGGGATTTTGACCGTACTGTCTTTTTTAACTGTGATCATCGCGGTAAGAATTACGATCATCTGCGTTTTACAGGTTGTCAGTTTACTGACTGTGTCATGGATGCAGTGCAATTCAATGGTGCTCAACTTTCACAATGTAATTTTAAAGGCGCTTCGCTTAAAGGCGCTCAGCTCAATCAGGTGAACGCCAGCCAGGCACTGTTCATGGAAGCAGACCTCACTGGAGCACAGTGCAAAGGGAGCCTTTTCGATCAGGCTATTTTTGTCGGTGCAATCATGGAGCATACAGATTTTACGGGCAGCCGTTTTTTCCAAAGCATCCTGCAGCAGGTAAAGGCCTCTCAGGCGTTATTCATTCGTTGCGATTTGACGTACAGCGATTTTACCGGCGCAGATATATGCAAGGCAGATTTACGCGGTGCTACCTTTTCCCGAACGCGCATGCATCGGGCGCGCCAGGAGAATGCGCAATTCTCTGGTCGTCAGGGCATTATTGAATTTGATGAAGAATTACTGGCAGCTGAAGCATGGAGCGCACAGCGCCAGAGCCGCAGTTGAGGAGATCAAGAAATGAATAGTGTCAATCATACGCTGGCAAAAGCCATTTTACCTCCAGTGCAGGCGGCTGGCGTTGTCACGCACAGCTTCGCCGATGGCAGCCTGACTGTTGAGTGTGAAGGCCGAGGCTGGCATTGTCGCCGTGCTGCAAGTTGCGTGATTGTGCCGCAAACCGGTGACACAGTTTTAATCACCAGTGTCGAAAATCAGATCTGGCTACTGGCTGTGCTGGAGCGTGCCGATCCGCAAAAGGCGGAACTCAGCATACCTGGCGATTTGCATATCAACAGTGTGGGTGAGCTGAGTTTAAGCAGTGCCGCTCTGCGCGTTAGCGCTGAACAGGGTGATTGCCATATCAACGAGATGAATTACAGTGGTGACAAGCTGTCGGCATGGATCAGTCTTTCACGCATCGTTGGAAAACGAGCAGAATCCGTATGGCAGACCATCACCCAGATTAGCCATAACCTGCTGCGTACCACACACAACACCGAACAAGTTCGTGCTGGGCAACTTGATATGAAAGCGGAAGATTACGCACGTTTGCATGCTCACAATACGGTAATCACCTCGAAAGCGATAACCAAAGTGGATTCCGAACAGATTCATATGGGTTAAGGAGTAAACATGTTTGCAAATTGTCAGCTTTTTGGTGTGGATCTGGCTTTCCCGGATGTGTGCCTGACGCCGACGCCCGCACCGGTGCCTGTTCCCTATCCAGATATCGCGTTGGGGCCAACGGCAATCCCAAATGCGCTAAATATACTATTTATGGGAATGCCCGCGCATAATATGGCAACTGTAACGCCACTTACTAACGGCGATAACCCAGGCGTCGCAACCGGTGTGGCATCGGGAACGGTCATGGGACCCTCGCGTCATCTTACCGGTTCATTCACGGTGTTATTGAAAGGCACGCCGGCAACGCGGCTGACGAGCATGAGTCTGCAAAATTCAACGAATGCGATCGGCATGCGTATTGTTCCCAGCCAGTTCAAAGTATTGATGCTTGCGCCTTAACGCTCTATGTCTTTAACTTCCTCTGCTCTTACAGGGATGAATTTATGTCTTCACATATTACTGCACAACTCCCGCATAAGGGCTGATGTTACAAAGTGTGAGCGTAAGCGAAATACTGTTAGTGCTAGAGGCGGGGCTGATTACTATGCATGCGCGTATTGACCGGCAGTCGCTGCCAGGCAAGCCGATCATCTTTACGCTGCCGTTAGATGGCCTGCTGCGTGTGGTGAACACGTGCTAAATCACCGACAAAATCACACAGATAGTCCTACGCAGTCAGGCGTTGAAGGTTGTAAGTTTAACCATTTACGGGTTTACGCTGGAGTAGGACCTGTGGCGGATGAAGCACGACCTTCATCTACGCATCTTCAAGAGCCTTACGGTGCCATAGATCGTGCAGACGTTGCTGAAGGATTCAGGATAAATGGGATGCGTACCAAGAGGAGAAATACCATGAAAGTTGTGATAAATTCATAGGGCTTTACACTTTATAACTGTGAAAACTCCTCTTGTTTTTTGAAAGTCATTTTTAACGAAGGTAAATATAAAATTGACGTGGGGAGATGTTTATTGTGACTGATTATATTACAGGCCTAAATAAAATCCAACAGAGGTTGAAATGTCTGCATAACCCATGTTGGTGGTTTTAAATGAAAAAATGAGCAGCGCTAATTTTTAAAACACCTAAAGGATTGTATGTCTACATTGAGTGTTATTAACTTTTTCTTAACGTTTTTTATAATATTTATAAGCTACTATATTGCCAATAAAATAGTAAAAAAATCTCATCAACGTGAAAGCGATATTATCGAAAAAGGGAGTGATGTAGAAATAACGATATTATCAATGAAACAAAACGGGATTTTACTGAACAATAATCCAGTAGTAGAAATGAGTCTGAGAGTAACAGACTCGCATAGAAAAAGTTGGTTAGTCGAGAAACATGAAGAAACAGTGTTGCTGATTGCACTTGATATATATCAGGTTGGAAACATCTATAATGGTAAGTTCGATTCAAAAGGAAATAGTGTCTTATTTGTCAGGGATGAAAGTGGAAGACCAATAAAGATTAACGAATAAGGTTGAGGGTTGATAATTGTCAATACTTTAAATCTTGGTCTGACTGCGGACAAAAATTAATTTAAACTAATTTTTATTTATGGTTATGTTATTTCTTAGTCGTAAATTCATTACATTAAATTTAATTACCCCGCGTTGGTGGTTAACTTACATTCCGATTATAGTTATATCATATGAACTAATCAGGTTTGAGATATGAATTTTTTAACTGAAGTGCCTTTTTTAATTGGTATTATCATTACTCTTTGCGCAGTCGGTATTTTCATGTCTATGTTAAAGCCTAATAAATCACAATTAAAAGGTATCAAAGATTGGATTACTCGTGAAAACTGGTCGGGGGACGTTATCAGCGTAACTGCATTAAGTTGGTGTCAAAATGATGTAAAGTACGGTGAGGATTTTTTTTATACTTTTAATTTCAATGCCACCATAAATGGTGTTAATAAAGTATATGGTGCCATGTGTGCCGTGAACCCTAGTCAAATACATAAAATAAAAGGAGAGATTAAGATTTCCGTAAAATACAGTCATGATGATCCTCCTAAAATGGCGGTGGTTAATTTTGAATGGGATTAGGGAAGTGTTAATAAAATAAGCTCACGTTGATACGTAAAGTGACTATTCTGAAGTATAGACACACATTCTGAGGCTGTTATGAGTTTTTCTGATAGTGCATGGCTGTGCTTTGGTATCGCGTTTAGCATTGTTGTTATGTTCCTCGTAGCAAGAAATGTGATTGAATATGCCTGGCCTCTGATAAAAAGTGGTTTTTTACAAAGTTATGTTATGAAGAACGGGATTGCAGTAAATGCCGATATTATTGCTACCCAGCAGACCACGGTGTGGAGCGGTGGCAAGCCTGTTTTTAAAATCTTTCTCAAATTCAGAACAATAGAAAATAAAGAGTTTGAGGCCAGCATTTTACTGCCGTTAACTGTTGAAAAAATTGAACGCTTTAAACCAGGTAATGGTACGACAATTAAATATGATGCTAAAAATCCACAGCGTATTGCTCTGTATGATAAACCACTTATTTTAAAGTGGTGACTTTCAATGGTGCTATTTATTGTTGTTGATATAATAACCTTGTTTAATTTGAAGCCTGAGCTTAAAGGTGTAAATGTTATTGGTTTGATGGAAGTGTGATTAATAAATAGCCATGCCTGTGCTATTTTTAATTAAATCCCTTTGACATTAAAGCTTGAATCCCACTTTGATATCGAGTGTGAGTATGTTTGGTTTTTATAAAAAAGGATTGACTTGTGATTGAGGCAAAAGTTATTAAGTCCCACGCTGGTGATTTCATTCTTTTGCAAGCGGGAGAGGGATGGTATATCGGTGTTCTTTTTCCCAATTTTAACCCTAATTCACATTTTGATATAAGCAAAAAAATTACTCTGAATGAAAATGATATTTTAGAAAAAGAAAACTTTGAATATTTAATGAATTTGGCTGCAGATATTCGAAAGAGTTGGGGGAAGTACTCGGATAGGGAAGTTAAAAATATCAAGGTAACGAAATGATCTTGCTTTGCTGTATCGTTATGCTTTGAGGTCAGGGATGAATGATGTGTATGCAGTCTTTGGGTTCATTATTTCTCAATAGTTAATTGGAGTTTTGTGCCAGCTTTTGGTGATGGCAGTGAAGTAAGTTGGAAAGTTTGTGGTTGTAATTAAAGCCCCTCATTAAATAAATGTGTTTCATGTATTTATAACGAACATTAAAATAATGATGATATGTTTCGTTGCATTGGTCATTTTGAGAGTTTTTTTGAATACTGTAATAAGATTAATCAACGTGGTTAAATGCATATTGCTCTGATAAAGTTCAAAGTATTGATGCTTGCGCCTTAACGCGTACCCCTTTTTACCAACCCTTTTCTGACAGGGATGAATTTTATGTTTTCACGCATTACAGTCCAGTTACCCGCACAAGGACTGCTGTTCCGACGTCTGAGCGGCAGCGAAGCGCTGTCCCAGTCGTTCGTGCTGCAAGCGGAGCTGCTCTCCACCGACGCGCGCATTGACCGCCAGTCGCTGCTGGGCAAGCCGGTCACGTTCACGCTGCCGACGGACGGCCTGATGAGCGCGGTGAACCCGCGCTACATTAACGGAAAAATTACTCAGATAGGCGTGCGCAGCGAGGAGCTGGGCGGCGTGCGTTACGCGGTGTACGGGCTGACGGTGGAGTCGGATCTGTGGCCGATGAAGCGCGACCGCA
>NZ_VIVB01000025.1:0-6201 GCF_007828605.1 Pantoea sp. SJZ147
CTCATCAATATAATGGTGGTTTGACGCCGAATGAATCAGAAAGATTGTTTTGGAAAAACTCTAAAGCCGTGGCCAGTTTTTGTTGACCACTACAGTCCAAACTGCCATGCAATGGTACACAGAGGTAGTGAAGTACTTAGCATTGAGATTCTTAAAGAGAAAATGCTGTAATGGACTTATCTGATCTAAGTACAACCGAGTTGATGCAGCTTAACCAAGAAACTCTTGCTGAACTTGAGCGTAGAAATGTTATACGTACTCGCAACAACCCAGTTAGTGAGTATACAGAATGGCTAGTATCAACTCGTATGGGAATGGTACTTGCACCTGCAAGTACCAAAGGGTATGACGCAACTATTGATGGTAGAAAAGTACAGATAAAGTCACGAAAGAATAACGCTAAGAATCAATCAACAGTACTGGGTATAATAAGAAACTATGAGCTTAATCAATTTGATGATCTGATTGCTGTTATCTACCATCCAGACTTCAGTATTCGATATGCGTTACAGATACCTCATGAGTTGGTTAAGGTCTATGGGAGATTTAACCAACATCAGAATGGATATACGCTGAGTATTACAAATGCAATTTTAAATGATCCAATGGTATGTCATTTAAAAGGACTTGAGGTGTTGACTCATGTGAAGTGATGTCAAATCATAATGTGCGTCTAATGAAGTTTTAGATATTATTAACTCATATTCCTTAGCTAACTCTATTTTTGCAGTATTTAACTCTGTAGATTTGTCTTTCATTAATGTTTGTCCCGGCGTTCTGAATTCGACAAAAGTATATGTCAATTGTTCATAGTGGAGGTCTAAATAATCAGATCTTTTTTTAATTACTGTGTCTATAATCTGACGGAAATTCTCAGTTATTATTACACCATACCTGCGAAGCTTCGCTTGTTCTGAATATATTAAGGATAATTCATCAAGATCTGTTGTTGTCTTGGATGATAGTAAGTGATTCACTTCATCCAGTGCTTCATCAACAGAAATATTATTATTTTTAACGTCATTTTCAAAGTTTGCCCTAATGGCTGTATCTTTAAAGATCCTATTGTGAGTAGCCCATAGAATATCTTCATATTCTTTGATTTTTTGATGTGCAGAATCTAAGTTGTTTAATTTATTCTTTTGTTGAAACCATTTTTTAGCTTCATTAGCCGCGATAAGGGCAGCTACGGCCATAATAAAGTTTGATAAAGCAATAACAAAGTCCATTAAACTGCCGAACTGAAAATTACCATTTGATTCTCTAAGTGCCCCATTTGTAACCAACCAAAGTCCCAGTACTAAAAGTATTCCAATCGCTACTTCCTTAACTACCTTCCACACCTTGCTAAACATGGTCTATTCCCTCAACCCAAAACATGATAAATACCATAAACCTCAGAGGATTAACACTATGAAAATTGACAAATTCACATTAGGCCGCTTCGGTCTAACCAACACAAAGGGTGTGATAAAATACTTCATCGATGGCGAAGAAGTGTCATACGCTGAACTTGAGTGGAATAGCCCTGAACGCATTACGTTGGACATACTCAAGGAAAAATTTGACCATGAGAGTCGCGATACTCGCCTGAAATGGGAATGAATTCGTGAAGTTGTATAAAGAAATGTGTAGTATATATTGATGTTTTAGAAGGGGATTGTGATGGAAGGGATTTTTAATAAGGTTCCATTTATAACTGCATTGACTTTTGCATCCTATATTACCTATTTTTCTTACAAGGCTGGTGAGTCATTATTTTATGGGAGTCCTATATCGCTTATTCAAGTCGATTTTATTACTTTGATTTTTGCCTTGCTCCGGGTTTCTGTTTTTTTAATGGTTTTATCTTTAGTTGTATATATTTTTATTGTAACAAATAGTGGTTTTTGGGACTCAACAAAAGTATCTGTACTTGCGTTAATATTCGTCAACATAGTTGATATGGTTGGGGGTAAGGGATTTAATTATAAAACAATCATTGTTTCTGCAGCAGTATATGTATTGGTTTTTGGTTTTTGTCATTTCACAAAAAAAATAATTAAATGTAATGGATCAATCATAGATAATAAAATGTCACTATCTGGACTTTTGTTCTCATGGCTTGCTATTTCATTTTTGACGGGGAATTACTTTGGCCCTGCATTTCAAATTCTCAAAGATGCTGATGGGAATGTTATTATTTCAGAATTTAAAGATGGTTTCCTTTCAATGAAATGCAATGCTGATTTTTCCAAGAGTTTTACTGTTATAGACATTAAGGATAAGAAAATGTCAAACGTTGAAAAGAACTACCTAGTAAGAAATAATCTTATTGGTGAATGTAACAAGAATTTGGTGTTTAAATAGTTTAGAATATTATCGCCCTGAACCGTAAACAGCGGGTTGTTCTGCAAAACTTTCCGTGGTTCAGGGCGTATCTTTCAAAATGGCAATTCACCCTGCATATCGCAGAATTCATCAAGATTACCGTCATGTGCGTTAATCATCTCATGCTGATGCCTGTACCAGCTATCGACATCATAGATTGATACTGGCTCGTCCAGTACAAACCAATATGCAGTTTGAGTAACCCGCCCAAACCAAAACATACGTTGACCATCGACGGGTTTTGTCTCAACTAACAGTACTTCTCCGGGTTCAATATGCGGTAAGTAAGCCCCAGTCTGATGAAGTACTGTTATTCGCTCATTAGTCCAAAAATACTGAACACCGGTAGTTTGTGCGGGATGAATGTGTTCTTATTGCCCATAGTGAGTACCTCACTAATTCTTTAGGACTGTAAGGATATACAGTGATCGTGCTGCTAACAAGAGATAGCGAGATAAATTAAATAAAAATGATCAAATTCATAGGGTTATGTTGATCATTTGGTGCTCTGTACTCTTTAAATGATATCGAAAATGATCAATAGTTGATCTCTTATTCATTTTGGATATCAAGTTATGGATGCTTTTTGTACAGCACTACATTCAGATGACGGCAAGGTATTCGGCCTGCGATATCAGGGACAGATTGAGAGGGCTGATCTGTTCATCAGTCTTTTGCAGTTCATAGAAGGTAAGGCCAGATACATTGAGCAGCATGATTTAGTACTGGTATTGCCTATTGGGTTTGGCATTGCTTCAGTACTCAGCTACGAAACGAACATCAGCAAATTACTAGACACATACCCCTTCATACGCTTGATGATCAGTGAGGAGTTCCCAAATCTGATTGATGGCCGTAAGAACCGCCTCATTGATGAATTAAGCCACCGATACAAGCTATGGCTCGGCAATCTTGGCAGCGGTACACGTACAAACCTGATTGCTGTGATGGAAGCGTGCTTTGACGGTCTGATACTCGACGAGCGATTTACTCAAGAGAATAGGGACAAAGCAATCTTCCAGACAGTACTTAACGAAATGAACAAATTCACAAACAACCTGATCGTGCCTAGTATCAATACTGGCAGGTACAGACATGTACGTCTGTCGCACTTAGAACAATTAATGTAGGAATAATAAAAATGAAAAAACTACTAATCGCAGCACTGTTTGCCTTTACCGCTGGCTGTAGCACTCACCATACTTGGATGAACAAAGCCTATGTTGGCTATGTAGATAATCAGGCCGTGGTGATGTTTGATGCGGGCACACGTAACGGTGCTAAGTATTACCGCCCACAGTTTCAAAGCCAGTGCCATTACAATAAGGCTTACTTTGATGAACAGAGCAGTACTGGTTGTGTAATCAATGAGGCTCGTATAGACGATATACACCCTTACACTGAGCATGTAGAGCGTGAACCACAACGTGCCAGTACTCAGTTAGTGCATTTTCAAATTTAAAGAAGATGGATATTTAATATGAATAACAAGTAATATCCATCTTAAACTTTGTATAAAATAAGACAGAGACGATAAAGTCAAGGTATTAATTTTTTAATCTCTGTTTCTGCTAAAAAATGATTACCTTGTTGTTCATAATGCTTTGCTATTGATATGCAAGTTTTTAAACGCGAGATTCGTTCTTGTTTCCATGCTTGCATATAATGGAAATCAGGGAGCTGTTGTACGGCAGTGTAGAAATAATCTTTCAAAGTTGAACACCAATAGAAGTTGAACTTCACAATAGTCTTTTCTAATTCATACGAATCGAAGACGTAACCTGCATTGGCATTCCAATATTTTAGAATTCTTATGAGCGGCTTGATCATGCTTGAATTATTCCGATTGCATATTGTTAATTCTGAGTTGAAGGCATTAGGATCGGTACTCATCCATTTTCCAGTTAAATCATTTTTTGAAGGTATTTGATAGCCATAAAAGATGCTGTATGAGGCAGGTACTAGCTCAAATGTTATGTGGTTAAGGCTGAGTTGAATAGTGGGGTGGCTTTGTTTCAACTCGGATGTGCTGTAGTAACGAGATGCGAAATCTTTTAACTTATTAAGATAAGTTTGAGGATTGTAAATAACGTTATTAAAGACAACCATATAATCAACATCTGATGTTGGGTCATATGAGCGTGGAAGCATAGTGTCACGAGTGAAAGAACCAAATTTAAAGTGGCTATGCAACTGACCAGGGAAACAAGAGTCCAGTCTTCTCTGAAGTGTGCTTATAGAATTAGAAATAGTTAAATCACGTTGGTAAGCATTATTTTTTATTGTTTCTAAATGAGTGCTGACTGTCATAATTATTCCTTGTCAATATGATATTTTGTAAACCCTTTGTCTACATCGGATTGTGTTTTCTTGTACGCCCAAGAAGGTATGTTAGGTGAGCTGGTATTGAGTTGACTTCTACGGTTAGAAAAATAAACTATCTTCTCTTTTAACTGTTTGTCACTCAAATCATTATCAATTAGTTCTATTTCTCGGAAGATTCTAACATCATTTTTTAATTTATTATATTCGTTTGCTGACGCCTTATGTAGGGCAGAGCGTTTACTTGGATTTAATGATGTATTTAAAGAGGTTAATACCGTTGCAAGAATCGAGATGAAAACCACAATTAGAGTACTATTTTTGATAGCAGCTAATCCGCTAAGTGCAGTTAAAATACCTAATGGGACGCCTAAGACTAGATTAAGTTTATCCCACCTATCAGATACATTGTAATGGGACTTAGACGAGTAGAGTGAATCTTCTTCAATACGATGACATTCATCAACAATTGATTGGATAAGATTTGAATTCATAACCATTCCTTAGTGTGAAGCACTTAGTATATCACAACATGATTTTTTCTGGCTATAAGAGGTTCTCCGACGTTAGGCGAAGATCGGGAGTTTTCGCAGCCCTTTATTTTTTAGATATCTGAGCTAAAAATTCGATCCCGCCCCTCATAAATACTCATAGCTAAACCCAAAAAGGAATAACTATGAGTAACACAATCTCAATACGCTCTTTAGGCCGTCAGTACGGATATGATGAATCGACAATACGCCAATCATGGATACCCAAAGGGCTTGATATGTCTTGGCCTGAAGAACAGATCCGTGCTTGGGTAGTTGATGAAGTACTGAAACCTCTAAGAGATACAGATCTCAACGAACAGATTGCTCGTGAACGCCTACGCCGTATGGCAGCAGAAGCAAGTCAGGCAGAGTTAGAACTTGATAAGCAATTATCACTGGTGGTTGATACTGCATATCTTGAATCTTCCCTATCCGAGTTCTTCAGTCAGATGAAGAATTACCTACGCACAATCCCACAGAAGCATTACTTAGAACTATTTGAATCAGAGGATGCATTACAACTAAAAACGAAATTAGCAGGCTTCATAGATGAAGTACTGAATGAAATTGGCAATCAGGAATACGAGATGCCAGAGGAAGAAAATGAACAAGGACAAGTTAACGAGAATACTGAACAGGGCAGTTCAGAAGATCCGACCGCCTAAAAAGCTTAAACCTTCTGATTGGTGTGAAGCTAATCTAACATTTCCAGATGGCCCAATGGGTGGGCAGAGATTAAGTCTGTTTGAATTCCAAAAAGAACCTCTCGATATAATCACCAATCCTAAAATCCGCAAGGTCGTACTTCAATCGTCAGCACAATTATTAAAAACAACAGTAGTGCTTAATGCTGCTATGTACTTTATGGCTAATGATAATTCTGACCTGCTCCCCGTTGATTAATACACCGCGATGTTAGTAATGTCTTCATAAGCCACATGAGGACATTCCCATGAAGAAGCGTTTTTCCGACCAA
>NZ_VIVB01000026.1:0-5750 GCF_007828605.1 Pantoea sp. SJZ147
GAGAGTTCCATAAAAAAGGGTCCATGATGAACATGAACCCTTTTTACACCTGCCACTGGATCGGTCAACCGATCCTTAAATGATCGGCATTAGCCTTTAAGGCTGCTTTTTTTTGTGGCTAAAAGCGCAAACGTATCAGCCGTTATTGGCGGCGATAATTTTTGCGACTCTTTCCGCCTCGGCATTCAGTTGCAGCTGGCGATAGGCGTTTTCCATCAGTGGCAGCGCGTCATGCGTAGCCTGCGTATCCGGATAATCGCGCATCATGCCCTCAACACGGTTAACAACCGCGACATAAGCCTCACGCTTGGTATAGAATTGCGCCACCGAAAGCTCATATTTTGCCAGACGATCTTTCAGGTAGACCTGACGCTTGTATGCATCAGCCGCGTACTGGCTGTTTGGATAACTGCGCAGCAGCTGTGCAAAGTCGCGAAATGCATCACGAGCATGGGTAGGATCGCGATCGGAACGGTCGATACCGAAAAAGCCCTGTAATGCCGAATCGTCCAGCGCCATATCCGTCAGCCCTTTCATATAGATGACGTAATCGATATTAGGATGCGTTGGATTCAAACGCATGAAGCGGCTGATGGCAGCTTGTGCCATGGGCAGATCGGCATTTTTATAGTACGCGTAAATCAAATCCAACTGAACCTGCTGCGAATAGGGACCGAAGGGATAACGATTATCCAGCGCTTCCAGTTGCTTAATCGCCGCTTTAAAGTTACCGTCCTGCAGCTTTTGTTGCGCTGTAGCATAGATTTCAGAAGGCGGGTTGTCCGGTACCGCGTCATTTGAGCCGGAACAACCAACAAGTGCCAGGCTCAGTGTGGCTGCAGCCACCAGATATTTCATACGCGTCATGACGAAGTGATTATCCTCAAAATGTTATGGCGGAAGCTGTCCGTATAGCTCCCGGTAATGACCAGGTACGATAGCACATTATATTAAACGGCATCGCCGTAAAACCCAACGTTAACGAAGAAGCTGTATATGGCACAACAAGTTCAACTCACCGCAACGGTATCCGAGTCACAACTCGGACAACGTTTAGATCAAACTTTGGCGGAATTGTTCCCTGATTATTCACGTTCTCGCATAAAAGAATGGATTCTCGACCAGCGCGTCAGTGTTAACGGCACTGTTATTGATAAGCCAAAAGAAAAAGTGCTTGGCGGCGAGCGCGTATCTATCGATGCAGAGATCGAAGAAGAGCAGCGCTGGGAACCGCAAAACATCCCGCTGGATATCGTTTACGAAGATGAAGATATCATCGTCATCAATAAACCACGTGACTTTGTGGTGCACCCGGGCGCGGGAAATCCCGATGGCACCGTACTCAATGCACTGCTGCATCACTATCCGGCCATTATGGATGTACCGCGCGCAGGTATTGTCCATCGTCTGGACAAAGACACGACCGGGCTAATGGTAGTGGCGAAAACCGTACCGGCGCAAACGCACCTTGTAGATTCACTGCAGCGTCGCGAAATTACACGCGAATATGAAGCCGTGGCAATTGGTACGATGACAGCTGGCGGGACGGTAGATGAACCGATTAGCCGTCACTCGACAAAACGTACTCATATGTCTGTGCACCCAATGGGGAAACCGGCTGTAACCCATTATCGCATCATGGAGCATTTCCGTGCCCATACGCGGTTACGTTTACGACTGGAGACCGGCCGTACGCACCAGATTCGTGTGCATATGTCGCATATTAATCATCCTCTGGTGGGCGATCCGCTTTATGGTGGTCGTCCGCGTCCGCCAAAAGGGGCATCTGAAGACTTCATTACCACGCTGCGCGGATTTGATCGTCAGGCGCTGCACGCTACGATGCTTCGTCTTTACCATCCTATCTCAGGTATTGAAATGGAGTTTCATGCTGCGATTCCTCAGGACATGATCGATCTGATTGATGCGTTGAAAGCGGATACAGAGATGTTCAAGGATCAACTGGACTGGCTATGAGCCTGATTATTCCACAATGGCCTGCGCCTGATCGGGTGCGCGCCGCCTCAACCTTACGTCAGGGCGGGGTCAGTGAGGGCAACTGGTGTTCGCTGAATCTGGGCAGCAATGTGGGTGACAAGCCGCAGCATGTGGCGGCTAACCGAGAGCGGCTGGTCTCGCTTGCGGCGTTGCCGGCGATGCCACAGTGGCTTGAGCAGGTCCATTCAACCGACGTTGAACGCCTCAGCGCAGGCGGAAACCTGCCGCTACAGGCAGATGCCTGTATCACCCGTGATACGGGCGTGGTGTGTGCGGTAATGACGGCTGACTGTTTGCCCGTGTTGTTCTGTTCGGATGACGGCAGCGAAGTAGCTGCGGCTCATGCCGGATGGCGTGGGCTGTGTGGCGGCGTCCTGGAAAATACGCTGGCCCAGTTTCAGGCTGCTCCCGCTCATATCCACGCCTGGCTCGGTCCGGCAATTGGCCCTGATGCATTTGAAGTCGGTGCGGAAGTTCGTCGTGCGTTTGTGGAGAAAGACCCACAGGCCGCCGCCGCTTTTCGTCCAGCGGGCGAGAAATTCTACGCCGACATCTGGCTGCTGGCCCGTCAGCGGCTGCACGCCGCAGGAGTGAAATCCGTTAGCGCGGACTCACGCTGCACCTTTCACGAGCAGGAGGATTTCTTCTCCTATCGTCGCGATGGTGTCACCGGCCGTATGGCAACTTTAATTTGGCTGTTATAGTCTTAGCCCATAAGACGATCCAGACAGCGCATTTTTTACTCCTATCTCAGGTCATTAACCTTGAAAATTTGAGGAATGACCTCATTTTAATCTCCAGTAGCATTTGACCTGTAATGGGAGGAATTATGCGTCTGGATCGTCTTACTAATAAATTTCAACTCGCTCTCTCCGACGCGCAGTCTTTGGCTCTGGGACACGACAACCAGTTCATTGAACCTTTACACCTGATGAGTGCGTTGCTCAAACAGGAGGGCGGTTCTGTTGCGCCGCTGTTGTCCTCAGCCGGTGCTGACGTCGCAGCGTTACGTACGCAGATTGATCAGGCTATTGACCGTCTGCCTCAGGTTGAAGGCAGCGACGGCGATGTGCAACCTTCTGCCGATCTCATCCGAGTGCTTAACCTGTGCGACAAGCTGGCACAGAAGCGCAACGACAACTTTATCTCATCTGAATTATTTGTTTTGGCAGCCCTGGATTCACGTGGCTCGCTGGCGGATATTTTGAAATCCGCAGGTGCCACCAGCGAAAAGCTCACCAAAGCGATTGAACAACTTCGTGGAGGCGACAACGTGAACGATCAAGGTGCTGAAGATCAGCGTCAGGCTTTAAAAAAATACACGATTGATCTCACCGAACGCGCCGAAAAAGGCAAGTTGGACCCGGTGATTGGGCGTGACGAAGAGATTCGCCGCACCATCCAGGTGTTGCAGCGTCGTACTAAAAACAACCCGGTGTTAATCGGTGAGCCTGGTGTGGGTAAAACTGCCATCGTTGAAGGGCTGGCACAGCGCATTATCAATGGTGAAGTGCCGGAAGGGCTGAAAGGCCGCCGTGTACTCGCATTGGATATGGGAGCGCTGGTGGCGGGGGCGAAATACCGTGGTGAATTCGAAGAGCGCCTGAAAGGGGTACTTAGCGACCTGTCAAAACAGGAAGGCAATGTCATTCTGTTTATCGACGAACTGCATACGATGGTTGGTGCGGGTAAAGCAGACGGTGCGATGGATGCCGGTAATATGCTCAAGCCTGCGCTGGCTCGTGGTGAGCTGCACTGCGTTGGTGCCACCACGCTGGACGAGTATCGCCAGTACATAGAAAAAGATGCCGCCCTGGAGCGTCGTTTCCAGAAAGTGTTTGTGGCAGAGCCAAGCGTTGAAGATACCATCGCGATTTTGCGTGGTTTGAAAGAGCGCTATGAGCTGCACCACCACGTGCAGATCACTGACCCGGCTATCGTCGCAGCCGCCACGCTTTCACACCGCTACATCGCCGACCGCCAGTTGCCGGACAAGGCAATTGACCTGATTGACGAGGCAGCATCCAGTATCCGTATGCAGATTGACTCCAAACCTGAAGCGCTGGATCGTCTGGAACGCCGCATTATCCAGTTGAAGCTGGAACAGCAGGCGTTGAAGAAAGAGTCTGACGATGCCAGCGTCAAGCGTCTGGATATGCTGGAAGCCGAGCTAAACCAGAAAGAGCGTGAATATGCCGAGCTGGAAGAAGAGTGGAAAGCGGAAAAAGCCTCGTTAACGGGTACGCAGAATATTAAAGCGGAACTGGAGCAGGCACGGCTTACGCTTGAGCAGGCTCGTCGTTCCGGCGATCTGGCGCAGATGTCAGAACTGCAGTATGGCAAGATCCCGGCGCTGGAAAAACAGTTGGCTTCCGCTACACAGGCTGAAGGCAAGACCATGAAGCTGCTGCGCAACCGCGTAACAGATGTAGAGATTGCCGATGTCCTGGCGCGCTGGACGGGTATTCCGGTCGCTCGCATGATGGAAGGGGAGCGTGACAAACTTCTGCGTATGGAGCAGTCGCTTCACTCACGCGTGATTGGACAGGATGAAGCGGTTGAAGCGGTTTCTAATGCCATTCGCCGTAGCCGCGCAGGTCTGGCCGATCCAAATCGTCCTGTCGGGTCGTTCCTGTTTCTGGGGCCAACCGGGGTAGGTAAAACGGAATTGTGTAAATCACTGGCTAACTTCCTGTTTGACAGTGACGATGCGATGGTTCGTATCGACATGTCCGAATTTATGGAGAAACACTCCGTATCGCGGCTGGTGGGTGCACCTCCCGGTTATGTCGGCTATGAAGAGGGTGGTTATCTGACTGAAGCGGTTCGCCGTCGTCCTTATTCGGTGATCCTGCTGGATGAGATTGAGAAGGCGCATCCCGATGTCTTCAATATCCTGCTGCAGGTGCTGGATGATGGCCGGTTGACGGACGGGCAAGGACGCACTGTTGATTTCCGCAATACGGTTGTGATCATGACGTCTAACCTGGGTTCAGATTTGATTCAGGAACGTTTCGGTAATCTGAATTATGCCGAGATGAAAGGGCTGGTCATGGGCGTTGTGGGTCAGCATTTCCGTCCGGAGTTTGTGAACCGTATTGATGAAGTGGTGGTGTTCCATCCGTTGGGTGAGCAGCATATTGCTTCTATTGCTCAGATTCAGCTACAGCGATTGTATAAACGTCTGGAAGACCGAGGCTATCAGCTGCATATCTCTGAAGCCGCAATCAAACTGCTGGGTGAAAACGGTTATGACCCGGTTTACGGTGCGCGTCCATTGAAACGCGCTATCCAGCAGCAGATAGAAAACCCACTGGCACAGCAGATTCTTTCTGGTGCGCTGGTTCCGGGCAAAGTGATTGAGATGGATGTAAAAGACGACGTCATTACGGCGCATCAGTAAGGTCATCTCTGCAAAAACGGGCGAAATGCCCGTTTTTTGTACCTGCTAGTTGCGGTTTGGGTGGTTTTTAAAGCGCATTGCCTGGAAAGTGAGCACTCGAAAGATTTATTTGAATTAGCGCTTGTCAGCCTAAAATATTTGCCTATAATGCGCCTCCACTGACACGGCACAACGGCTTACGGAATGCGGTGTTGAGAGGTTCAGGAAACTGAACCGCCGGAGAAAAACTTCTGAAAAATAAGTTGACTCTGAAAGAGGAAAGCGTAATATACGCCACCTCGCGACAGACGGTTAACCCGCTGTTCGCACTGCTCTTTAACAATTTATCAGACAATCTGTGTGGGCACTC
>NZ_VIVB01000027.1:0-5667 GCF_007828605.1 Pantoea sp. SJZ147
GCAGCACCGGTGATCATGTTTTTCACATAGTCGGCGTGGCCTGGGCAGTCAACGTGCGCATAGTGGCGAGACGGGGTTTCATACTCAACGTGTGCGGTGTTGATGGTGATACCACGTGCTTTTTCTTCCGGGGTGCTGTCGATCTGGTCGAACGCACGCGCCTGGCCACCGTTGGTTTTAGCCAGAACGGTGGTGATAGCTGCAGTCAGGGTGGTTTTACCGTGGTCAACGTGACCGATGGTTCCCACGTTTACGTGCAGTTTGTTACGTTGAAATTGCTCTTTAGCCATCGCTAGTCCCTCTAAGACACGGATATATCAAAGATATAGTCACATTAACCAGGCATTGCCTGACTGCAAGGAGTTACAGAGAAAAATCAGGAGGGAGATAAAGGAAGTGGTGCTGATACCCAGAGTCGAACTGGGGACCTCACCCTTACCAAGGGTGCGCTCTACCAACTGAGCCATATCAGCACATCTGGAGCGGGCAGCGGGAATCGAACCCGCATCATCAGCTTGGAAGGCTGAGGTAATAGCCATTATACGATGCCCGCATCCTGGAACTCGGCTACCTGTTCTTTCTGTAGCTTGTGAATAACAGGGGAAGTCCCCTATTATTCTTCGCCTGTCAGCGGAGCTGACTGGCTTTGACTGAGCTTACACCCAATCTGAATTCAGGGTGAGAAGAAGTGACTCACCTGCCAGACAAACAGGTTGTTTATCTGTTTCTCAACCCTGGGGTTGAGATGGTGGTGGGAGAAGGATTCGAACCTTCGAAGTCTGTGACGGCAGATTTACAGTCTGCTCCCTTTGGCCGCTCGGGAATCCCACCTACTTGATGGTGCCGGCTACCGGAATCGAACTGGTGACCTACTGATTACAAGTCAGTTGCTCTACCAACTGAGCTAAGCCGGCATCAAGTGACGCGCATTCTAGGAAGGTCGGCAGAAGGATGCAACAAAAAAATCACTGTTTTTGTTCTATCGCTTACTATTTGTGCAAAGCATCGCAATTTATCCCCGATCTGCAGAAATAACACCCAATTACTGGTCAAAATTTCTCTTCACTCTCGCCATGGCCTTTTTGCGCCCTGCAGGGTATTGCCCCTTTATTTGTCCGGCTGCATCACGTTTTTTGGCTTACTCAGCCAAAAAGTGTATTAACTGCTCAGTTTTCAACCGACTAAACCGCACTTCAATTTAAATCGTGCAGTCACACAAGCCTCAGCACGAGCTGCACCCCTAAAGAATCCTTCACCGGTCACTGCTTGTCATGATGATCCGCCTTAGATGGAGAGATGCAGACCGCTCCTTCGGGGAAGTGTGATGTGACAGAGGAAGGTGGGAGACAACCCGTAATCCTACAGTGACAGATAATAAGCCTGTGTGAACATGCTTAGCGCGACAGGAGATGCCAAGACACAAGTCGCGAGGATGTGCTTAACGTTATAGAGAAAGCTCCTGTGCATGTGCCTGACGCATCATGGCAGCTGACAGAGAGCCTGTGTGGACAAACTGGCGTGACAGGAGCCGCTGAGACAACAACCCAGCGGGGATAGGCTTAAACTGTAAGCCCATGATGTATGTGTCTGGTGTCGCTTTCATACAGCCTGATGAGGGTGCACAGCGCGACAGGGGAAGCAGAGACCATATACAGCGTCAATGCGCTTAACGCCAGAGAAGACGTGGCAGTCCATAGTGTACGTGCCCGGTGCAGCGTTCTGATAGCCTGTAAGGGCTTCACAGGCGACAGGGGAAGCGGGGACCCACCTCCAGCGGGGAAGTCTTAACGCCAGAGAAGGCGTGGCAGCACATGGTTTATGTGCCTGGTGCAGCTTTCAGACTGCATGCTGAGTACGACTACTGCACTGTGGTATCAACATGGGTGCGAATTATGTCAACAAGACCCGATGTCAATGTGCGGCATATCCTCAATATATGGCTATCCAGACGTAATGACGGTTACTGCCATTTTTACTTAAGAAGTGGCTGATGCCTCAACGAGGATAAAAAAGCATAACGATTAAAGATTTCAAGCCCCTACATTGAAGATTTATCAAAATCTGCGGTGAGCCTTGCGAAAGCAGTTTACTGTTTATTTTTTACTTCTTTTAAAAGCTATACTGGTGATACCCTCCAGCCCATTGTTCTCGTTAATAACCCTGTGACCGGCAATTCATTTCTCTACACTACCCGGATAGTGATCGGCAAAATGTACAGATGGGTTTGAATCTGCAGTCAAATGTATACTTATGGATAAAACGACATCACTCACCACGCCTTATTTACAGTTCACACGTGAACAGTGGGCGGCATTACGCGACTCGGTTCCCATGACGCTGTCAGAGGATGAGATCGCCCAATTGAAAGGGATCAATGAAGATCTTTCAATTGAAGAAGTGGCAGAAATCTATCTGCCACTCTCACGTTTACTTAATTTCTATATCAGTTCAAATGTCCGCCGCCAGGCCGTGCTGGAACAGTTTCTGGGAACGAATGGGCAAAAAATTCCCTATATCATCAGCATTGCAGGCAGCGTCGCGGTTGGCAAAAGTACTACCGCACGTGTTTTACAGGCGCTTCTGAGCCGCTGGCCCGGACACCGTAAGGTTGAGCTCATTACGACAGATGGTTTTCTTCATCCCAACGCTGTGCTTAAAGAACGCGGCTTAATGAAGAAAAAAGGCTTTCCTCAATCCTATGATATGCATCGGCTGGTTAAATTTGTTTCTGACCTTAAGTCAGGGGCCAGCCAGGTCACGGCTCCCGTCTATTCCCATTTAATTTATGATGTGATTCCGGATGGTGACAAGGTGGTTAAGCAACCTGACATTCTGATTCTGGAAGGATTAAATGTGCTGCAGAGTGGCATGGATTATCCTCACGATCCGCATCATGTTTTTGTCTCTGATTTTGTGGATTTTTCAATCTACGTAGATGCGGAAGAAGATCTATTACAGCGCTGGTATGTGAATCGTTTTCTGAAATTTCGTCAGGGCGCTTTTACCGATCCCAACTCTTATTTTCACCACTATGCTCAGTTGCCTGAGGACGAGGCTGTGAACATTGCCGGCGCGTTGTGGAAAGAAATTAACTGGTTGAACCTTAAGGAAAATATTCTTCCTACACGTGAAAGGGCCAGTTTGATTATGACTAAAAGCGGGAACCATGCGGTAGAAAAGCTGCGTCTCAGAAAATAGTCAACGGTATATAAAGCCTGCTAAAAAGCAGGCTTTATTTATTCCTCAAAGCGGTCGAAGCGATATTTCTCCCCCGACCCACGATTTAATTATCCCGTCTTGTTCAAGCTGCAAACCACCCTGGTTATCAATACCGCGAGCGATGCCGTGCACTTCTCGTTCGCCAATCAGTAATTTCACCGGGCGATTAATGAAGTTATCCAGTTCAGCCCAGCGCGCGACAAAGGGGACTAAGCCTTCCTGCTCAAACACGGGTAATGCTTCACGCAGGCGATTGATCAGTTTGGCCGCAAGCTCGTTACGATTAATGGTTACGCCAGCTTCCTGCAAATTAATCCAGCCCTGATTAATCTGGGCTGCTTCGGCATTTCTCATCGCCAGATTTATTCCGGCACCAATGACAATATGAGCGGCATCGCCGGTTTTACCGGTTAATTCGACTAAAATACCTGCTAACTTTCTGTCATTAAGGTAAATATCGTTGGGCCATTTCACCCGTACGTCTTGGGCACCCAGCGACTGCAGGGTCTCTGCCATAATGATACCAATCACCAGACTGAGCCCCATTGCAGCAGCCGGTCCCTGTTCCAGACGCCAGTACATAGACATATAGAGGTTGGCACCAAAAGGCGAAAACCAGTGCCGCCCACGTCGTCCTCGCCCTGCTTGCTGATATTCAGCAACACAGACCGATCCTGAGGGCAGTGAATTCATGCGTTCGAGTAAATACTGATTCGTTGAATCAATCACTGGTATGACTGCAATATCAGGCTGGGACAGCTGAGCAAGAATCTCTTGTTCATTCAGTAACTGAAGCGGTGCAGGGAAACTGTAGCCTTTACCCGTCACGGTATACACGTCAAGGCCCCAACTTTTCAGCGTTTGAATATGCTTATTAATCGCCGCACGGCTCATGCCAAGCGTTTCTCCTAGCTGCTCACCAGAGTGAAATTCGCCATCTGCCAGGATATCGATTAATTTCAATGGTACGCTGTGATCCTTCATGAGATTACCTCTACAGCGTTGCATTCACCTTGTGCCTTAATGAAACGGACTTCTGGCTCCAGCCAGACATTAAATTTTTCACCTACGTGTGCGCGCACGCTTTTTGCCAGAGCGACAATGTCATCAGGTGTGGCATTTCCAGCATTGATTAACACTAAAGCCTGTTGCTGGTGAACTTCCGCACCGCCAATCCGGTAGCCTTTGAGCTGGCATTGATCGATAAGCCAGCCTGCTGCAAGTTTAATATAACCTGTAGGCTGAGGGTAATTTGGCATCGTCGGGTACTCATTCAGCAACGCAGCGGCCTGCGGACCTGTTATCACCGGGTTTTTAAAAAAACTGCCCACGTTACCGGTTATTTTCGGATCCGGTAATTTACTCTGTCGCATATGGCAGACCGCATGGAAGACATCCCAGGCATTTGCCGTCGCAGGATTCAGCGTTTTTAAATCACCATAGGTGAGGACGGGCTGCCAGTGTTTTTTTAATGAGAAACCGACGGCAATAATCGTATAGCCTGACTGGTACTGGTGTTTGAAAATACTGTCACGGTAACCAAACTGGCACGCCTCCCGGCTCAGGCGTTGCGTGATGCCGGTATGCAAATTCAGCACGTCGACGTACTCACATACATCTTTTAACTCTACCCCATAAGCGCCAATATTCTGGATAGGTGCTGATCCCACCATTCCAGGAATGAGCGCAAGGTTTTCCAGGCCAGAAATCCCTTTCTCCAGCGTAGTTTTCACCAGTTGATGCCAGTTCTCACCCGCCCCAACATGCAGTTTCCAGCTCTCATTCTCATCGCGGATCTCAACCCCTTTGATACGGTTGATCACGACAATGCCCGCGAAGTCTTCAAGGAACAGCACGTTGCTGCCTTCCCCAAGGACCAAAAAAGGTTGCTGATTGTGCTGGCTCATTTGCCAGGCTGAAAGTATCGCTTCAGGCGTTTCGGCGACAATGCGTGTTTTTGCGCTGACATCAAGCCCCAGCGTGTTGTCGGCTTTTAATGAGGTGTTCGAACTGGACATGAGACGGCCTTAACTGGTTAATCTGGCCGTAGTTTACCGCATCACAACGATAATGCGGGGGAAATTGCGTGCGGTGAATGGCTTTCTGGGATGCTGTTGCTCTTGAATAATCTCAATAGCAGCGGGAACAGAGCGAATTGAGCAGGTACAAGCAGGGTAATACAGGATGATTTTGCGGTTGTGTTACATATGAGGATAAGAATGGCTATGTGCAGAAGGCAATAAAGCAGGAGGAGCGATCTTGAAGACCCGCTTTTCACCGGTTACGCACGTAAAAAAGCCCTGAACTTTCGTTCAGGGCTTCTTCACTTGTTTGATGCCTGGCAGTTCCCTAATCTCGCATGGGGAGACCCCACACTACCATCGGCGCTACGGCGTTTCACTTCTGAGTTCGGCATGGGGTCAGGTGGGACCACCGCGCTAAAGCCGC
>NZ_VIVB01000029.1:0-1258 GCF_007828605.1 Pantoea sp. SJZ147
CTGTAGTGGTCAACAAAAACTGGCCACGGCTTTAGAGTTTTTCCAAAACAATCTTTCTGATTCATTCGGCGTCAAACCACCATTATATTGATGAGGTCTGAGCTGGCTGTAATATCCTGTGATGTAATTCGTTATTGCCGTGCTGGCTTGGCTAAAATTAGCGTAGCCATTATCCGGTAACCACTCTGTTTTCAGACTTCTGAAGAACCGTTCCATTGGGCTGTTATCCCAGCAATTTCCCCGGCGACTCAGACTTTGCTTTATCTGATATCTCCACAGTAACTGCCTGAAATTCCTGCTGGTATAGTGACTGCCTTGATCCGAGTGATACAGTAAATTAGCCGGTTTTCCCCGTGCTTCCCAGGCCATCGACAGGGCTTTACCTGTCAGTGCTGAATCAGGGAAAAATGACATCGCCCAGCCAACCGGTTTACGGGAAAACAAATCGAGTACTACAGCCAGATAAGCCCAGCGTTTTCCCGTCCAGATATAAGTCACATCACCGCACCAGGCCTGATTAGGCTCGGTAACAGCAAACTGGCGATCCAGATAATTAGGGATCTCAATGTGTTCCTTAGACGCCTTCTTATAACGATGGCCAGGTTGCTGACAGCTGATAATATTGAGCGCTTTCATTAGCTTTGTTGCCCGCCAGCGGCTCAGTTTTATACCTTTGGTGGTGACCATCGCGGCAATGCTTCGCGCTCCTGCTGAGCCGTTACTTTCGCGATAAACTTCACGCACAAGGCTCAGTAATGCCACTCTCGTGGCGTCAGGCTTCCTGGGCTGCCGCCAGTATTTATAACTGCTGCGATGAACCCCAAACACGTTGCACACAACAGCAACAGGAAACCGCGCCCTGAGTTTCTCAACTAATGAGAATTGTTCAGGGAGTCTGACATCAAGAGCGCGGTAGCCTTTTTTAATATATCCCTTTCCATTTCAACGCGTTGAAGTCTTTTCTTTAGCTCGCGTATTTCAATCTGCTCAGGTGTCATGGGTGAAGCAGTGGGTGATTTTCCCGCTCGCTCTTCTTTCAATTGTCGAACCCATTTGTCCATTGTGGATTTGCCGACGTTCATTGCCGTAGCAGCGGCGGCAACGGTGTAATGCTGATCGAGTACAAGCTGGGCAGCTTCGAGGCGAAACTCGGGGCTAAAATTGCGTCTGTTACGTCCGGTCATAATGTCACCTGTTTTTACTGTGAGGTGATGATATCACCTCTATTCAGGTGGCCAAATTCAGTGTGCCACTACAG
>NZ_VIVB01000030.1:0-1225 GCF_007828605.1 Pantoea sp. SJZ147
GCTGTGAGTTCAATGGGTCGATGCAACGCTATCCTTAATCAAGGGGGACGTTGCCATGAAACGAAGAACTCGGATTAACTACACGCCAGAGCAGAAGGCGATTATCTGGGACAGATATAAGCAAGGTGATTCCCTGCATGATATCGCCAGAATGTTCGACAGATTTCATTCTTCTATCATGCCCACAATCCACCAGACAGGTGGCTATCGTCCTCCCGTGCGAAAACGGCACCGATTAGCGCTTTCGCTTGATGAAAGAGAGGAGATATCCAGAGGACTGGTAGCAAAACGCAGTATCAGGGACATCGCAGCCAAATTATCAAGAGCGCCCTCAACGATTAGCCGCGAGGTCAGGAGGCACGGAGGTGCCAAACAATACCGTGCAGCAAAAGCCGACACTGCTGCGTGGGAAAATGCTCTGAGACCAAAACCTTGCAAGCTAATTGAAAGCCCCGCATTGTGTAAAATTATTGCAGAGAAGATGCATCAGGACTGGTCGCCGGAACAGATCGCCGGTTGGCTGAAGCGCTGTTATCCGGATAATCAGGAAATGTATGTGTCACACGAAACGATTTATAAAACGCTTTTTATACAAACCCGGGGGGCATTAAAAAAAGAGCTGCAGCAATGCCTCAGAAGCGGAAGAGTGGTTCGTAGATCCAGAACATCATCGCTTAAAGGGAAAGGGTTAGGATCAATCCCGGATGCGATACCGATAAGCGAAAGGCCACCTGAAGTCGCAGACAGAGCCATACCGGGTCACTGGGAAGGTGATCTGATCCAGGGCTCGAAAAACTCCTATATCGTCACTCTCGTAGAACGCCATTCCCGCTTTGTTATGCTGGCCAAAATCAGAGACAACAAGACCATAACGGTTATATCTGCGCTCATCAGACAAGCCCGGGAATTACCTGCTGAGCTTTATAAAACACTAACATGGGATCGGGGGGCTGAAATGACCAGCCACACCCGATTTACTGTAGCGACAGACATTCAGATTTATTTCTGTGATCCACAATCGCCCTGGCAACGTGGCTCAAATGAAAATACGAACAGATTGCTCAGACAATATTTTCCAAAAGGGACTGACTTATCGGTTCACAGCCAGCAAAGACTAAACAGTGTTGCCAGACAGCTCAACGAAAGGCCGAGAAAAACGCTAGACTATGAATCACCCGCAGAGCGGTTTAGCCAGTGTGTTGCATCCATCGGTTGAACTCACAGC
>NZ_VIVB01000031.1:0-1221 GCF_007828605.1 Pantoea sp. SJZ147
TGACCTGCCCCCAGTATTAGATACAACCATCAGTTAGTAATGTCGGTTTGTTTACCTTCACATTTTCCATTCCGCCACCGTGCTGCAAACTCTGATGGCGTCTGATAATTCAGTGCTGAATGCGGACGATACTCGTTATAATCCTGCCGCCAATCTTTAATGACTTTCCTGGCGTGAACGATATCGCTGAACCAGTGCTCATTCAGACATTCATCGCGAAATCGTCCGTTAAAGCTCTCGATAAATCCGTTCTGCGTTGGCTTGCCCGGCTGGATTAAGCGCAACTCAACACCATGCTCAAAAGCCCATTGATCCAGTGCGCGGCAGGTGAACTCCGGCCCCTGGTCAGTTCTTATCGCCGCCGGATAGCCTCGAAACAGCGCAATGCTGTCCAGAATGTGTGTCACCTGCACGCCTGAAATCCCAAAGGCAACAGTGACCGTCAGGCATTCCTTCGTGAAGTCGTCCACACAGGTCAGGCACTTGATCCTGCGACCGGTGGCGAGCGCGTCCATGACAAAATCCATCGACCAAGTCAGGTTGGGCGCCGCCGGGCGGAGCAGCGGCAGACGTTCTGTTGCCAGCCCTTTACGACGACGTCTGCGTTTAACGCCCAGCCCGTTCAGATGATAAAGGCGGTACACGCGCTTGTGATTAACCAGAAGCCCTTCACGGCGCAGTAACTGCCATATGCGGCGGTAGCCAAAACGCCTGCGCTCCAGTGCCAGTTCAGTAATGCGCCCTGATAAATGGGCATCATCCGCCGGACGCTGAGCGTCATAGCGGCAGGTCGACAGGGACAAACCTGTGAGTCTGCAGGCACGACGTTGCGACAGACCGGTCGCACCACACATAAACTCAACGGCTTCCCGCTTCTGGTCTGTCGTCAGTACTTTCGCCCCAGAGCCACCTGGAGTGCCTCCTTATCCAGCATGGCTTCGGCAAGCAGCTTCTTGAGTCTGGCGTTCTCTTCTTCAAGCGACTTCAGGCGCTTAACCTCGGGCACCTCCATACCACCATACTTCTTACGCCAGGTATAAAAGGTGGCGTCGGAAATGGCGTGCTTGCGGCAGAGTTCACGGGCAGAAACCCCGGCTTCAGCTTCGCGGAGGATACTGATGATCTGTTGGTCGGAAAAACGCTTCTTCATGGGAATGTCCTCATGTGGCTTATGAAGACATTACTAACATCGCGGTGTATTAATCAACGGGGAGCAGGTCA
>NZ_VIVB01000032.1:0-1144 GCF_007828605.1 Pantoea sp. SJZ147
TGCACCTTTGTGTACGGGAGTATCACCCTGTACCCTGCGACTTTCCAGACGCTTCCACTGATGCACAAGCTGATGATGGTTCTGGGCTCCTCCCCGTTCGCTCGCCGCTACTGGGGGAATCTCGGTTGATTTCTTTTCCTCGGGGTACTTAGATGTTTCAGTTCCCCCGGTTCGCCTCATACAGCTATGTATTCACTGCATGATAGTGTGACGAGTCACACTGGGTTTCCCCATTCGGGTATCGCCGGTTGTTGCGGTTCATATCACCTTACCGGCGCTTATCGCAGATTAGCACGCCCTTCATCGCCTCTGACTGCCAGGGCATCCACCGTGTACGCTTAGTCGCTTAACCTCACAACCCACAGGCGTTTATCTGTTCTGCCGTAACGGCTTCACAGTTAGCTTGTAAGCTGTAAGTTTTTGAGAGACCCGAACGCGTTGTGCTGTGTTCCTTATTACGGAGGAACACGACAATGCGTCGTTTCAAATTTTCAGCTTGTTCCGGATTGTTAAAGAGCATAATACTTCGCAGCACACCGTTGCCGGTACGCTCTGAAGTATTTTTCAGAAATACAGTAATATCAGTATGGTGGAGCTAAGCGGGATCGAACCGCTGACCTCCTGCGTGCAAGGCAGGCGCTCTCCCAGCTGAGCTATAGCCCCATACAGTTACTGCAGAGACCACTACTACCACTCACCAGGAGTCCCGTTTGTGATAAACGGTAATTTCTTTTCAGGCAAGGCAAAGGGTCGCGACGTATAGTTCACTATACGAGCGGCGCTTTAACGCAGCATGAGAAGAAATTTGGTAGGCCTGAGTGGACTTGAACCACCGACCTCACCCTTATCAGGGGTGCGCTCTAACCACCTGAGCTACAAGCCTGTAGAGGTTTTTTCTGCTCGTTACTTTCTATCAGACAATCTGTGTGAGCACTTCGCGGGAAGGTATCTTCAGGTAAGGAGGTGATCCAACCGCAGGTTCCCCTACGGTTACCTTGTTACGACTTCACCCCAGTCATGAATCACAAAGTGGTAAGCGCCCTCCCGGAGGTTAAGCTACCTACTTCTTTTGCAACCCACTCCCATGGTGTGACGGGCGGTGTGTACAAGGCCCGGGAACGTATTCACCGTGGCATTCTGATCC
>NZ_VIVB01000033.1:0-1001 GCF_007828605.1 Pantoea sp. SJZ147
GAAGGTGTGCTGTGAGGCATGCTGGAGGTATCAGAAGTGCGAATGCTGACATAAGTAACGATAAACAAGGTGAAAAACCTTGTCGCCGGAAGACCAAGGGTTCCTGTTCAACGTTAATCGGAGCAGGGTGAGTCGACCCCTAAGGCGAGGCCGAAAGGCGTAGTCGATGGGAAACAGGTTAATATTCCTGTACTTGGTGTTACTGCGAAGGGGGGACGGAGAAGGCTATATCAGCCGGGCGACGGTTGTCCCGGTTTAAGCGTGTAGGTGTGTGTTCCAGGCAAATCCGGTTCACTTTACACTGAGGCGTGACGACGAGGCACTACGGTGCTGAAGTGATAAATGCCCTGCTTCCAGGAAAAGCCTCTAAGCATCAGGTAACACAAAATCGTACCCCAAACCGACACAGGTGGTCAGGTAGAGAATACCAAGGCGCTTGAGAGAACTCGGGTGAAGGAACTAGGCAAAATGGTGCCGTAACTTCGGGAGAAGGCACGCTGCCACCAGGTGAAGTCACTTGCTGACGGAGCTGAAGGCAGTCGAAGATACCAGCTGGCTGCAACTGTTTATTAAAAACACAGCACTGTGCAAACACGAAAGTGGACGTATACGGTGTGACGCCTGCCCGGTGCCGGAAGGTTAATTGATGGGGTTAAGCGCAAGCTGAAGCTCTTGATCGAAGCCCCGGTAAACGGCGGCCGTAACTATAACGGTCCTAAGGTAGCGAAATTCCTTGTCGGGTAAGTTCCGACCTGCACGAATGGCGTAATGATGGCCAGGCTGTCTCCACCCGAGACTCAGTGAAATTGAAATCGCTGTGAAGATGCAGTGTACCCGCGGCAAGACGGAAAGACCCCGTGAACCTTTACTACAGCTTGACACTGAACACTGAGCCTTGATGTGTAGGATAGGTGGGAGGCTTTGAAGCGTGGACGCCAGTCTGCGTGGAGCCATCCTTGAAATACCACCCTTTAATGTTTGGTGTTCTAACGTAGGCCCGT